>CAZBCL010000001.1:0-6891 GCA_964490645.1 uncultured Spirochaetia bacterium
CCCGGTGTCGGAGAAACGGTTGTTATCACCGGCGCTGCATTATTCGCAACCGTGAAGGTTGCATTATTCGTCGCCCAAATACTCTGCGTATCCTGCGCACGAATATATAGGGTATGACTTCCGTTATTTAATGAACTGATATCAACATTATTCGCTGCATAATTCGGTTCACTCCCGCCAAGCACCTGCCATCCATTATTATCGATTTGATATTGTGCAATATTTACATACGCTAACCCGTCAGTAATAATTGAAACAATATTAATTGTTCCGCTTTGACTGCCGCTTCCCGCATTCGGTGCAATACCCGAAATAACCGGTCCTGTATTGTCAAAAACAATCCCGGAAACCGAATTGGTTCCCTCTGCAGTCAATACATCAATACCGCGAATATAGATAGTATGAATACCATCACTATATGTTGTTGAATCAAGTGTTGCTGTCCACATCCCCCCCGTACTTGGTGTCCCGCTTAACGGCAGCCAGCTGCCGCTGTCCACTTGATAATCCGCGGATATAACTGAATTATCATCTGTAATATACGCCTGAATATTTATATTACCACTGTTTGTCGTTCCGGCACCCGGCGATAAAACACTGACAACACGCGGAGGTTTATCAACACTAATATTGATTGTTTGTGTTGCAACTTTTGAATTTGAATCAATAAGCTCAAGGAATAATGTATGTGATCCTGAACTCAGTGAACGCGCATCAAGAATATTAGAATATATCACTCCGCCGTTCGCTAAATCATTTGAAACAAAACTCAGATTACTCCATGCGCCGGTATCCACACGATAATGCATGGTTGCCGGAGCTCCGCCGTTCGTCCAGAAAGCGACCTGTACAATGTTTACGTCACTAAGCTTGCTTCCGTTCGTCGGATAATAGAATTCAGCGCTGATAACATTCGATATAAAAATCGGCAGTGTCGTCGATATTTCCTCTGATGTGCCGTAATTCACTTTCGCAATAAAAGTATGCGGTCCATTACTATACGCCGCCGTTGAAAGCGTATTCGTATAATCTTTACCGTCCGGGACATTACTTGCATACACCAAATTAAACCATGGATTATTATCTATTCTCGCCGCAACATAATTCACCGTTGCACCATTCGTATATACCCCGGCTGAAATATCTGCAAGCCCTTGCAGAACAGCATTTGATGACGGATCATAGACATCAAGAGAAGGAATATTTCTCACTTTAATAGGAAGTGAATTAATATAGTTTGTTCCATTTGCATCCTGGACCCGAACCAATAACGTTTGATTGCCATTCGGCACTGTTGTTACATTAAGTAAATTACTAAAAATATATGCGCCACTATCATGATTAACATATATCAGCGAATCCCATCGCGAAGGAGGACTCCATCCGCTGAGACGAAACTCTGCTGTTCCGGTTACAATATCAATACCATTTGTATAAATACCAATTTCCATCGGATCACTTCCTGACCATGTTTGCCCATTCGTTGACGGCCAATGAAAATCAATGTCAGGAGTGACAGAGTTTTGTACGGTAACATTAATAGTATTTGTTACCGCTTTTCCTGAATTAGTATCTTCAGCACGAAATGAAAGAGTATGCGCTCCATTTGCAATAATACGTGTATCAAGTAAATTACTCCACTCCGTACTTGATTTTGGATAAAGATTTGACCATGTAGATGAACTGTCCCATCGAACTTGTACATGATCACTGTCCAATCCACCGGCTGCAGTCGCAAAACATTCAACACTTTCAATATCACTCATTTGATAATTATTTGTCGGCCAATATATCATCAGTGTCGGCGGTCCGCCAACACCAAACATGTATGCAGTACCAAGAATTTGTATATTATCAATATCAAAATGCGACATTGACAGCGAATCAGAACCGCCGCCTGATGTTTCTACTGCAAATGTAATGCCACCGACATTCGTTTGATTCGCTTCCCACGATAATGGCGGTCCCCATCCTTCAGATTGGAACCCTGTTGCAGTATTTGATAATGGTATGGTAATCGTTTGCCATGATGATGAAATGTTTGCAGTTATATTGTGCTTATAATCATCATCATTATTTTTCCCGCCGGCTGAATTAGTATTCAGTATTAATTTTACATACATTTGCACCCCTGACGGAAATGTTGCATCGGAGCGTATATCAAAACGCAAATGAGTCGCAGTACGAATATCCATACGTTGTTCTATTTTCATAGGATCGTCACCAAATGGTTCTTCAAATGAGAACCCGGCATAATGACCCGAAGAATCAGTAGCACTCCCGTAATATCGTCCGCAGCGTGTGCTTCCGCTTGGTCCCCCGGCAATATTTGATATATCAACGGAAGATGCCGTTGCCGGCGGATCTGAATAGCTCATAGCATATGAATACTGCATAAACGGATTATTATTAACAACATCTCCATCTTCAAAATCATCAATAATCGGATCGGTCAACTGCATAACCTGTGAGCTGTCTTGTGTATATATCGTTACAACTATTGAATTCGTTCCCCAATGACCGGCAGTATTATGCGCCCGCACCCAAACCGTGCGATCTCCGACATCAGCTGACGTAAATGAATGTGTTGCTGATGCGGTATACGGACCGGAACCGCTCGTGGTCATTGTTGTCCATGAGCCCGAATCAATTCTATATTCTGCACTATTCACTGTTGATGGGCAGGATATCATTGCATTGATATTAACTGAACCGGCTAATGCATTTCGTGAAGGAGAAGTAATGGTAATTTGCGGTTTCGGATCAACTTGATAGCACGCAAAATATGCTGTTACAAACATTGTCATTGCCGCATAATCTATTGATGGTTCATTGACAATATACGAATAACGATAGTCAAAATAAATAACATTATCTCTTGCTTTAGTATGAAAATCCTCATACTCATCGGAACTTGGACGATCTGATTCATATTGGAACAAGGTCGGACCTCCGACAACAGCACCGACAATTTTACTGCTGTACACATAATCAAGAAACGACGCCATATCTTCCGGGTCATCATCGGTACCATCCGGTCCGTCTTCACCAACACCAACCACAAAACTTGCCCCCCATTGATTTCGACCATAAATAAAATCTCGTTCATTCACCGCAAGCATATAATAACGATCATCAAGTGAGGCTCTTCGATGGCGATACATTAATGCACCGGCAGCAAGTCCCATAAAACGTGGTGTTGAACCCCATGAGGGATACGAAGCGCCTTGATAAAAAATATCCGAATCCATATTATTATCCGGACCTGATAAAATATTATTCATCTTTTGATCAATATTGTTTCCGAACCCTTCTTTACGGGCACGATAATATGCAAAAAACTCCATTGAGCCCCATCCGATAGGCTCAGAGTCCCATAATCCGTTCACTGCATTTTCAGCTTCTGATTGAGTTGCATCCCCATTGCGATACATTTCTATTAATCCGATTGCAACATCATCCTGATATGTATTTTCTTCATAATAATTGTCTGTTGTGTCTTTACAGTTTTCAGTAATACTACTTAAATCATTTTTGATGGATTGTGAACGTGAACGGCACGTATTTGCAAATGATGAATCCCACCCATTATCGTTCCATATTTTATATGCTAATGCAAATGCTGCCATACATTTTCCGGCAAGGTTCTTTCCGAAATCCTCATGAACCACACGCTGTGTAATATCCTCACAACAATCACTGCAATTATCATCGCTTTCAGGCCAACGCCATACATTCATATTCCCGCAGCCAACAGCACTTCCTTCATGATCAGCACGACTGCCAACCTGAAAATAATAACTTCCTGAAGTCATTTTCAGCAGCCATTCTAATCCGACCCGTGCTTCGTCGCAAATATCAGGAATACTATTTGCACCTGATGTCCCGCCTGAAGAAGTTACACTATAACTATCCCCAAACGCATTATTTACATTTGCTTCAAGAAAGTGTTCATCCATAAACTCATAGGTAAATAAAAGCGAATACGCTGCATAACTCGTTGTAACAACAAATTTAAGATAATCGCCGGCATCATGCCACCCCCCTGACGCATCATGTGTTGAACCTCCGCCGTCAATACGAGCATTTGCATCATGTTCATGACAGGCACCATGAATCTCCGGATCCCAATCACCACAACGCTGCGATTTATAAAATTTTAATATTTTCTTTACTACCTGTGCATAGCCGGTACTACTGATATAAAAACGTTCCGATTCAGTTGACCCCACTTCGAGATAATATGGACCCCCGGCACTCGGCCCAAAAGAAGAAAAGTCTAATTCATATGAGTGATTAAATGATTCACCACCACGGTCATTCCCAATGGTTCCGGTATAAACGGTTGTATCATCACTATCACGTTTAACATAAAAGCTGCCGGATGCTGATGAATCCGACTGCATAATTGCAATTTTTGTGTCATTCTGAAGATATCCAACCATATTAACTTCAATATAGGGCTGCGCCAACACTGATGATACAAAAACAGTAAGTATAACCCCGAAAACAATAGTTAATTTCTTGCTCATAAAAAAACTCCTGAAAATAAAAGATTTAAATCAACCGCAACCTAAACGATTAGGTACATACAATAGTATGTACTCATTTTAATAACTTTAACAGTCTTTTTTTCGTGCTTTTATCAAAAAACCTGCGGCATACAATTTCCTTGAATAGTCATTCAATGAAGAAAGAATGCCGTTTGAATAGGTATTTTTTCCGTAGCGAGGGGCAGATTCGAACTGCCGACATCGCGCTTATGAGACGCGCGCTCTGACCAACTGAGCTACCTCGCCGAAATGCAGCGCACAGTGTACTCAAATACATGATTTTGTCCAGAATATTTTATAAAAAAATGACGGCTGCAGCAGCAACCGTCATTTTTATTTCTGTAGCGGGGGCAGGATTTGAACCTACGACCTTTGGGTTATGAGCCCAACGAGCTACCGGACTGCTCCACCCCGCGTCATTGGAGTGCTACTATAAAGAAAAGAAACGGTTCCGTCAAGACTTTATTAGAACTTGACGTAAATAGATTCATCTCTATTATTACTTTTGTAAGAAAGAAGATGCAGTCTTTCTGCATTAATAATGACCATTACCGATATTTCTTGTATTCACTACAAAGGAAAGGTCGCTCTTCATGACTATTCAATCATCGTGTATGTATGAAAATAAAACAATACTGCAAGTACGAACATTTTCTCTCTTTGTACTGAGTATATTTATTTTGTTCTTTCTCTCCTGCACAAAACCAATTCCTGAAATTGAACCGAATAATCTTCGTATGCAGGCACAACCAATATCATTCGGCGAACACATTCGCGGCACTTTTTCATCGGCTGATGATCTTGATATATATTCATTTGTATTAACCGGCAATACAAATGACCGATCACTTATTATGATAACCGTATCCGGTATGCAAAAATATGATATACACTATGCGGTGTACAAGGATACGCAGCTTATTCGATATCGTAATTTCTATTCATATAAATCATCAACTGATTGGCAGCAAGCCGAAAGTCTGAAATATCTCTATCTTGCACCCGGCAACTATTACATCATTATCGGCGCTGACATTCCAAAAACCAATACCACTATAATTGCAGATTCTCATAATACCGACACTCAGTATTATGATCTTTCTGTTACTCTCACAACAACAAAAAACTTCATTGATGAGCAGGAACCAAATGACACCCGTGAATATGCGATGCCGGTTTCGGTCGGCACAACAGTGAGTGCATATATAAACGCCGGTACTATGTATACTCCGCGATTAGAACCAACACCAACTGATAATGATTGGTATAAACTTGAAATCCCGGTATCGAATGTATTCATTGAAGTGCTGATAACCGGTGTTCCGAACTGCGATCCGGTTGTTGAAGCATTCGGTGAACACCTTGAGTATTATTATGTTAATGATGCCGCACAAGGCAAACCTGAACGAATTAATGCTATCAGCATTCCTCAACCGACAACGCTGTATATTCATGTTAAACAAACAAACAATGCAGAAAACTTAATGCTGCCATATCGTATTTCATTTACCCTCAAACCGCCGCCGCCCGGTTATGAAATTGAACCGAATAATTCTCCTGCTACTGCAACAAAATTATATACTGCACATGAAATACGCGGATATTTTAATTCTACCCACGACATTGACACGTACCACTTTATTATTAATCGTAATCGTTCACCGCAATTATTTTCAGCGTGGCTGGAACCCTTTCAAGGCGCAAACATTCGTCTTACACTAAAAAATGAAAATGGTTCAAATATACTTATCGGCGATCATCTCGGTACGGGACGCGGAGAATACCTTATGCCGATGCTATTAAATAATGGTGAATACTATTTAACTATTGAAGATAAAAAACATGCCTATGCCGGGACGACTATTCCCTATTTGCTGCATATGACGATAACGAATTACAATAATGATCACGAACTGGAACCGAATGATATTGCTTCACAAGCAACAACCCTTATTCTCGATCGCCCGATGAACGGTCTCCTCTTTCCTGAAAATGACAGCGATATTTTTTGTGTACAATTGTTAAAACAACCCCATATGAAACGATACGCACTGGAAATTGAGCTATCAGGAATAACTCGCATTAATACAACGTTGATGCTGCAACGTGAATCGGATAGTGAAAGTAAATATACTTTGTCATTAATTGATATTATTGATAAGAACGGTGAAGGCAAGGGTGAATCAGCACGTATCCCCTGCACTCCGGGCTATTATTTCTTTATGGTTTATGGTATCCCTCATCCTCCATTGTGCTATGATGATTCACATTATACTATTACCGTACGGCTGGTTGATACGAATGCATTGGAATAATGCCGCCTTCGCTCCCGCGTGAA
>CAZBCL010000001.1:6991-77186 GCA_964490645.1 uncultured Spirochaetia bacterium
CTCCCGCGTGAATAAAGGGGCTTAGGGTGGCTGCTGTAATATAGAATGATTGTGAGTAACATTGAGGGTTTACACTGTATACAATTATAATGCGATTAAAAAAACAAAAGAATATTTTACCGGCGACGAAGAATACTTTCTAATGATGCACCGCCATACAGCTGCACTGCATGTGCGGCTGCTTGATTTTTTACATCCTCGCCGAAATCACTCGTTGAAACAAGCAACCCGCCGCGCGCATGAAGATTTTGGATTTTATGGAGAAAGTCCTGAAACGGGATTTTACCGATTTGCCCCTGCATACGATTCACCTGAACAAATATTTTCTCTGCAGATTCCTTTTTCTCAGCATCCTTTTTTGAAACAACAATATATTCGGCAAAGACATTCGGATCAGAGAGTCTGTCCTTTATTTCCTGCTGTATGCAGTATCCTAATTTACTAATAATATTTTTCGCTTCGGCATGGAATTCGGGAATACTTAATTTTAGAAAACCATCAATATCCCGTGCTTTATTTTTCGTCTCAGTACGTTCCTCATCTGCAGCAATTTCTTTTTCCAATTCACTTAAATCAATACGCGGAACATTCTGCGACATAATACCAACATTTTTAATAATTGACGGCCACTCATAATTGGAAGGGAGATTTAAACTCTGGGCAAGTGTATTTGCTTCAGTAGTTTTCCCGATAAGACGATATGCCGCCGCAAGAAAGAACCGCACTTTCTGATTTTGCGGCATTAGGCGATACGCTTTCTCAAGGTGAACAATACCGTCGGTCTGTTCCCCTGCATCCAATAATGTCAACCCCCAATAATAATGACAGTCTGCATGATCCGGCATGTGTTTATGTGCTTCCTGAAATAATTTCAGCGCTGATATTTGATCTTTCTGACTTGCATATATCCTTCCAAGATGTATTAAAACAGGAATATATCTCGGGTTCTCCTGATGAAGTTTTTTAAATACAATAAAGGCATCACGGATTTTATTCACACTTAAATCAATAAGCCCCAACCGCTCCATGATCACTGAACGGGATACCTTTGAGCTGAGAATATTATGCTTTAGCATTGTCTGATAAACCCGTTTTGCACTGTCAAACGCTTTCGATCGTTCATACAGTTCCGCCAATCGCAACGGGTAATCAGCATTGCGCGGACGTAAGGCAACTAATTTTTTTGCTTCAATAATAGCATTAATAAAATCCTTATTCTTTTCATACTCATTTAGTTTACGTTTATAGCGATCTTCACGCCCGCCAAGTATATGCAGTGTAACCGCAATACCGGTGAGTATAACCGCGCCGGAGATTAACAATGCTAATACCATACCGCTCATTAATAGTATCATTATCATTACCGTTATATTAATGTAGTATTTAAAATAAATACTTTGAAAACACTATCCCTATTGTATGCGTTACTACTTGCAGAATCATATTATATTGTATTGCATAATCAACATGAAATGCCTTCGTGCCGGCAGAGCCGCCGAATGAAATATTTTTCCCGTCAATACCGCTGCGTACCGCCATATGATGACTCATTGCATATTCTCCACCAAACATAAATGACGTTCCACGATGTGCAAGCTGCTTTGAAAACCCCAATCCGACGCTGATAACATCGATACCCATTAATCGATATATATACCCGCATCGCAAAAGCGGATGCAGCGGACGAGGCTGTTTGTCTGCCATATCATACATAATGCCAATATCCGAAATGGTTATACCCACTGTCCCGCCGAGTATCGGCGGTTCAATATCTGCACCGACATCCCCTCCAATACCAAGACTTTGATATACTGATCCGTTTTCATAAATCCCTTTAATGCCAAATCCAATGCCAATCAGATCATCCTGCCGGGCATAAACAAATTCCGGTGCCGCGGACAAAAAAGTATATTCCCCATCGGGATTACCGGATGCATCATAGCCCTGAATACCGCCGGTATACATCCCTTTAACATAAAAGGCAGCAGCACGCTTGAAATTATAATCAACAAGCCATGCTCGCCCCGCTGCAAATGAATATCGATTATCCGGCTGCAATGAAGATGCAAGTATAATTTCGGAATGATTTAATTCGGTCAGTCCTGCAGGATTATACATTCCCGCATCAAGTGAGTTTATCATTGCACAGAACATGCCGCCCATGCCCGCCGCTTTTGCACCGTAGACCCCCTGTAAAAATGCTGCCGGTGCACCACCTGATTTACGGGTTGATAAAAGTTCACTCTGGTCGGCAAACACTAATACCGTAAAGAACAGTATACTGATAAATACACTAACCTGCTTCATATATTCAATCTCATTTCACCAAAATACGACAACTGACAATATGCGTTCCGCCCAGTTCAAGAATAACTCGGCAGATATACAAACCGTTTGCCACTTCTCGCCCGAAGTCATTTTCACCCCCCCATGATAATTCAAGTTCATTGGTCCCCTGAATGACTGATACATTTATTTCCTGCGCCCATACCGCTTCGCCGTTGATATCATATACCAATATCGTCATGGTCCCGGCAGCTGTTCCCGCAGCTTCAACGGTTGTTTTAATCGTTGTTACTTCATTCTCATTATCAAAAGGGTTCGGATATGCATATATATCCGTAATGGCAAAATTTTGACGTGCAGCGATAATACCACCGCATACAGCGGCAATGATAATCATTCCTGCTATATATATAATCCACCGATGTTTTAACACATACTTCTCCGAATACTATTATTCGATAATATCATCTATCGTAATATGAAAACTATCACGACCATTATAGCCTGTCAAGTAAAGTCGGTTTTCCGGCGGCAGATAATAATTAATAGCATGAGCAGTTAACGTATGCCCGAACTTGGCAGTAATTACAGTATTATTCTTTTTAATAAAACACGTAGTATATATTGACACTGAAGAATATTTTATTACATTAATGAGTAATGGCTAAAGACAATAAACAACCTATGTCCAATTTCGCATATAGTGCGCTTGTAATAATACTGCTTTGTATCGTACTCATCGGATGTGTGCAACAGCATTCATCGGATGAAAACGTTCTGACCGTTGCGGTCAGTATTGCACCGCATAAATATATCGTCAATCGAATCGCCGGCAATACCGTTCAGGTCATTGTACTGATACCGCCCGGCGCAAATCCGGCAACATATGAACCATCTCAAAAACAAATACAGCGCCTTGAGCATACTGCACTGTATATCACAGTCGGTGTCCCGTCATTTCCGTTTGAACATACATGGCGTAATACCATTGTCAGCCATAATAAAAGCATGATGATTGTTGATACGTCCCGCGGTATACAATTACTCCCCGACGATTCGCATACCTGGACATCACCCCGTGCAATGAAAATGCAGGCATTGCATATCTTAAATGCTCTGATAACACTGAATCCTGACTATACTGAATTGTATGAGAAAAACTTTACACAATTGCAAACTGATATTGATACACTGCATCATACTATCAGCAACCGTCTCAGTACCGTTTCAAAAAAACAATTCATCGTCTTTCATCCCGCATGGGGATATTTTGCACATGATTACGGTTTACAACAAATTGCCATTGAACATGAACATAAAAGCCCCGGTTTTGCATACATGGAAGAAATAACAGCACTGATTCAATCAGAACATATTTCAGCATTGTTTGTCCAACCGCAATTTGATACCCGTCATGCCCATACGATTGCTGATAGCGCCGGCATACCGGTCATTATGACACATCCACTTGCTGAAAACTGGATTGAATCTCTTGACACATTCAGTAAAAACCTTGCTGAGGCATTACAATCACATGAATAAACCAGCTGTATATCCTCCGATACATATTGAAAATATGTCGGTGCAATTAGGTACGGTACGTATTCTTGAAAATATTAATATTACTGTTGAAACAAATGATTTTATTGCCATTATTGGTCCAAACGGCGGAGGGAAAACAACTTTATTAAAAACAATACTTGGACTTATTACACCCCTTTCAGGATCACTTGCACTTTGGGGGCACGCACCGAAAGTAACACGCCGGCATATCGGATATGTTCCGCAGATAATACATACTCCTGCCGCTTTCCCGATATCCGTATGGGAAACCGTTGCACTCGGCCGTTTATATCATCACCGAACCGGTCAAAAGTTGACTGATCATGATAATACGGTTATTCAGCAATCTTTAGAGAGCGTCGGATTGTATAATAAACGTGATACTCCAATAGAAATCCTTTCAGGAGGTGAACGCCGACGGGTCTATATTGCACGTGCACTTGCCACTGAACCGAAACTCCTCCTCCTTGATGAACCAACTGCAAATATTGATGCACAAACCGTAAATGACATTTATGCATTATTTAAGGAACTCAATGAAACGATACCTATTGTTATTGTATCACATGATTTAACCGGTATAACAACACATGTAAAAACAATTGCCTGTCTTAATAGAAAACTGTTTTACCATAATTCAAAAGAACTCACCGGCACGATGATCAATCAAACATACGGCTGTCCGGTTGATTTAATCGCACATGGTCTGCCGCATCGCGTTTTAGGTCATCACGAACAATGATAAAGGATTCACACTAATGGAATTATTTGAAAGCAGCTTCTTATTCAATTCATTGAGTGCCGCACTGCTTGCAAGTATTGCAGCGGGGATTATCGGCACCTATGTTGTTGTCAAACGCCTTGTATTCATTACCGGCGGAATCGCACATAGCTGCTATGGAGGTATCGGGCTTGGATACTTCCTCGGAATCCCTCCCATGATTGGTGCGGCGGGTTTCGGGCTGCTTTCATCGTTTATTATTGGTGCGGCAAACCGCCGTTTACAACAAAACGCTGATACCGTCATTGGTGTACTGTGGGCAGCCGGCATGGCAATTGGTATGATTTTTATTTATCTGACACCGGGATATGCCCCTGATTTAATGTCATACCTTTTCGGGAATATTATCCTCATTCAATCAAGCGACCTCGTTATTATTGGTATTACCGATATCGTAATTGTCGGTCTTGTTATTTTATTATATCGCGAGTTTAGAGCAATCCTATTTGATGAAGAATTTGCAACAGTCGGCAACCTGCCCGTTGGCTTTTTATATATGCTGCTCCTTGCGCTTATCGGCATTACCGTTGTTTTATTAGTTCGTATCATCGGCATCATTATGGCAATCGCTCTGCTGACCATTCCTGCCGCCACTGCACGCCTCTTTACGCATCGTCTTTCAACAATGATGGTTATTGCCGTACTGCTGAGTGCTGTTTTTAGTGCCGGGGGATTGTTATTGTCATTTTTCCTCGAAAAAGCCGGCGTGAGTATACAGGCAACTCCCGTTATAATTTTAACCGCAAGTATCACCTACGGCATCACTGCAATCATTGCCGCCAAGAAAACAAGAACCGCCCGATAATTCCCGATTTTATTAATAAACCCTCAGATATAATACTATTCGATAGAGCATACCATGCAGATACTCAAACGTCGTATATAATCATTTGTCCCCGTATTGACAGTACTCTATGAAGGGGCATAACGTAGAGTGCTCTATTAATACAATTATTATCAGTAATGAATGTATAAACGAGATATGTATATCTTGCCTGTATCGTGAGGACACTACTATAACGTCTGTATCGCAGTACAGCGTATTTCCCTATATTTCATATTCGTACAGCAGTGTTACGAATCGGAAATACCGTTTTCCGCCAGCCAATTCCCTGCATCAATCGCCGCCGCGCAACCCATACCGGCGGATGTTATCGCTTGCTGATACAAAGCATCAACGCAATCACCGGCAGCAAAAATACCTTCAACTGACGTACGGCTGTGATCTGATACAATAATATATTTCTTTTCATTCAGATCAACGACCCCGTGTAAAAACTCTGTAGCCGGAATATGTCCGATACCAAAGAACACCCCATCAATATCCATATCACGTTCTTCATCTGTTTTGGTATCTTTCAATCGAACACCGGTTACTTTCCCTTTTTCAATATCATAAATATCTGCAAGAACAGAATTCCATAACACTTCAATTTTATTATTTGCCGCAACACGATCCGCCATAATACGCGAAGCGCGTAATTGATCCCGCCGATGCACCATATACACTTTTTCAGCAAACCGCGTTAAAAAAAGAGCTTCTTCGGCAGCACTGTCTCCGCCACCGACAACAATAACCTTTTTCCCCTTATAAAAAAAACCATCACAGGTAGCACATGCACTGACACCGTGCCCCATCAGTGCATCAACTGCCGGCAGCGGCAACAGACGCGCACGAGCTCCCGTTGCAATAATAATTGAACGTGCTTTAATCTGTGTTTCATCAGTAAGCGTAATAATAAATCCTTCTTTGATGGGATCATCCGGCACTTGTATACTCTGCACCGATCCCGAATGAAATTGCGTGCCAAATCGTTCAGCCTGCGTGGTCATATTTTCGATTAACTGCGGTCCCATAATCCCTTCATGAAACCCGGGAAAGTTCTCAACATCATTCGTTATCATAAGCTGCCCGCCGGCAGATACGCCCTTTATAACTAAGGGGACAAACTCACTGCGCGCGGCATAAATCGCCGCAGTAAGCCCTGCCGGTCCCGAACCGATTATTACAATGTTATAGGTTTTCATTATTATCTCCGCGTTTTATGTTATGTATTAAATTAATATCATTTCAATCAATTAGCAAGCTGTTCGGCTGATTTTATTAATTGAATTCTTCATAAAAAACAGAAAGAAAGTATACCATGATACCTGCATTACAGTAGTTGTTGCAGATTATTGGAATAATCTTTCAATTTCCAATATGCTTTTTATACATTGATTGACTGATTGCGGATTGTTTGACAAACGTTCGCATTTTTTCAGAAATGTATTTTTATTAAACTTAAATTGATTTACATCTTTTAAAAATAAATCGCTTACAAAAACATCTAATGCACGTGCAATTTTCTCAATTGTAAATATTGTAATATTTGTATTTCCTCGTTCAATTTCACCGAGATACGCTGCTCCAAGATCAGCTTTTTCTGCAAGAGCTTCAATAGTTATATTATTGCTTTTCCGGTACTTTCTGATATTATTTCCGACAAGTCTTGCCAAACCTGATGATGTTTTGCGGGTCATCCTTATTAAAACTCCCAGTTTAAATATTATTTTACTATAATTAAAACCACTTTCCACTTCTTATAACGAATAATATTGTCATATATACTTGACATATTGACTATTTTTATATATTGTATTCAATATACAGGTTATTATAACTATTAATGATAGATATAGTAATGAATATAAACTTGTATTAAATTTTCTTAATTGACCTTTTAATACAAGCAATCCTGTGAGGAGAACTACATGAAAACATTTTTATACATTATTACTATTGTATTAATTCTATTAACAACATCATGTGCCCCAAAAATTCGATTAGAAAATCAGACAGGGTATAATGGGGATTATATTATGGATGCAATGTCAATTTATTATTATAATGCAAAGGGATATGTTCAAGATATGAAGTTTTCATTTAATAATTCCGAACAGCTTTCCTTAAAAACATTAAATGTGGGAGAAAAAAGTGATTACGTAAAATGTGAAGCGGGGAAATTATCAGCAACACAATATACATATTATACATTTGATCCAAATGAATATTATAATGCAACATCTGAAGAAACGTTAGGTGAATACAAAAAACTAAAGCGCATGAAAAAATATACATATTCTTTAAGAATGGGAACTCATGATTCAATATCCAGTCCGACATCATTGCACTATATTATTGAAGAAGAGCCTGCCGGCATTGGTATCTTTAAGTAAGAAATAGTGAATGGATGAAAGCAAAATAATAATGATGGAAAAGCATCTTCAAGCAATAAGCGTAATTATTGTAATTCTGATTAAAAATAATACACTGATGTCAGGTAAATACTGCAATATGATTTCTTATAAAACAACGGTTTAAACCAATGCTGTTCATCATCGGTAAGGAAATAATTATATCGAATACCGGCTGAAAGCATCAAATCCCGCCATATATTAAACTCATATCCTGTGCCGGTGTTAATATAGTAATTCAATTCATCTTCTTTACCAAGAACCCCCGCACCGGTATCAAAGTGCCAATTCCAATACCACTGAATATAACTTAAAAACTCAAATACCGTATACCATACTGCCGGCGAAGCTGCGGATGAATAAAAATTACCTCCGATTTCTATTAAAGCGCCGTTATAAAACAATCCGTTATTTTCTTTTCCGAGCATGCGATACAATAATCCGCCACCGAACGTGGTATTCCCGTCACAAAAGACTATTGTTTCGGTTGAGATCCCCAAACCAAGAGTACTATCAGGAAAACGATTGACCCCGAGCGAAGGCGCTTGTGCTAAACAGGGGGGTATGACACAAGCTATTCCGATAAAAAGTAAATAATAACGTATGTTCATATTCATACTCTAATAGTATACTGAAATTACGAAAAATGAAAAATATACTGTTGTATTCGGTTATATTTCTCCGGCAGTGCTGCCGAATGTATCAGTCCGTATCATACTCTAACAACTACTGCAGAATTAAATACCGCCTGCCGGAATTACGTACGATATAATAATATTTTACATGTTATTCCAACGCTCAGTTCAAATACTGATTATTATTATCAGGAGCCGCGCATAAACCGTATCATATCAAATAAACCGAGCGGCTTTTCTTGTATTTCAGCTTTCAGCATTGTTACCATTGCCTGAGCTTTAACATAATCATGTTCATCAATCATCAGTAGTATTCGTGTTGCATCCAGTTCTTCTTTTTGGCGGATATGCATGATAACATCAATACCATTACCGGGAGGGCAGACATAATCAATGATTGCAAAATTCGGGTGAAATCCCGATTTAATTACATTTCTGCATTCTTGTGCAGTGGAACAGAGCTGATAAGTTACTTTTAACTTCATCTGCAAGGCATGAAACTGACGCATTTGTATTTCTTTATCAGGGCTGCATAATAATATATTCATTAACACTCCCATACTGTTACTGTGTTAATTAACCCACAGTATATATATAATCAATACCATCATTCCCAATATCTCAACCAGCATTCGAATATATAATAAGAATAATTCATTAAAATCAATAATGCAATATAAAACTTTCATATTTTTTTGTCATAAATGACGATTTTTTTTACCTTAATAATCAATACAGCAAATCAGAAAGGAGTTATCCGTATGAATGACAACAATAGAACCGTATACTATCTTATTCTATGCAGCATCATACTTATGTTATCCGCATGTGCTGAAATAACTCACCATAATTATCATACTGATTTTTATAATCAAATGCAGGTGAAAAGCATTGTTCGTGAATATGTTCATCTTTCATTACTCACCAATAAATCACACCATGAAAGACTTTGTCTTTACGCACATCCCGGTCGATTATCTGAACGTACCATCACCAATACAATTATTCGATTATGGAATATATGTTCGACTGCAACAAATAATAGTTATACTATACGAAAAATAATTGTTTATTATCCGCCATTAATAAGCACCATACCAATACAACCCTCACCGAAAAAAAACGCATTTAACCCAAACGGCGGGGTATTGTTTTCATATAACGGCAGAAAATTCCTCCTGAACCGTTATTCTGTTGTACATGATCTGTACCGCCAGAAAATCACCGCTTCCCGTATTGCAGCTATTGTAAAACCGAAGTCACAGAGCATTGAACTTCATAATCGGTGCAAATACATAACCGTCCGTTTAAAGCCGAACCACCTCAGATTATATAAAAAGGGCAGCGGAAAAATTGGCGATACCTCAGAAATCAAAAATATTATTTCTCCACGTATTTCTCCACACAAGCTGATTACTCTTGCGCCGGGCGAGTCAATAAACATTTCCTTAAAAGATAATCTGCCGATTGAATCAATTAACGGGTACTATGCGCAAATAGCAAAAGTCATTGTACAATAATAGTATTATCCATAAATCATCACGTATGCGAATGACAGTATCCCTACTGCAGAGTATTAAAGGAATATTGCATATGACGGCAATAATGGTATACTATACCAATGAACGCTCAATTACATGATCACAACAGTAAAAACAAGTCAACATCAGATTCTGTATCACCGATTGATGTGCTTAGAAAAATGCTTTTAAAATACATCTCACGTACAATAAAAAAACTCCGGCGGAGAATGCAGAATATCAATAATGACATGCGCGATGCTGAAAACGCTGATACCTTAAAAAGACATGGCGAATTGATAAAATCAATGCTCAGCTCTATAACTCCCGGACAGAAATCACTGACCGTAACTGATTATTCATGTATCCCGCCAAAAACAATCACACTGCCGCTGGATGAAAAAAAAGACCCGGCAAATATCATGAATGAGTATTTTACCCGTTATAAAAAACTTCGTCGTAAAGCTGCTGCTGCCCAAAAACGCGCTCGGGAAACACAAGCCGAACTTGAGGAATGGGAAAAACGTAAACGCCTTTGCAGTGTAACTGAAAACATTGAAACACTGCACACATTAAAACAAAATATCTTTCCCGAATCTCTAAAAATTAAAAAAAAAGATACTCCTTTCTCCGGTATCGGGAAACGATACCGCATTAATGATGCCCTTATCATTGTCGGTCGCAATGATTTGGAAAATGACATTATCAGTAAACGACTCGGACGCGGCAATGATTGGTGGTTCCATGCCCATAATTACCCGGGATCACATGTTTTAGTAATCCTCTCAAAAAGTGAGCTTGCTGCTGAACAACTGCATGCTGCTGCGATGCTTGCAGGTTGGAACTCAAAAGTAAAATCAGCCGGTCATGGTGAAATTGTTTATACGCGAAAAAAATACCTTACACGACCGCGTGGGACACCGCCAGGAACAATTACTTTCTCAAAAAGTAAAACCATTCATATAACCTTCACCGCCGACGATATTAAACAGCTTGAAAAACATCGTATACATTAACCCTCTGAGTATATTTCCCTTCTTATGATAAAATACATCTAGTTTGACTAAACGAAAACATCACCGTGCCGATAAACATAGTATCATGGAAAAACGTTTAACACGAACACTCATCAAGATTGTTTTAATCACGCTTACCGCAATTATTATCATCGGAAATATTGCTTTTATTATCTCATCGAAACCGGTACTTAATATGTCCGTCAGCCCGAAAAAAATACTCTGGCCGTGGATTCACCGCCCTCAATCCGATATAATCATTATCACAACGAATAATCAATTATTGGCATTATATAATAATTCTGTAACGGATATAACTCCTTCATTACAAAACACCTTAAACGCTCCTCGTAATATACCGCTGAATACTATCCGCATTATTGATATTCTGCGCACTTCAAATGCATTATTTGCAACCACCCGGCATCATGGATTATTTTTCTCTGATGACAATGGACTGAGTTGGCGAATATGCAATACAGGTTTAGAATACAGCGATTATAAAAACAAAGAACCCCGTTATCATGAGATAACTTCCATAAGCATTAACAATAAACATATGATTCTGACAACACGCTTTCACGTTTATTATTCGACTAATAATGCGCAATCATGGCAGCAGCTTCATAACAACGGCATGTCCGGTAATACTCGTTTTACGGCATCTGTTCTATATCACCCGACTCCGGATGAGACGTGGGTTGTTGTCGGTACAACATTCAATGGGACATGGCGGTTAAAACAAAATGCCGACAAATGGAAAAAAATGCGCGCATACCAGCCAAGCAGAGTATACTCCGATGATCGTCGGCGGTTCTGGGATGAAATCACCGGTTTATCAGTTGACCCCCAGCATCCTGAAATACTGTATTCATCAAGCGGATATCATAACACCATCTGCCGCTATAGTTATACTCAGGACCGCTGGTTTCGTATCGGCAGCTTTAATGAACTTGCCGCTGACATTCACTATCTTACCTGTTCGTCAAATAGCATATCATTTATTGCTGATAATGTACACTATACCTGCAGCTTCTCATCAAATCGTTCTGCGCTTGCATTAATAACCGCAACTCCCGGCAATACTTTTGGAATTAATAATTATATCGCATTATATAATAAAACCGAATGCATGGCACGACGTATAATACCTCGTGAAATTGTACATTCAAAAAAATTACGTGCTGACAACGTCCGCTCACTGTATATAAACCCGTATTCAATCACACCAAAAACAATCGCACATGTTATGAATCTCATTAAACATGGCGATTTTAATGCGGTTGTATTTGATTTTAAAGATGATGCCGGAAACCTTCTCTATGGCAGTAAACTCAAAATAACTGACGCAGTCGGCGCTAATCGCCCTTATCCGCGACTTATTAATGCAATTAAAAAAATGCATGATGCCGGCGTCTATATTATCGCACGATGTGTTGTTTTTAAAGACAAACGGCTTTTCTCATACGATAATAATGCTTATGCGGTATGGGATACTCAGCAGCAGGCACCATGGCAATATAATGATTCTGAATTCTGGGTTGATCCATATTCTGATTTTGTAAAGTCATATAATGTCAGTATTGTAAAAGAAATCGCTGAAAGCGGCAATGTTGATGAAATACAATTTGATTATATTCGTTTTCCCTCTGACCCGGGGAAATATCGATTCTACCGACATCGCCCTGACAAGATGAAAAAAATTGAAACAATGGAAGATTTTCTCAGTCGTGCTCGTGCAGCAATTACTATTCCGATCTCAGTTGATGTATATGGATATAATGGCATTTACCGTATGGGAAATTGGATAGCACAGGATATTGATACCTTCGGAAAATATGTTGATGTAATTTGCCCGATGATTTATCCGTCCCATTACCATAATGCTTATTTTGAAGAGTTTGAAGGTTTAAAGCGCGATTATAATATTGTATATCATTCCGTCAGGCGCGCACAGCGTATTGTACATGGAACGGTCATTCGCCCGTACCTGCAGGCATTTGCATGGCATGCTTCTCATTGGGGAACTGAATATATCATGACACAGGTCAATGCTGTTCGGGATAATGGTGTTGCAACTTTTTCAATGTGGAATGCGCGGGGAAATTATACAATATTTAATGATATACAATTATCTCCGAAATCAGATATCGCCATAACTGAAACAACATCATCTTCAAACGCATTATAATCATATTCATTCTATATGATATGAATACTCGCCACGCCGCATCGTCGGTTTGACCAAATAATATGCAATAACCGCACCAAATATAAATCCTCCGACATGCGCAGAAAAAGCAATTCCGCCGATTCTCATTCCGCCGGCAAACGATGATGATATCATACTGAAAAAATCAACAATAAACATAAATCCAAGAAAATAAATCGCCGGAATAAATACCGGAATTATAAGAAAAAAGAATAAAAGACATCGTATACGTGCTTTTGGATACAGCACTGCATAGGCACCGGCAACACCCATAATCGCCCCGGATGCGCCTAATGACGGAACCGGCGAACGAAAACACATCAGTACGTAAAGCAAGTTTGCCGCTATACCGGCAAACAGATAAAAAACGGTAAAACCAAACTTCCCCATTGCATCTTCGACATTATCACCGAGAATCCAGAGTAGCCACATATTCCCGACAAGATGCATCAAACCGCCATGAAGCCAAACTGAAGTAAAAATCGTCCACCATGGTATAACACCGGGTGTCGGAGGAATATATCCCCCGGATTTCAGTAAAACAGAAACTATTAGATCGTTCTCAACGCCGGTCAAATGACTCGGTATCATTGTCCAGAATGAATAAATCGTATTATGATATAATCCCGGCGCTATTTGACTGAGCAAATATATAAACACATTGATTGCAATAATAGCAATGGTAACCGTTGGTTTCGTTCGTGAAGGATTTTCATCGCTGATTGGAATAAGCATAGACCCGTTTTTCCTTAAAATAAAATATATCGACTACTCTACCATTGAAGTATATTGTGTCAAGATATAAAAAAAACACTCTTGTATCACCTCTCCATCATACTGACGGCATATATTTAACCTCGTATTTCCGTTGACCATTTAATATTTTTTGATACACTGCTGGTATTATTTTACGGGAGGGCATCGTGTCCGACATTATTATCCACCGCACACCATCAACATCATATTCAACCGATCAAATTCCGGTACATAATCATGGTTTCATACAATTGGTTGATTTCATGGGAAGCGACCTGCGTATTCTTCAGGCAGCACGAGTATCAACCGGGACTGCTGTGAGTAAAGGTGAAGAGAAGGATCGCCGATTAATTCATTATCTGATGAAAAACCATCATACCTCTCCCTTTGAAATGGTTGAATTTCTCTGGCATGTGCGCGCTCCAATGTTTGTTGCACGCCAATGGGTTCGTCATCGTATCTGTGAATGGAATGAAGAATCCGGTCGGTATAAAGAACTGCGAACTGATTTTTTTCTCCCTGATACATTTCGCCTGCAGGGAACACATCATAATGCACAAAAAAGTGATGCTGCCTTCGATGATACAACCAATACCCGGCTGCGCGAACAATATAATAATGTATTCATGGATAATAAAAAGTGTTATCAGTCAACACTTGAACAAAACGGTGCGCGAGAACTTGCACGTATTGCATTACCGCTGGCAACCTATACCGAATGGTACTGGAAAGTGAACGGTCATGCATTAATGAACTTTTTAAAACTGCGATGCGACCGTGATCATGCACAACCGGAAATTGCTGATTATGCTGATATCATGCTCGACATTTTCAAACAACTCATGCCGATAACCGCTGAAGCTTTTCAAACCTATATACTTGATACCTATAGTGTTTCTAAAACTGACTGGAATGAGTTTCAGGAATTTAAAAGCAAGAATCAGGATTGATAATAACGTTATTCGCACTGCGCGCATTATACTGAAACACATACAGAACACGTTTACCGCTGTCAAAATAGGCAGTGTATAATCTTATGAGCAGAATAACCGACACCTATCCGCATGTATCATGAGTAATCTTTTTTCTGAATATGCTATTTCCCGTATAGAGTATTTACTGTTTTAAAAAAGCTTTTCCTGTGATTCACTGCTGTTGATTAGTTTACCGAAAAATCGAAATGCTTTTTCGGTAGCAGTCCGTCCGCGCGGGGTACGATTAATAAATCCAAGGCGTAAAAGATACGGTTCAATTTCATCCTCAAGAGTACCGCTATCCTCACTCAAAGTCGCTGCAATCGTATCAATCCCGACAGGACCGCCGCGATGATGTTCGATAATAACATTCAAATATGCACGGTCGAGCCGCGTCAATCCGCTTTCATCAATATCAAGTTCTTTAAATCCATATACGGCACTATCATTCGTAATGCACCCATTACCGTGTACTTGTGCAAAATCACGCAGACGACGTAAATAACGATTTACCAATCGCGGCGTACCGCGAGACCGTTTCGCAATTTCATACACGCCATTCTCATCAATTTTAACGCGAAGAATTTTTGATGACCGTATAACAATAGTTTTTAATTCTTCGGGAGGATAAAAATCAATCCGTTCAACAATACCAAAACGAGTACGCATTGGTCCGGTCAGCATCCCGACACGGGTTGTCGCACCAATTAAGGTAAACGGAGCAATACGATAATTAACTGAACGCGCGCCAACACCTGAATCTAAAACAATATCAATACGCATATCTTCCATTGCCGGATATAAAAACTCTTCAATATTCGGACGCAGACGATGAATCTCATCAATGAAAAGCACATCATGCGGCTGAAGGTTTAGAAGAATCGAAACCAAATCACCGGGTTTTTCCAATGTCGGTGCTGCATGCTGATAAAAACCGACATTCAGTTCATGCGCAATAATAACTGCCATCGTTGTTTTTCCGAGTCCCGGCGGACCTGAAAGCAATACATGATCAAGCGTCCGCTTACCCTTCCGTGCAGCTTCAATATATGTCCACATATTTCTTTTTAATTGTTCCTGACCGACAAATTCAGCCAGTGTTGCCGGACGCAGTGAAGGGTCATCATCAAAAGCATTCGCCGGTTGTTTTGTATGTTTTATTTCGCCGTTTGACATTGTTTATCCGCTTATTATGTGTAATGCAGCACGGACAATATCCTGTAACTGCATTTCCGATGTAATCGTTACCGACTGCAAGGCTCGTATTGCCTCCGGGCGCGTATAGCCAAGTGCAATAAGTGCTGCAAGAGCATCCTGTCGGATAGATGGTGTCTGGAATGATGCGGCATCCTGACTATCAGCTGTTGTAATATCCTCAAACTTTTCACGTAATTCAAATAGTATCTTTTCCGCTTTCTTTTTGCCAATACCTTTCATACGCGTGAGCAACCTCATGTCCCCCGATACAACCGCTTTTTTAAATGCTCCAACATCTGCCTGTGATACTATCGTAACAGCAAGCCGCGGTCCGACTCCCTGAACGGATATTAATACCATAAATAATTCACGTTCACTCCGTGTTTTAAACCCGAACAATCGTGGTGTAATGGCACTTTGTGATGCAGCCATATGCAAATAAACATACAGTGTATCTTCCTGCCCCGTATCCGCAAGTTGTTCATAGGTTGTAAGCGGGATACCAAGTGTAAATCCAATGCCGCCGCATTCAATAACCACATTTGCCGGTGATTTATGCAGTATAATACCACGTAATAGTTCAATCATAACGGCATCACCGTGTGGGCAACATGCCCTGCACTTTCCAAATAAAATTGATGGCATACCGCAACCGCAAGTGCATCGGCAATATCATCCGGTTGTGGAATCGGATGCAATCCTAATAATAATGATATAGCACGCTGAACTTGTTGTTTCCCCGCACGAATTGAGGTTGTTACGGCGCGCTTCACCTGGTTCGGATGATATTCATAAACCGCAATACCGGACTGCTCTGCCGCCAGCAGCATTGTTCCGCGTGCCTGAGCAACTTCAATTGCCGTTGTACGGTTTTTAGAAAAGAATAATCGTTCAATTGCCATAATATCAGGTTTATATTTTCGCAGTATCTTTTTAATCCCTTTATAAGTTATATGAATACGATTTAAATACCGGTTTGGTTCCTTTGTTTTTTTATCACGCGGATGTGTTATAATCGCCCCATAATCAATGCACCGTATATGCTGTCCCCGACGTTTTCGTTCAATAATCCCCCAACCGGTAATCGCATATCCGGGGTCAACACCTAAAATCAGCATTATGCATCAGCCAGAACAGCATCGGAAATATCAGCATTGGTATATACCTGTTGAACATCATCATGATCATCAAGCATTTCCATCAGTTTGACCATCTGCTTCCCCTTTGCATCATCAAGTTCAACCATTGTTTTTGGTATCTTCGTTAATTCAGCAATTTCTGTTTTCCAGCCTTTGTTTTTTACAACCTCATACACCGCATCAAAAGAATCCGGTTCAGTGAGAATTTCAAATACATCGCCAAGATTTTTCATATCATCAGCACCGGCAGCGACGACGGTATCAAAAACATCCTCTTCCGAAAGACCGTCTGTTGGAACAGTAATCATGCCCTTTCGTTCAAAAATCCACGAAACACAACCGCTCTCACCAAGGTTGCCGTTATACTTACTGAATAAATGTCTGACATTTGCTGCCGTTCGATTTCGGTTATCTGATAATGTTTCAACCAATACAGCAACCCCGCCGGGTCCGTATCCTTCATAGACGATTTCTTCGTAATTAACTCCTTCTAATTCTCCGGTTCCTTTTTTAATCGCACGTTCAATATTTTCACTCGGCATGTTTGCATCTTTTGCTTTTTGAATAACAGCCCGTAATGACGGATTTGCTTCAGGATCCCCACCGCCGCTCCGCGCCGAGACGGTAATCTCACGAATTATTTTTGTAAACAGCTTCCCGCGTTTTGCATCAACTGCTGCCTTTTTATGTTTAATTGATGCCCATTTGCTGTGGCCGGACATTTTTTACCTCCGGAGAATGTTATTTACTGCAGAATAGTTTACAGTTATCAGTATCATAATACACTATTTTCATTTTTCAAGTGTAAATATACTCAATATCATAATCATACTGCTGTTTATAATACCGTATGTGTTTTCATTAATGATTTAAAAAATAAAAAGCGGTGCATGACCGCTTTTTTAAACATTACAATATTTTTTAATTTAATACCGCGTCTTATTACGTGTGCGGCGTTCCTGCCGGCGGCGTTTCTGTATAGCTTTTTTTATTGCCATCTGCCGTTCTTCACTCGGCTTCATATAATACCGCCGCTTTTTCAGTTCTTGTGTTAACCCGGATTTATTAACCTGATTTTTTAGTTTTTTCAGCGCAATTTCTATATCACCGGTAACTTCAACTCGTGCGTGCGAAATCTTCTCTTTTATCGCCATGTAATCTGCTCACCACACTTTCTGTTTAAACTATCCGCCTGTAACGGAACGGACATTGTATCATAATACGATTATTACTGTCAACCCGATAGAAAAACATTTCCTGAGTATATTCGATTATTCCGAACACGAAACCATGAGCCCCGCATCTTATTTCACCGGTGTTTCCGGCATACTATGTATAAAATAATCAGAAAATGTATATTCCGTAACAACCATTCCTTGGAAAACCGGTACAGTATTTTGTGTGATTTCGATATTCATTTCCGTCGTATCATGCACCGGATACCATGACCCATTCGTGCTTGTTGAATATATAAATGTTTCTGTAAATCCGGTCATTGTTAAATTGCCTTCCGTATATGGAACACTTTGCATAGTAAGGATAAGTGTGCTGGGCGTTCCGGTTGCCGTATCAAGCCATGTTGTACCGGAAAATAATTGATTTTTATCAGAAAGACGATACGTATATTTATTACAGACACGATCATTAATCGTATCAACAATATGAGTATTACTACTGGTGATTTTATTCTGTTCAGCGCGTCGAAACAAATTCGCATTATGTTCAAGAAATAATGCATCAATATCCATTGAAGCGGCTTTTTCTATCTGCTGCTCCGTAACATCCGCCCCATCCCGATACGCTTTATTAAGCGAAATTGAAAGATTTCCCGAAATTGCAGTAACCGTAAAATACATTTCCGATACTTCAATAATACTGCCGTTATTATCAAAAACTGTTTCCTTTTCAATAATAGCCCCCGGACACCATGATGCATTGTTTTCAGCATTTTGTACAGCTTTCAGCCATAATGCATCCTCAGCAGTCAGCAATGCATATGGCATACAATATATAATAACGAATACCACGATACTCAGTTTAAGATAAAATATTTTCCTCATGATTGTTGTTCTCAATTAATAAATAGTATACAGTTATATGCAATCAATATGTATTATAAGCTCACCGGTTATATCCGCTATCATATCCGGACTACTGATAAGATGACCGATAACCGTTACCGCTGATGCCGGTCGAATCTCCGCTGCTGTTGAAATTGGCGTCTTTCCGAAAAAAACACACAATGCATTCCCCGGCGGCCAATAAGCAATATCACCAATGTGAACTGTTTCTGCCGGATTTTCAAGCTGAACGGACAATGGCACTGTACAATATATTTCATCTCCCCAACGAGCAGCAGATGCTTTGAGCGGAAGCACTTCTCTAAGCTGCCGTGCAGTCGCCGTGCCATTTAATGCGGCTTCAAAAACAACGTCATTTACGGTAATACTGATTTTTTTCATTATACCCAGTATGTCGGATAATAACAATATCGTCAATACTGATTACCAATACAGCATGGAATACAATAACGAATGCATTGTTGTCTCTATTATAACTCTATCGTAATTATATCGCACTGCAAAAATTAATTAGGAAGCAATATCCTTTGAATACTGATTGAGGTCATGAAATACTTTTTGTATTAAACTAATCAATTGGCTGGGAATAAACGGTTTCGTGATATAATATATAATCCCGCGCGTACGGGCTTTATTAAACATTTTTTCCTCCGCACGAGCAGTAATAAAAACAATCGGAACATGAGCATCCGGATAACGTTTATGCAGGGTATCCACAAACTCAAAGCCATTCATAACCGGCATCATAATATCAGTAATAATTAAATCACAATGGACATACGGAAATGCCCCTATTGCATCATAACCATTACCGAAAACCGTTGTTCGATATCCGGCACTATTCAAATTATACTCAAGCAATGCTTGTAATTGTACATCATCATCAATTATCATTACTGTTTTTTGCATATGCCGCTGCCTATACTATCGTACCTGCCGGCACGATTAATATTACGATAATCCAAGTAATCATGCATCTTCACAGACTGCATATCTCTATTACTGCATTTAAAAGTATACGGGTTTTATAATTCGGCAACGTAAAGCTGTCTAATAATACAAATATATTGTTGTTTCGATCGCCACTGATATTGCAGAGGGCAATAATTATCAATTCCATCATGGAAACAGCGTTCTTCTTAAATGGGAATACTGTTAAAAATAAAAACCAGCTAATCTCAAAGTACACCATTCCAGCGCTTCAAATGCATTTATCAATAATACATCAGCATATAATAATAAGAATGATTGTATCATACATCTCAAAAATTATACTATTCCTTTTTCTATATCGGTCATTGCACCAACCATACTATCTATTATTTCAATATCGTTTGAACTAAAATGAGTACTGCGTATCATAACAAACCCGTATACTGAAATTATCAGGAATTTAATTGTGTTCACAGGAATAGTATATTCCCATTGAAAAGTATTATATTGTATGCAACATTTGCAGCATTTATTCGTCTAAAGTTTATACTATTAAAGTGTTCATAATAGTTCTGCTACTATAGAGCATTAATAACGTACTATATAAGGAGTATAGCATATGCGTTTTTTAAAAAACAATCGTTTTCGTTTTGTTGTGTATGTTTCACTATTAATTGCTGTTTTTGCCGCCATACACACATTACAAATCAAAGCCCAAAACACAGTGAATAACGGAACAACTGAATTAATTACTTCAAATTCAACAGACTCCACACCAACAAATACACAATATATGCTATCAGAAGAAGAAGCCGAAGAAGCACTACAAACCCCAACATCGCTTTTCTCATTATTCAAAATGGGTGGACCGTTTATGTGGGCATTACTGCTTGTCTCTGTTTTCGGACTTGCCTTTATTATCGAACGAACTGTTTTTTATATTCGTAATACCGAAAACATCCCGCAATTTCAGGATGAGCTTTCTGCTGCAATTAAACAACACGGGAAAGATTATATTCGTCCGTTTTGTAATAATCATCAAAGTGCCGTATCGCGTATCGTATTAGAAGGGTATATTGCTCATGATGAAGGGTTAGAAAACTTTGAAAAAGAACTTTCCCGAGCAACAAGTATTGAAGTAACAAAAATGGAAAAAGGTTTGAACATGATTGCCAGTATTTCAAATATTGCTCCAATGCTTGGTTTTCTTGGCACCGTTTCCGGTATGATTCACGCATTTACTGATATTGCCAATGCTGATCAGGTAAGCGCCCGTATTGTTGCCGGCGGTATCAGTGAAGCTCTGATCACCACAGCAACCGGATTGATTATCGCCATCCCCACAAGTTTTGCATTCAATACATTCGTCTCTCTGACCAATACCTTCATTGCAAATATCGAACGCCTTTCATCTCAACTGGTAAAGCAAATCTTCCGAGGTGATAAAATTTCGAAAAATGATATCATCAATCATTCTTCAGAATAAACGGAATACGAGTTATGCATATCCGCAGAACACAAAAATTATCAGCATCAATGCCGATATCCTCACAATCGGACATCGCATTCCTGTTGATAATATTCTTTATGGTAACTGCTGTTTTTACTACACAAGAAGGATTGAGTATCTTTCTGCCGAAAAAGGATGCGCAAAAACGCACCGTTTCTGCCCACGACCTGCTTATCCTTAATCTTGAGGCAGACGGAACATTAATACTCAATGATCGTACAATTAGCACGAAAGAAATTTGCCCGCGTATTACAGAAATCAAGGATGCTAATCCGCAAACAATCCTTCTATTCAAAATTAGTAATCATTGTCCGTACGGTACTGTGGTAACTGTAATAAATGAAATTCAACGTGTTCCTGATCTGCGTCTCTCATTAAAAACGGTTGGAGATACCCAATGAATATAAAACGCGGAAAAAAAATCGAAAGTGCAATACCGGTATCATCAATGGCAGATATTGCATTTCTGCTGCTTATTTTTCTTATTGTAACCAGTGCCATTAATATGCAACGAGAGCAGCCGATAACATTACCCTCAGCCACTGATAGCGAATTGGTTGAAGATGCGCATAAGTGCTTTGTTTGGGTTAACGCCGACGGTCGTATTGTTATCAACAACGATGTTATTACACCGGATGATGTTGAAATGGCAATTCTGAAACAACGCGCTCTTCATCCTGATTTAGTTATTCTCCTGCACGGTGATGAAAACAGCCCCTATATGCTCATTAGTGATATTCTTGATCGAATAAAAAACGCCGGTGTTCAGAAAGTTATCTTTGTCGCCAGGAGAAAAACAGAAAAATGAGCAGTATAAAACGGTTTGAATCTGTTTATACATTTTTTAAGTATCGCCCTGTTTTATTCTATGTAACAATTTCAGCATGCATCCAATTACTGATACTCTTTCTCTGGCAGCTTCCGCAGGCAGGTAATGAATACTTTGACCAAACTGAATTGCTTGAAGTCATTGATATCACCGCACCGCCTGAATCATCACAAAAAGTTGATGAAGAAATAGAAATTACTGACGACATTTCCGATGAGCCGAAGGAAGTATCGCCAAAACCATTAACAAAAATGACGCGCTCAACATTTGAAAGCTTTCTTTCACAATATCAGGTTACCTCACTGCCGCGTCCACTCGGCTATCCCCCTAAACCCAAATATCCCGCAGCGGCACGTAATGCACAGATTGAGGGCACCGTTATTATTATGGCTGCATTTGATAGAAACGGACGCTTGATTCTCTACAAAGTCATGAAATCACTCGGATACGGGTGTAATGAAGCCGCCATTCAGGCTTTAAAAGCAACACAATTCGCACCTGCATTAAAAGACGGTAAACCGGTACCGGCGCGAATGAATATTCGCTATGAGTTTACATTTGAGGATTAAGCAAGATTATATTATGAAGCTGTTAATAATTATTACTGTTACTGCTATTCTATTAATGCTGCCGATTATTGTATTCGCCGCTGACGGCACAATAACCGGTTCCATTACCGATTATGAAAGTGGAGACCCGCTTTGGGACGTTCTCATTAAGGTTCCCACCGCTCATGTTATAACAAACTCTGACTTTCAGGGAAACTATCAATTCACTTTGCCGGAAGGGAAACATGTCATTACGTTCTCGGTTATGGGATATTCAACACTGATAAAACATATTACCATTACCGCTGATAAAACGGTCCTACTCAATGCTCGTATGTCCGTTTCAGAACTCGCGACAGGACTTACTGTACAATCAACAACAACCGCACGTGAAGTAACCGTCTCACAAACAACCATAGAGAAAAAGCGTATTGACCATACCTCACGCGCAGGTTTTACCAGTGACATTACAACAACACTTAAAAAACTTCCCGGTGTTGCTTCAGACGGTACATTTTCCGGTGAACTGTATATACGCGGCGGAATGCCGCAGGAAAACCTTTTTATTCTCGATCGTGTTATTTTAACCTCCCCGTATAAATGGGACGGAATGATGACGCTGATTAATCCCGATGTTGTGAAAAAGGTAAACTTTTATACCGGCGGTTTCCCCGCTGAATACGGACAGGCAATGTCAGGATTAATCCATTGCGAAACGCTCGACCCGCCGAAAGATCGTAAAACACATGGTCGGCTGAAAATGGATCCGGCAAATTTTAATTATTATCAGTACGGACCGCTCGCCGGTCCCGGCAATAACTCCGGCTATGTCGTCTCAAGCCGTGTTACCTATTATGATTTGGTTGCGGGGCTTTTCTTAAAATTAATGGAAGATGAAGATTTATACTCCTCAGGCACCCGTTTACCTTGGTTTTATGATGCATTCGGAAAGGTGTATTTAGATGTGCATCGTAAACATAAATTATTTTTCTCATCATTATGGTTTAATAACGGCACGAAATTAAAGTTTACTGAAAACGAAGTTGAAGAAAATACAAATAGCAACGATACATACACTTCCACCTATTCCATTAATGAACTTTTTAAATTCAGCGATACGACAACATATATTTCGGGAACATGGAAATACATCCCGGGAGATAAACTGACGGTATACACGACAACCAGCTGGGTCAGACAATCCGGATATAATATCTCTATTGATGATTATACCGATGACTGGTTTGAAAATATTTCCGCATTCGGAATTACCAATATACTTCATGGGTATATCAGAAGTTATGAATATACAACCAATGAATTAAAACGTGATGAATATCAATTCTACGCTAATGCTCATTATGCTCCGGCAGCGTGGTACACCATCAATATTGGAACAACTATCATACCGTATACCATGACCTCCCGCGATATATCGGGATCATTCAACGACGAATATGAGCATTATCAATTAGGCACCAATAGTGATAGCGTGCACGACAAGACAACGAAATATTCCTCTTTCAAAGATAAATTTAATAGTGTCTATGGTGCAGCTTTTGTTGAAAATGAAATCAGTATTATTCCGCAGCATTGGGTATTTCATCTCGGTATTCGTGAAACATATTATGAACGTACTCACCAGGCACTAACTGACCCGCGGTTGATGACAAAAATTACACTCTTTGACAATTGGGCTGTAAAACTCGCCGCCGGACAGTTCTCGCAATATTCGTTTGAAGAGACCAGTGATTCAAAATACGGCAATACGAAATTAAAAGCTGAAGAGTCACATCATTATATCGGAGGCATTGAAAAAATTATTGTGCCGCTTGATTTAAAAATCCGTTCGGAAGTTTTTTACAAGACGTATAACAATCTCATCGTTGAAGTTGAACAAAAAGAAGGAAACTATCAAAACTGGGCAATTGGTGAAACAAAAGGGTATGAACTCTTTCTTGAAAAGTCGCTCAGTGAACATTTTGAAGGCTGGGTTGCCTATACGTATACCGATGCATGGCGAAAAATAACTTCAAAAGCACGAAACTCAAGTCTTGATACTGTTGACTTTTTTGAAAATACCTCACGAGTCAATGTCAAGTATGCTCCTAATAATCTTCAAAAACATATTTTGAGTGTCAATGTCGATTGCTACCTCACTGACTGGCTTATGGTAACAGCTGATTTTCGTTATCATACCGGCGCACCGTATACAAAAGTAGTCGGTCGAAAATATAAATATTATTCAGTAACAAATTTCATCTATAACGGTACACTGATTATTACAAACATTTCGACTGAAAGCAATCCCATGCCTAATTTTTCCGGTAACTTTCATGACGGAGCGATGCGCGATTATCACCGACTTAATCTCGGACTGAATATCAATACTACCTTACTCAAGGAAAAACATCGGGAAAAATATACCAATTCCATCGGCACAACAGAACTCGCTCTCTATAACATGAGAGTTTCAAACATACTGAAACAATTATCAGAAACAACAAATAAAAAACAACGTTCAAAACTGCATAAAACATTAATAAAATATATACAAGAGTATGATACTGTCCAAAATAAACTATGGAAATTTTCTGAAAACCCGCAATTACATAATCGCCTGCTCATGCGTGCAGAATATGCAGAAAATAAAGAAAAAGCAGCACGGCTTTTCAAACGCTATGATCAAAAATTACAACCGAAACCGCATCTCCGCAAATCAACACTCTTTATTGATGTGATGAATGCATATAAAAACAAATCTCTTGAAATCGGCAAGTGGTATGATGCTCATTCCGGACAGTATAGATCACAAAACGATCTGCCGTTTATGGTTTTGGCCGGATTTATGATTAAGTATTAATCAATACAGATGGTTCTCGGTACTGATTTATTATTGATCTTTAAGTAAGGAGGACATTATGAAACTCACTATTCTTCTCACTGCGGCATCTATTCTATTAATGCTGCCGATTATTATATTCGCCGCTGACGGCACAATAACCGGTTCCGTTACCGATTATGAAAGCGGAGACCCGCTCTGGGATGTTCTCATTAACGTTCCGACCGCACATTTTACAACAAACTCTGATTTTCAGGGAAACTATCAATTCACCCTGCCGGAAGGAAAACATGTCATCAAGTTTTCGGTTATGGGATATTCAACACTCGTGAAGCATGTTACGATTACCGCTGATACAACATTAACACTCAACGCCCCCCTATCCGTTTCAGAACTGGCAACCGGGCTTATTGTACGATCAACAACAACAGCACGTGAAGTAACCGTTTCACAAACAACGATAGAAAAATCTCGTATCGATAATACCTCACGCGCAGGTTTTACCAGTGACATTACAACAACACTTAAAAAACTTCCCGGCGTTGCTTCAGACGGCACATTTTCCGGCGCCTTATATATTCGCGGGGGATCGCCATGGGAAAACCTCTTTATTCTCGACCGTGTTATTCTAACGTTTCCGTATAAATGGGGCGGATTAATAACGATGATTAATCCCGATATTGTAAAAAAGGTTAATTTTTATACCGGCGGTTTCCCCGCTGAATACGGACAGGCAATGTCAGGATTAATTCATTGTGAAACGCTTGATCCGCCGAAAGACCGTAAAACACATGGTCGCTTGAAAATGGATCCGGCAAATTTCAACTATTATCAGTACGGACCGCTCACCGGTATCGGCAACAATTCCGGTTATGTTATCTCAAGTCGTGCCACCTATTATGATCTGATAGCACCAATCTTTATAAAAATGAGTGGAGATGGAGATATGAATACCGAGGGAATTCGATTTCCGTGGTTTTATGATGCATTCGGCAAAGTGTTTTTAGATATTCATCGCAAACATAAATTAATATTCTCGTCATTATGTTTCAATGACGGGATGAAAATGACTTTTGACTCAACTCCCCCGGGACAAAATGATGATACATATGGGAACGATGCATATAAGAGCATTGATGTTTCAGGATCGTTTCGATATAGTGATACAACAATGTACATGTCGGGAACATGGAAATACATCCCGGGAGACAAACTGACGCTATACACAACAAGCAGCTGGATCCGCCAGTGGGGGCATTATAAATATAAACAAGGTGTTTACTTTTATGAATTGGACAACTTCACTGAAAACGGGACTAATTACGGACCGCACTATTCCTTCAAAGGTGATTATGACTATTGGATTGCGCATTTCCAACGCGATGAGTATCAGATTTATGCAAATGCGCATTACTCGCCGGCTGAGTATTATACCATCAATATTGGTACAACAATAATCCCATATCAGATAACGTATTGCGATAAAGAGGGTTTTTTACTTGATGACTATGAAATCCATGGTAACGGCACAAACAGTTATTTAATACGCACACAAAAAATAGAACATTTCGGTTCAACCAATAATAATAAGAGTCTTTATGGAGCCGTTTTTCTTGAAAATGAGATTAGTATTATCCCACAGCGATGGATACTGCATGTGGGTATTCGTGAACATATTTTTCAACAAACCGGGCAGTCAATAACTGAGCCGCGCCTCATGACAAAAATAACCCTTTTTGATGGTTGGGATTTTAAACTTTCCGGCGGACGCTTCTCACAATTCCCCTTTATCGAAGCTAATAGTGATACACAAGGAAATACAAAATTGCATGCTGAAGAATCATATCATTATATCGGCGGCATTGAAAAAATCATTCCATTCATAGATTTAAAAATCCGTTCAGAAGTTTTTTACAAGACCTATAATAATATCATTGTCGCAGTAGAACAAAAAGAAGGAAACTATCAAAATTGGGCAATCGGTGAAGCAAAAGGATATGAGCTTTTTCTTGAAAAGGCTTTAAGCAAACGCATTGAAGGCTGGTTTGCATATACCTATACTGAAGCATGGCGGAAGGTAACGTCAAAAGCAAATAATTCAAGTCTTGCAAATATCGCATTCTATCAAGATGCGCCACGTATCAATGTCAAATATGCCCCGGATAATCATCAAAAACATATTATAAATATCAATATTGATTATCATATTACCAAATGGCTTATGGTTAATGCTGATTTTCGATATCATACCGGCGCCCCATATACCAAAATAGATAGCGTATATGCTGATTATTCATCAGTAACAAATTTTTATGTCAGTAATGCAACACTCCTTTCGACCAATGTTATTACCGAAACGAATTATATTCCTACGTATTCTGATACATACCACGGCGAACGATTGAATGATTATTATTGTCTTAATCTCGGTGTTAATTTCAACCAAACCCTATTTGAAGAACGACAGTATAAACGATATACAAATACTCTCGGTCCGAAAAAGCTTATGGAGTATAACGACAAAATTGATATATATTTAAAACAGCTTTCCGAAACAACAAATAAACGAAAACAACACAAAATAAACACCGAATTATCACGCGCCATAACGTGTTATGATAAAATTCAAAATAAACTATGGAAGTTTTCCGAAAACCCGCAACTGCATAATCGCCTGCTCATGCGAGCACAATACGAGGAAAACAAACACAAAGCGGCTCGTCTTGTTAAACGCTATGACAGAAAAATTCAACCGAAAGCACATCGGCAACAATGGACTATATATTTGAATGCAATCAATGCCCTCAACAGTAAAAATGTCGAGCTTGGAAAATGGTTTGACAGCAGCAGCGGTGAAAATAAATCAGAGAAAGATCTGCCTTTAATTATACTCAGCGGATTTATGTTAAAATACTAGCTTGAAGATGAAAATAATATAATAAGCACCATTTAAAAAATAAAGCCGTATACAGAATAATCCATATATTATGACAATAATTAAGCCGGGATACTGTCTTGTTCATTGTATCGCATAACGCTCTGCATTAGAAACCTATTGACGCATCGCTTCTTACATTCATACCTTCGCATAAAACCCTTTACTCTATCCTCAGAAGACATGCTTTACATATTAGTACCGTTGTTACTGTGCAGATTAAAAATATACCTTCACACGAATTTGTGCTTGTGATTGACCGGCATAATACTCACTGTTTACGGTTCCTGTTGTAATCAGACCAAACACCGTTAAATCAAAATTTTCTGCAAGACTCCAATCAAGCCGCGGTATAAGTCCGACGGAATTATCATCCACGTTGTATAATACCGAAGTACTGCCCTTTCCAAATGCACCGATATTTTGCTGTATCATATAAAATAAATAATGCTGTGCAAGTGAATCTGTTTCTCCGATATAATATCGAAGCCAATCATTAAAGGTATACTCATCAGCACCGGCTCGCCCTGCCGAATTATAAAAATATTCCGTCATCATCATCATACCGATAGAAAAGAAATATTGCATACCCCCTAATGCTTCCCAGTATTCCTGACCGTCAGCATTACCGCTGAGTATATACACCCCTTCGCCGCGTATTTCCAAGCCATGAATATCACCGACAAAATCCCCTCCCGCTCTCTTTTCGATACGTTGTTCAACCGCAATGGGAACATCAACAAGCGTATACATCCCGGGTATCGTCATATGAGGAACCGTCATCGGCATATTTTTCCATGTAAGGAAACTTGTTGCTGCAGGTGTTTCACAATAACTGGCGGTCCATGTAAATCCAAGCTTTTGCTGCAATATAAGTTCTTTTTTCATATATTTGCCCTGCTCAGCGGGAGTGAGAATGATATTTGCATTGCCGCCATGTTTCCATGTACGCGTAATGACTGCTGCGGTAACTCCGGGCTTTTCATACGTTGGATCAAAAGCATTTTTAGTATTGAACACATCCGTTGGATTCCATACATACCCGGTCCCTCTGTTAATCGTCTGTTTTCCAATTTTAAATTGTAAAAAATCAGGGCTCCAAACGATATATGCATTATCAAGAACAATACTGTCTTTAAAAGTATAATTAAAATATTGCCAATACTCAGATGAAATACCGGCTGTATCAACAACATGGCGCGGCAATAATTGTATATACGGAAACGATTTTAATCCAAGGTAGTTATTACCAATGAAACCTATCCGTGTCATAACATGCTTTGACGGTTTCGATTCAATATCAATTCGTATGCGATTATAATCCTGTGTCAATACTTCATCTGAAATAAGATACATATTAAAATCATTCTCATAATATCCACTGATATGAAGATTATTGATTATTGCATACTGATTATTGTTTACCGGACCGGAAGTATTTTCTATCGTTATTGATGCATTGCCGACCGGAGGTTCTATCAATACCGCATTTGATGAAAACTCATTATCATCCAATGGGATACCGCCTCCGTCTATCGGCACGCCCGTTCCCTGTCCGAATAATAACGATGAGAGCATTAATACTGTAAGTAGCACACTATAATACCGCACATCCGTCCTCCTTATTTAGTGAGTCATACCATGTTTATATTCACTTGGATTAAATACATTCGCTGATAATGATACATCATAATACGCTTTATCAATATAAAACTCAGTCGTACTTCCCTTTTGAAGATTTGTCATACTTATTTTACAGGCAACAATATACTGACCAAACATACGATAATTCCCGATAATCATTCGTTTAATCGGTTCTTTTTTACCGTTATCATAAATTTCAGCCTGCACGGGAATAAACCTATCCTTCCGCACCCATATAATTTCTTTATCACAATCAGGACCTTTTTCATTCGGAATACATTCAATTTTATAACACATCTTCCATTGGCATAACTCTTCTCCCAGTAATCGAAAGGAATAACGTCCTGTTTTTTTTTGTGAACTCATATCATCATACGTAAAATCACTGCCCATTACTTTTTGATTTTTTGATGAAGCTGCAAGCTGCCGCAATCGTTTTGAATCAGAAAAATATGTCCATATTTCATCGCCGCCATGCAGCATAACAAATACCGTTCCTTGAACCGATGCCGGTGAAAGATATACCATGGTTTGATTATCATTTTTATTATCACCCCATACTGCAATGGTAAAGTTTCTCTCTCTACCTGTTGATGTAATAATCTTCTGCCGGCATGTCATAATGGTTGTTGTCTGCGGGACCATTGCATCAACACGATCAATAATTTTATCAATAGTCATATCAGCAGCATATCCAACCCCGCAGAATAAAACAGCAATCATTATTATAATTATTATTTTTCTCATTCTGAACATCCTCCTGTTTAATTGAGTTATCCCATTACCGAGAATGGTTTTTTTATTTTGTGTCATTGTTGAGAGCCTTCTTATTTTTACAGAACAAAACCGGATGTAAATTCATCCCCCATTTTTCTACCGCAAATATTGTTAACGCAGGAACAAAGATCAATGAATTAAATAAACACCAGACAACCCCTTCACATAAAATAATACCCATTTCTGCTATCCCTTGGAATTTTGCGACCGCAAGTGCGCCGAATCCAAGTGCAGTAGTAGCAGTTGTCATAATAACCGCACGCCCCGTTGATGCCAGCACATTCGGCATTGAGCCTATTCCTTCTTTCAAATAGCGATGGGCAATATGAACACCGTCATCAATACCAATACCGATAATGACCGGCACCACTAGAACTGTTACCATATTAAATTGTAATCCAAGAAATACCATTGTCCCTAACATAGATACGGTTCCTGCAACAAGCGGAACAATAGCAATCATCACCTGCAGTAAGTTACGAAAATCTATTATCAATAACAGTGTTACCAGAACAAGCGCCAATAATACCGCTTTTGCGCCTTCAGCACGCGCAACAATAAGCAAATCCTGCATAAGCGGTGCCATGCCGGTTACATTCTCGGCTAAACCTCGCACTGTATTGATAAACGGATTATTATACATATCTTCAAATATAGATCTTTTCGCATAGCAATTTATAAGATATTCATTTCCATCCTTACTGATAAACTGCTCTTTCACCGATTGTGGAACATCATTGAGAGTAATACGTGTCGGTGCTGCACTGCGTATCAGTAATTCCTTACCCGTTGCAAAAAATGTTTTTCTGAAATCAAACATCCATTTTTCAGAAGCAGCATTAATCCCCTGCACTGAAGCCTGCAGTAGATTCACTCCTTCTGTATTTGTTTCATTTTCAAGATATCGATTACAGACAGCAACAATACGGTCAAGACCGGAAATAACCGCAAGTTGTCGAACATCACGGATATTCATCTCAAAACGTTGTATCTGATGAATCATTTCATTTTTAGTACCGGTCTCCTGCCACGACATCGTTTGAAATTGCTGTTGTAATTTTCGTACAACCGGTATGCGGCGTTTTTGTTCTTCGGTTGACGGCAGCATCAAAGCAAGTGATGAAACCATACCGACATTAGGCTCATCATCAAGCGTTCGTGTCAACGCTACCATCTCATTATAATTCGTTAGTGAAACGGATATATTTTGAGGGGATACTGAAAAGTCACGTTCAATTTGCCGTTGTAATTGTACCGCATCAAGTGATTGATCTTCGATATTTAAAAAATCAGTGTCAAATCCAACCCTGCTCCCAAAATATCCCAGCACGACGGTTATACCGAAACATATTACAATAATGATTGCCGCATGCTTCTTAATATACCTGCCAAAGTCCTCAAGTTTTTTAAACCGAACATCAATCGGTTTTATCGTTGTTCCCTTACGTTGTCTCATCCCCTTTCCGAATAATGACAACATTGCCGGTAAAATCGTCATTGATACTATTAATGTAATCAAAATACCACTCGCCATTGCAAATCCAAACTCTTCCATCATTTTAAATCGTAATAACATTAACGTTGCAAATGCTAATGCAGTGGTCCCGCCGCCGGTTATCAGACCCGGTCCAACGGTCATTAAGGTACGGGGAATGATTTCATCTTCCCTATAATTGCCAAAACGGAATTCCGAATATAATGAGATGATATGAATTGAAAAGTCAACTCCCAGCCCGATAAGTATTATTGAACAAAACGCCGTCATTATATTAAGCTGGCCAATGGTAAGCCCCAATAGACCAAGTGCCAATATAACTGAAATTATCAGCGTTGCACCGGCAAGCAACGGTGCATATACTTTTCGATATGTAAGTAAAAAAAGTATTAAAATAACCAAAAACGCAAATGGGGTCAGTCCGATCATATCCGTTTCACTTGTTTCCATTTCATCACGTGCAAGCGGATGCATACCTGTTGCGCGAATACGAACACCGGGGTAGTGTTTTAAAATCTCCGCTCGGATTTTATCAAACCCTCTCATCATATTTATTGTTGCGTCCATATCATTCATCGTAATGACCGGTTGAGCAAACATAATCAGCATGCTTCTATCCTGTGACCAATACTCCATCGGTCCGATAACACAATCACGGATATCCTGCTGCAGTTCCGCTCTATTAATCGTTGTTGCCGGATGCGCAATACGTGAAAATATATCAGAGAGCTCATTGAGCACAGTAACAAGCTGATATTCATCATCACTGACCGCATCTTCATTACCGCTGTATTCACGCTCAAAATCATCATTAATGTTTTTTAAATATTCCGCAAAGTTCATGTTTTTATTGATACGAAAAAACCGATGTGCATCATTTGTTTTCATCATCATCAGTAAATGATGAGAATAAAAACCTCCTTCATTACGCCATTCACAATATTTAAACCATTGCTTTTCGGCACTAAGCCGATTACACAATTCAGCAGCAACAGCACGTATTTCTTTTTTATCCTCCCCTTCAATGCCAATAGTCATTTGCTGAAATGAACCATATATTTTCGATAATCGCTTGAATTCCTGCATTGAGGATGATGCATCCGGTATTATATCAAACCATGTCATTTTCAGCTCAAGTCGCATTGCGCCGATAACGGCAAGTGCAACCAATACAACGCCGATACCAATAATAACCCATGGATGCTTATGAATACATTCACCCATATTCCAAAAAAAACTATCCCGTGGTCGCAGATTGTTCTGTGTCATACTATTCCTCCAATATATTATTTACTTGGTTTAACGAGTGCTCGTTTAATAATTTCCAGTGCTACCTTTTGATATTTCTTTGCATCAAATTTCTGCCCCAATAATATTTTAATTGAAAGGCTGTCAATCATACCAAATAAAAGAAACGCAACCCGTTCCACATCGACACGATGAAACTCTCCTTTTTTGATGCCTTCATTAATTATTGTACTAAAAAACCGAACATGCCGATTATAAATACCGACCATCCCCTTAAGCGCATGCTTGCTTATTTTAGAACTCGTGATCATTAATTCCATAAACAGCATAATATCATCCGAATTACTGAACGTAGAAAAAATGTTTATTATATATGTCCTTACTTTATCCCATACCGTTGGATATTCTATTTCCTTCATGAATAAATTTTGTATTGTGCTCTCCATTACCGAGTGTGCAATTGAGAAAAATATTGTTTCTTTAGAATCAAAATATTCATATATTGTCCCTTTTGCTATTCCGGCGCGATCCGCAATATCAGAAATTTTCATATTATGAAATCCCTTTTCATAATAAACCTGCATTGCCGCCGTTAAAATATTTTGCCGTCGTTCTTCCTTATCAACATGCTTTGCATTCATCATTTTTTTGCATTGATCCTTTTTGTATTTCGTTTTATACAATACCGGTATAGAGGCATTCTATAATTTAATTAACTTTTAAAACATGTCCTATATTATTCTGCTGCATTTTTCCTCTGCTGCAATCAACAATTAGTGAATTGTGCAATTGGCGATAAAACATTTTAGCCTTCCACCGTTGTTGCCATCAACATTACGCACAATGCATTCATGCATCAGCACATACTGCCGATAACGTGCCTTTTATAAATGACTGACCAGTCAGTCATTTATAAATATATCCACGCCCTCCCATTATGTCAAGTATAATCTCAAGATATTTAGTGTAACGCTATACAATTAAAAAACGATTTGCCATGAATCAGCATGAATGAGAAAAGACGATGCCCGGATATTTTTTTATTGAACGTTTTAGAGCATTACAGTATGAAAAGATTTTTATTCGATTGTCTGAAAACGTGTTTGAGACGAGAAAGCAGATTGCGAAGTTTATTAATTTTACAATCGACAGCGGCTATACCAATCACTTGGCTATCAAACACCGAATGAATAATATTATCGAAACCAAAAATGCAGGGCGGCATAATGAAGAATTGCACCTTAAAAATCAAAAATAGTGGTCTTGACATATTGTGCCACTACATTAATATAATATTTTTAAGTTAAATTATTCCCCTATTAATTGAGCAAAGAATATGTTGAATGATTATTACTTATTAAGCACATTATTGAATTATCAGCCGATACGTTTGGAAATAAAATTAAGTATTAAGTAAAGAGGAATAATATCGAATTATGAAAAATATTATATTTATTTTATGTTTTCTAATGACGGGGCAATTGTTATTTTCGCAATCTGATTCAATAAATAGTTTAATTAATGAAACAATGCTACATCCGGCAGATTCTTTTACCGGATACGTTTATAAAAAACATGAATGGGGGTATAATCAAGCATTAACACCATACCCGAGTTGGGCTTGGTGGGGGATTACAGATAGGATTACGGCAGAACTTGATTTTGAAGCGTGGTTGGGAGGAGTTCCCAGTTTCAATTTTAGAATCGGAATTATTAAAAATAATGATTGGATGCCTGCTATTGCTTTTGAGACTATGTATCAATTCTTAAGTGAAGAAAGAGACCAATTTGACAATCTTTCATATTTGAAAATTAGCAGGAAAGGGTCAAGCTGGTATAATCATATTAATTTGAGCTGGAAAATTAAAAATTCTATTCATTTTCACATTATGAACGGGGCTACTTATTCCGAAAATATTTTAATTTCAAATGGAGATAGTACAAATCATATTGGAAACTCTTATAAAAATATGCTTCATCCTGATTATTCATTTGGTATTGGTTGGAGAATTCAAAAATGGATAACTTTGCATTCAACATATTCTTACGGTTCAACATTTCTTTATGCTGATAATATTCCGAGAAAACAACAATTTGTATTGGCAACACGAGTGGCACCGTTTATAAAAAGTAAAAAAGGATTTTTCAACAGTTTCAGGTTTGAACTTGCTTTTTTATATGCAAAATTTATAGATGCAGATCAGTATATATCAGGACCAATAGGATTTTTTTATTGGCAATGGAATTGGGGTAAAAAAGACAGACAAAAATAGAGTCGCACAACAATGTATATAAGATATAGCTCAAGTAGTTGTATACCGGATTACAATGAGAATATATTTAACAGAAAGAAATTGTTTTGAAATGCAACATATTTTATACTCACCATTAGAGGTCTAAACGCTCTCCACTCTCCATTCCGATGTAAATTCATCACCTTCCTGTTTGAATTTACTGTTTTTATGGCGTAACTCCATATAATATAAAAAAGAAATTACCGTTAATTTTGAATGAAGCAAATATTTCAATCACCATAAACAGGAAAGGATGAGGTCCGGATATTTTTTTTATTGAACGTTTTTATAGTATTGCAGTATGAAAATATTTTTATTCGATTGTATGAAAACGTGTTTGAGACGAGAAAGCAGATTGCGAAGTTTATTCATTTTACAATCGACAGCGGCTACACTAATCACTTGGCTATCAAACACCGAATGAAGTATATTATCGAAACCAAAAATGCAGGACAGCATAATGAAGAATTGCACCTTAAAAATTAAAAACAGTGGTCTTGATATATTGTACCACTATAATAATACTTTTTTAAAGAAAACTTACATTTAAATCGTTGCCCTTTATAATCCGATACTGTGTATATACGCAGCACTACCACGTAATGGTATTATTTACCGATGGTTACTTGATAATAACAATATAAAATAGATTTGCAAATAAGTATTGCAAACAGCATGTATGATAACATATGAGTGTATGGTTTGTTTTTACCTTTTTGTTATCTACTTTTAATGAAGTGTTGGAACAAAATAACCGCATTAACAGTAATTGTCTTTGAATATTCGTCCTTTTATCGAACCACGGTTATGTATACTCTGAACGTATGTATAACAATAAATGCCGATATTATTGATTCACCCTCTCTGCGAGACTCCTTGAATACTTCTATCACATCCATTTACTGCGAAAAACAAAGTATACCGCACCTACCAAACATAAACCGGCCCAGAGATAATCCAATTTCAACGGTTCTTTCATATACATTACTGAAAATGGTATAAAAACACTGATGGTAATTATTTCCTGTATTACTTTTAGTTGTCCTAAATTTAAAACGGTAAAACCGATACGATTCGCCGGTATCTGCAGAATATATTCAAATAAAGCTATCCCCCAGCTAATGAAAATGACAATAAGTATTGGTTTATCATTATAATTTTTTAAATGCGCATACCAGGCAAATGTCATTATTATATTACTGCCAATTAGCAATAATATTGTTGTTAAAACCGGTTTCATAATATACTTCTTTACTCATACACGATGAATTTATTTTTTCGTTTTATTTATTACAATAGAATGCTGCATGATAGTCATGCAGCGTATCTGATTATACAGCTTTATATATCATACCGGTAAAAGTCAATTATAAAATAAACCCGGATCGATATATTTTTGTCAAGCAAACTCTTATAGCAACTATAAACAATACAGCGTAAAACAACAAAAAAAGGAACAACAAACCCTTGACAGATAGTTATATATAATATATTTATACACGTATAATATATATTAAGGAGGTTTCATCTAATGAAACTAAAATCACTGGTATTAGTAAGCATATTTGTTTTGTATGCACAACTCTTTGGGATCGATACGACTGAAGTATTTGAACCGGGACTATCCGATATTGAATATGCCGTGTCATGGAACTCACTATCAAAATTATTTGGTAATGAATTTCTTATCGGTTACGGATTTAAAAACTCCGTCTGTATCGGATTATCATGTGCTGCTGATGATTCAGATACCCACAGTGCAGGTGTTAGTGTTATCTATACCTGTATCGATAATGTCTTTTCACTTGATATTATATCAGGCTATACAAAAAAACTCGCCGTATCTGACGGAAAATATGCATTAGGGAGTGAAGCCGCATATAGAATTCATAATCACTATACCCCGTATACACGAATTACTGCTGCAGCTGATACTACATTGAAGAGCTATTCCGGTACTATTGATCTCGGTTTTTCAGCAATACTGAATGATAAAACTGAAAGTTTACTGGAATATACGCTTGAATCCACAGGAAACAAAAACAAACTCGCGTCATCAATCGCCGTCGGTCTTAATATTGTCCTGACAGATACGATTGAAATGGTAGATGAGATTCGGTACTTTTCATCGCCCGATAATACCATAAATCCTATATCAATCACCATTGGTATTATTGCAACAGTATAATTACCATTAAACGTATACGCGTGATCTCAGCACAATCAATTATTTGTAATACCTCGACAGTCCTGATAATTGATTATGCGTTTTACACTCGTTTCAATACGATATCTGCATGGGAGGTAATGTATTCTTTTACGAGCATGAGTATTATTCGTGAATGATAAAACAATCAGCATTATCGCAATCGTATCGGTTTCGGGCTAATCCAATACCCGTTTAGTCCATTTTTTCAATACGAATTTGATTTATTTGTTCTGAAATTAAGCCGAGCAAAAATATCAGAATTGATGTTATAAATAAGGTCAATGTTGTATTGGTAATTGAACTGGATAAATAAAAGACTCGCCATAAACCATGTCCGATACTTCCCAACAAAATCAAAATAGATATTGGCAAAAATATTTTCATTGGACTATATAAGGTAATAATTCTCAGCATAATAAGAATAAACTTTACCCCGTCATGAAATGGACGTATTTTACTTTTTCCGACACGTCGATCAACAAATATCGGCTCATACCGCACCGCATAACCGGCACGAATAACGGTTAGTGTAATTGTCGTCGGATATGAAAATCCATTGGGCAGTAATGAAACAAATTTTATAACAATAGCACGTTTGAAAATACGAAACCCCGAGGTAAGATCAACAATTTTTCTATTCGTTAAGTATGTAGCAAGCATATTATATATGCTGTTTGCAAAGTTTCGATGTAATGAAGCACGTTTTTTTGATTTTTTCATGCGAGCGCCGACAACCATGTCATATTCCGGAAGATAACGCACCAGACGAATAATATCATTCGGGTCATGCTGCCCATCACTATCCATAAGTGCAACAAATTCACCGCGGGCATTTCGAATACCGGTTTTCACCGCAGCTCCGTTACCCATGTTATACGCATGATTAATAATGCGAATACCCTGTATTTTTTTTAGTACAGCAGTCGTCCCATCATCACTGCCGTCATTTACAATGATAATTTCAGCGGCTTTTTTATATTTTTTAAGGGCTGTTTTAAGTTTCGTTATTACTGTGCCGACAATTTCTTTTTCATTGTATACCGGCATTATAATCGATAACATTATTTTTTTTGATGCCATAAACCGAGTTCCTTTCGTATTGTATAATCACGCCGTACTGATGCTGAATATACAATATACTCGGCAACCAACCCGGTACTAAACAATTGAATTCCAACAAGAATAAACAGAAGACTAATCATAATCATCGGAAGACGCTGTCCGATTGTTACAACATCCCCCGGATCACCCCCCATACCAAGATTGAAGAGTGCTTTTGATACCAACCAGAGTGCTTTTGGCAAATATATATATATCCAATTAATAAAACCAAATAGAAAAAATACTATTCCGGTAACACCAAATAGTTTGATTGGTTTCTGACCAAATTTCCAAAGATACCACAGTGTCAATAAATCCATAAAACCCGGAATATATCGACGTACTCCGTATTTTGATTTTCCAACTGTCCGCGGATGATGTTTGACTTTAATTTCAGTAACACGAAATCCGCGCCAATGCGCCATTGCCGGAATAAAGCGATGGAAAGAACCGTATACATCAAGTTCTTTTACTACTTCTGTACGATATGCTTTCAACCCGCAGTTAAAATCATGAATTTTAACACCGGAAACAAAACTGACTGCACGATTAAATATTTTTGATGGAATTGTTTTTGTTATCGGGTCATATCGTTTATATTTCCATCCCGATACCAAATCATAACCTTCATTAATTTTAGCAATGAGTCTTGAAATTTCATTCGGATCATCCTGTAAATCAGCATCCATGGTAATAATAATATCTCCGCGGGCATATTCAAATCCGCATGCCAAAGCTGCGGCTTTTCCAAAATTTCGCCGAAAGGTTATTGATACAACATGTTTCATATCGCGTTTATAGAGTTTTTCCACAACTGCCGCGCCATTATCCGTACTGCCATCATCAATAAAAATTATTTCATGAGGGAATCCGCCTTTTTGCAGATTACGTTTCACACTGTTATAAAGCTTCTGCAAAGTCCCTTCTTCATCAAGAAATGGAATCACAATTGAAATAAACGGTTTTTTATTTTTTTTTGTTTTACGTGCTTTCATATAACTATTATACTCTATTGGTTTTAATACAGCCCTGCCGGTATTACAATCGTTTGAGTTCCCATTCAGCCGCCAAACGACTTTTTACATAACGATCACGATCCGGTGCATACAGGTCATACCCTTCATTACCATGTTCAATAAGTTCTTGCAAGTATTTCCTTGCATTCGTTCTATCGCCAAGTTTTTTATAGGTCAGCGCTAAATAATATGTTGCTTCTTCCCACCATTTTGTTTTCCCCATACTACGAACCTGCTCAAAATAATTAATCCCTTTTTGTTGACTTGATTTATTATAGGTATACGCATAATAATAAAATCCCTGATGAAATACCGCACCGGCACGCATATCCACAGACGGGGTGTTTTCTTCCGCGGCATGCGCAAAACAGCTTTTATACTCAGTCCGATAGGTCTCAAGAATCGCATCATTCTTTTCGGTTCGAAGATGATACAGTGCTACCTGACCTTTAATGAAATTGTATTCCTGCCAGCCGTATTCATCTGAAGAAAATGACATTTTATTAATCCAGTACTCAGTATCATTATACTCTGCTTTTTTAACCCAGATAGAAAACTTTCGTAGTTCTGCTTCTTTTTTCGCATTACGGCGACCTGTCCAATTTATATTTTGACTTTCGACTTCTTTCGGCGCTTCGGTTGTTTCTGTTTCCGCAACCACTATTGGTTCAGATACCGTTTCCGTATCAGAGCTATCTATTGTATCGGATTCGGGTATATTTTCCGGTTCCGGTTCTGCAAACGCCGCCGGAACTACTGCAGATTCCGTATCCAAACTATTTGTTGCATCGGATTCAGGTATATTTTCCGGTTCCGCTTCTGTAAGCGCTGCCGGTATTGCTGAAGATTCCGTATCTGTTGTATCTGCTGCTATGGATTCAGGAATGCTTGCCGGTTCCGGTTCTGCAAGCGCTGCCGGTACTGCTGAGGATTCCGTATTTGTAGTATCTGCTGCTGTAGATTCGGGAATGCTTGCAGGTTCCGGCATAACAATCGGTATCGGTGAAGGTGGTTCCGAAACGCCATTCACTGCAATAACCGGTACTGCACCATATAAAATACTCATTCCTGATATATCAAATGCAGGATTGATGTATCCCGCAATATCACTAACCATTTCTTTATCAGTAACCCAATTTTTATGCCCTTCCTGCATTCTGAAATTTACACTGCGTTGTACAGTGGTCGTATATTCACCACGACTTTTCCCGGTAAAGCTTACCGTGTATTCTGCAGAACCAACATCCATCAACGGCGTTATTGACCATTGCGAAAATAAATATGATTGTCCGATAGAAAGACGATTTATGTCAATGGAGGATGCCGCGCCCTTTATTGCAGCCCCACCTGATGTTTCATTAATAGCAAGCGTTATTTTTTTCAGTGAGTTTTGCCCGGTGTTTTCAATCAAACCAACAACCTGCGCGCGATTACGATGCGTATCCTGTAAAGCGGTAACAAATCCATCAATGCCGAGATCACTTCCATCAAATGACGTTACCTCAAGAGCACCGATAAGAATTCGAATTGTTCCAATAGTTTTCGGTGCAAAGGTTTGCGGTTTCCAAAAATATGCAACACCGGAATCCGGTTCATCAAGACCTTTTCGGAATCCGCGTTTTGTATCGATAGCATAATCATAGTCTGCAACAAACATATTATCATAACCGGCAAACACTAATTTATCAGGCACGGTATCACTGAATACTCCCGCCGCCCAATACGATGCATTCGCTCCCGGACGATCAACCATCAGATACATATCCGGAACCCCCTCACCTTCAAAGCTTCTTTCCTTATCGAGCCGTTCAAGTGCACCCGGAATAAGAAAATTACCTTTATCGCTTTCTCCGAGTGTATCGAGAAGTATTCGCATGCCTATTTCATGGGCAGTTTCATCAAGATTAATAATTTGATACTCAATTGCAATCATTGTTTCATTTCCCGGTGATAGCGGATTATCTTCAAAAGAAATACGTTGTCCAACTGCAATGTTTTTATATTCCCATTGCGACACGATAGCTTTCCCGTCATCGCTCAATCGGGGAGCAACATTAAAGTCATTTACCGGTGAGGCATATTTTATTACTTCACCATCAATTTTTATCTTTGCAAAACTGCGCGGCGGTGTGCTCGTATCAAGCACTACCAATCCGTCATCAGCAGGTGTGCTCATTGATCCAGATTTAGTAACAACACCGAATCGACCGGTTGATTCATTAACCAATACCTGAAACGATCCATTCTCAAGCGTTACATCAGCATAGGCAATAACCGCTATACTAAACATACATACAAAGATTAGACTACTTACTTTCATGATAACACCTTTACATTTATTACAACGGGCAGCATATACTACTCAATCGCTATTATATGAAACATATAATAACAAATTCCGCTATACCTATACTATCGGGGATTTTTATATTCTGATTAGTCCGTTTTGACATACCTGACACTGACGGAAACATATATAAAGCACATATATCCGTATAATAATAACGGTTCAGGCATATACGTATACCTGAACCGTAGTGAATACGGAGTATAAGCCGAATTCTGTCGTGGATCATCATTAATCTAGGATGATTGTTGCCAATCACCTCATGCACCCTACCCGGGGTATCACGACGGGCAGCCGTGTATGTATAATACATATCCCCTGCTTGGGCTTGCTCCGAATGAGGTTTACCCTGCCGATGATGTTGCCATCAAAGCGGTGCGCTCTTACCGCACCATTTCACCCTTACCTGCAAAGCATAGGCGGTTTATTTTCTGCGGCACTGTCTGTAACGTGTGCACGTTCCCGGGAATTACCCGGCATCCTGCCCTGCGGAGTTCGGACTTTCCTCCATTATGTAATGTACATAACGGCGATGATCTCTCCGTATCCATTATTAATATAATGGCAGAACGGGTATCTGTCGAGTAGTATATACGTATACTTCCGAATCTTATAATTATACAATATTAATTCCGGTATTGTTTATGCTGCAGTATAATAATCAGATCAGAACGTACTATTGCCGAATGCGGCAGATACAGTCTATTTCCTCATATCCTATATTGACCGATAGTATGCGGTATGCTACTCTCCAGCCATGACAGAAAAAAAACCACTTATACGTTTGTTTTCATATATCCGTGGACATATCCCACGGCTTATTGCGACCGTCTTTATTATCATGCTTATTGGCACTTTTGAAGGAATCACGGTTATCGGAATTGAACGCATTGCATATGTTTTTGAAAAAGTCGGTCAGCAGGTTCAAAACCATACCCGTCCTGAAATTAATCTTCGTTTTGTTCTGCCGAAACCGTCCCCCCCGCATATTCCGGGACTTGATAATGATAGTGCGCCCCCCCCCTCAACCAATAGCTTTTCTACTGATGTACAAACTGCTATTGCCATAATGGATGAAAAAGTTTCCGCTATGATTGGTCCGAAACCGGAAATATTGAAGTTTTCATTTCGACCGGTGCCCACGTTTAATGCTATCGGCAAAAAGAATGTTATTTCCATGCTGTTTATTATTGCAGGCTTTTTATTAATTGTCTTTTTTATTAAAAACTTTTTTTGGTACGGCAAGGATTATTTATCCCAATCGGTTGGTCATAAAATACTCCGCACTATCCGCAAGCAATTACATGATAAATTAATCACCTTACCGATGCGTTTTTTTGATGCAACAAAAACCGGCGAGCTGCAATCACGCATTACCAATGATGTACAGACAGTGCAAAATATTATTGTAACCATAACAAACTTTTCGACAAATATTCTTAAAAGTCTTATTTATTTCGGATTAATGCTTTCGTTTTCCATTGAATTATCAATTATCGCCATTGCAATGGCGCTTGTTTTTGTACCGGTAATCAATCGCTTTGCAAAACCGCTTCGACGTGCAAATCAGAAAGTACTCGAAAATATTGGAGATGTTACCAGTTATTTGCAGGAAACCATTCTCGGTATTAAAGTGCTTAAAATTTTTAATAAGGAAACCGATGAACGAGAGTTCTTCCATCAACTTACCTATAGTACCTATGCCCGTTCAATGCGCACTGTACGATTGAATGCAATACAACAGCCGCTTGTACAGTTCATCGGAGAATTTGCTATTGTTACCCTTCTTGCTTTAACCGGCTACCTTATTATATCAAGTGATATGACAATATCACGGCTTATTGGTTTTGTTAGTTGTGTAACACTTGGTTTCCAGCCCTTACAACAGCTTGGAAAAGTAAATACCGCGCTGCAAAGCGCCGGCAGTGCCAGTACGAGATTTTTTGAGTTAATGGATATGGAGCCCGAAAAAAATGTTATCGGTACTCCGCATATTCCTGAAACAATTTACGGTCATATACAATTTGAGAATGTCAGCTTCAGTTATGATAATCAAAACACTATTCTCAGCAATATTTCAATTAATGCCAACCCCGATCAAATCATTGCCATTGTCGGTCCAAGTGGTTCCGGAAAAACAACTCTGGTCAATCTTATTCCCCGATTTTATGAAATCAGTCATGGCACGATAACCCTTGACGGGTGTGATATTCGCAGCATTCCTCTAACGACATTGCGCAAATACATCGCTCTTGTTCCACAAGAAAGTATCTTATTCTCCGGAAGTATTGCCGATAATATTCGCTATGGTAAACTAAACGCTTCGGAATATGAATTAGCAACTGCAGCGAAAGCCGCCAATGCACATAATTTCATTACCGCTCTTCCCAACGGATATGCAACAGAAATTGGCGAACGGGGGGTACAGCTTTCCGGAGGTCAACAGCAACGTATCTCAATTGCGCGTGCAATATTAAAAGACCCGCGAATTCTTATTCTTGATGAAGCGACCAGTGCACTTGATACGGAATCAGAATTACTTGTCCAACAAGCGTTGAATAATCTTATGCAGGGTCGTACAACATTTGTGATTGCACACCGGCTTTCCACAATAAAACATGCGGATCGTATTATCGTTATTGACGATGGTAAAAAAGTTCAGGAAGGAACACATACCGAACTGCTCCAACGTCCGGGATTGTATGCCGAATTGATTAAAAAACAATTTGTTTTGAACCAATAGTTGCCGAATCTGCTGTGCTATGATATAATGGTGCTATTATGCGTGTCGTAAAACGTAAAGAAAAGTTAAACCTGCTGATTACCGGTGCTGCCGGTTATTTTGCATCACGGTATATACAATCAGTACTCCGCGATCCTGATAATCGTCATAATATGATACTCATTGATGACCTCACGAACGCCGGCAGAGAATCTGTTCCGCAAGGAGCACCTTTTTTCCAAATCGGTTTAAATGATCGTCGTAAAATGACTGAACTTTTTCTTGATTATCAATTTGACGCAGTGATCCACTTCGCCGGATATGCGGATGGACAGAATTCTTTTGCTGATCCGGTATATGATGCAATGAAAAATGTCCTCGGATCACTCAACTTGCTTGAACAATGTAAAGAACAGCAAGTCCCGAAATTTATTTATATTTCAACAACTGATGTATACGGGTTAACCCATAAAGCCGTTACTGACAGTTCCTGGCCACATCCGATATCACCGCATGCTGCATCAAAATTCGCCATTGAACAATATCTGCCCATTTATCAGCAAAATTATGATATGGATTTTTGGGTTTTACGATTTGGCTCATTGTACGGATATGGCCAGCAAAAAAATGATTCCGTTATTGCTTCAATCATGTATCAGATCCTCACTGAAAAGCACGTCTCTCTCTTTGGCAATGATGAAACAAAATATGATTTATTATTTATTGATGATGCTATTTTTGCCGTTAATCTTGCACTCTTTACCGAGCAGCCGCATATCTTTATTGGCGATCGTTCATTACATGTTATAAATATTGTCAGCGGTGAGTCAGTCTCCAGTACTGTTCTCTATCAAAAAATTGCACAATATATGGACTGCTCGATCATACCAACATACACAGAATCCAAACATCCAATTCCATCAAGAGATATTGACAATAATTGGGCGCGAACTATTCTCGGATGGAAACCGAATGTTACGCTTGATGACGGTATACTCAGAACCCTTGAATGGATTCGACAGCATGCGGTAAAGAAAGAAAAATGATAACGAAAAGCAGTAGACAATGAATATTCAATTTGAAGACTTACATATCCATAGTCATATCAGTGATGATGCATACGGATCCATGCTTGAAAAAGCAGAAAAAGCACTCCAGTATGGATTTACGGCAATCGGATTTGCCGATCATTTAGAGATTAATTCCAACTGGGGATATGATGTTGAAGAATACTTCAACGCTCTGAATGAAGTACGTCGTGTATTTGATAAACGCCTGCATATTTACAGCTCTGTTGAAATCGGCTTCACTGATAAACGACTTCCACTCATACAAGAGCATTTACAACACTATCAGTATGATTATGTCATTGGATCAATTCATGCGATCAACGGCATTATCGCATCTGAAATGAAATCCGCGTATACCTCCCACGAACACATTATGAACATGTACCAACAATATTTTGATATGATTTATAAAACCGTTGCTTGTGGTCTTTTTGATATCATTGCACATATAAACTTTATACGCCGCTGGATTCCCGAGGAGTTTCAAGCAATAGAGGTTTGGCATATTCCCGCCTTATCTCATCGCCTTGATATGATACTTGATCTTATTATTGAAAAGAAAAGCATTCTTGAAATCAATTGCGCTTCATTGCGGAAAGGATATTCCTATACTCTTCCTGAAGAAGAAATTATCGCACGCTATGCGCAACGCGGCGGCACATTAGTTTCCTATGCATCCGATACGCATATACCGGATGATATCGGAACGGGTATTGAAGTATATAGCTCTCTTCTCGCGCGCTATAATCTTACTTCATACTCCCCCCGCTCAATACCGGCGCGATTATGATGCTGAACATTATTCATATTGATACCGGCATTACATGGCGTGGAGGTCAAAAACAAGTTTCCCTGCTCTGCCGCTATTTACAGTCAAAACAATACAATATTCATCTCATCGTTAATCCGCATAGTGCATTAGCTGAATACGCCCGCAAACACAGTATCCCATTCACTACAATTGCAATGCCGTGTGAATATACACCGAACGCAATACGACAAATAAAAAAAATAATTGCCGCATTTAATGCGAATATTGTCCATTTACATGATAGCCGTGCCCATACACTCGGCAGTATTGCAGCACGGCGCGCCGGTGTTCCTGTTATTATTGTATCACGTCGTGTTATATTTCCGCCCAAGGGGTGGCCGTTCAAAAAATTAAAATATACGTTGCCGACGCATTATATTGCTGTTTCCACTGCCGTACAAAAAGTCCTGCAGCACAGCGGCGTTCTTCATAATAATATAACGACAATATACAGCGGCATCGACATTCAATCACAAACAAATAACACAAACAATATACCGGTGCAGCGAACAACGTTCGGATTATCAAATACTGATTTTGTTGTCGGTTCAATTGGTGCACTCACACAAGAAAAAGATACTCTAACATTACTGAAAGCAGGGGCATTACTGAAAACAGCGATTCCGAATCTGCGTATTATCATTATCGGGGATGGTAAAGAACGAAAACATCTTGAAGAAACAACACGACAGCTTGGCATACCATCAATGGTTTCTTTTTTAGGTTTTCGTAATGATATACATGCTATTTATCAAATAATAAATTGCTTCGTTACGTGCAGTATACAGGAAGGACTTGGCAATACCGTGCTTGAAGCAGCTCTCCATGCACTTCCAATTATCGCAACACGGACGGGAGGTATTCCTGAAATAGTACAACACCAAAAAACAGGATTACTGTTCAACCCCGGTGATGTCGATACTCTCGCTGCTTATATTTCCTATATCAACACTCATCCGACAGCAGCACATACATTCGGCAATGCTGCATATGATTCTATTACAGCACGCTTTGATTATCATATAACTGGTGCACAAACGGCTGCCCTGTATACGCAACTCCTGAACAATACTATCTAACTGTTTCTTTTTTTAATATTGCGATTATTCGTTCCATGATTTTTTTTAACCCCTGTATATTCCAGCGCCAGTCAAATATACGTATTTTACTCACTAAATACCAAAACCGCAGCACTAGTTTTCTATACACCACTGTACGGGCTTCTATTAAATCTTCTTTACTCATTGCTTCAGTACGCACCACCGGTTCTGGATATAATGAAGAATATTTTGTCCAATCTTCCGTTAATAAATATCCATTCTCTTTATACCAATGATAATTCGGCGTATTCGGAAGTGGTGTCGAAAAACAAAACTGCGTATAAAATGGATTGATTTCTTTAATAAAAGTTATTGTTTGATGTACCGTATCCCATGTTTCTCCGGGCAATCCAATAATACACATACCGTAAAACAGCACCCCTTCCCGTCTGCATAATTCCGCTGCACGCCTAATATCATCTTTCGAAACTCCTTTTCGGGTGCGTTCAAGAACCTGCTCGGCACCTGATTCTATACCGAATGCAATTTCTTCACATCCGGCACGTTTCATTAATTTTAATTGCTCGGCAGTCAATAAATCCGCTCGTGTGCAGCATGACCATTTTAGGTTCAATTTTTCTTCAATCATTAACCGACAAATATTTTCAAGACGCCCTTTTTTTAATCCCATGACATCATCAAAAAAAAGAAACGTTTTAAGTCCATGCACTGTAATGAGCCTTTTTAATTCATTGACAACTCGTTGAGGGCTGTATGTGCGATATTTATTTTTTCGATATGCGCAAAATTGGCAGCCGTACGGACATCCGCGTGATGTTTGTACCGTTGCAAACGGTGATTCCAAAACACCGGTATGATACGGTTGTAATGTCGGTAATAAATGCCACGCCGGCAATGCTGTTTCATCTAAATGCTCCGGATATTCCGGCTGCTTTGTTATCCGCAGCGTACCTGCTGCATCACGAACGGCAATTCCCGCTGTATGCAGATCCCCTGCCGATGCGTTATTTTTTAGATCCGCTAATAATGAAACAATAATTGCATCCGGTTCGGTCATTAGAAAGATATCAACTGCCGGATATGTTTGCATGTATTGCTGCAATACAAATTGCGCTTCAGCAATAACTTTGCAGCGTGTAATCGTTATTGCCCCGCATTCCTGTTTTGCATATTCAATAACCGCATAGTCATATGGCTGACAATCAAAAGCAATTCGCGTAATAACGACATCAGGATGGTATTCCTTCATTTTTTTAAAAACAGCTTCATTCGTGAGATTAAATCCGTTCGCATCAAGAAATAACAATTCATACCCGGCTGCTTCAATTTCACCGGCCGTCTGCAACAATGAGAGCGGCGGATAACACGATCCGATATCACGATGCTCAAAGCGTTCTTCCCGCACAACGGTACAACCGTCAACGCGTGGCGGATTAATAAGCATTACTTTCATAAAATTATACGTTCCCCTGATCGTCTTTTTTTATATCCGCAACAGTATGCTGTGCGGTATGGTCATAATCCTTCAAATGCCCGAATAGTGATCGCAGTCCGTATAATGCCTGCTTTATATCATCCCACGAGCGCAGAGTAAAAAACGATTTAATAATAAAAAGCGGATGCAGCATAATACGCCACATTTTCCGACACCAATAGGTTGTATCAACATCTGTTTTCATAACCGCTTCTGCCTGATCAAAGCGGTCATAATTATGCGCATCAATACAAAAATAATCATTACGCAATGCATACCGATACAACGGCGTCCCCGGATAGGGCAACACAACACTTGATTGCAATGAATCCCCAAATTTTGTTCGATACAGCATCATTTCCTTTGTTGCCAGCCATGTTTTCCGTGCTCCTTCACGAGTTTCCCACGGATAGCCAACCATCGTCGTCAGCAACACTACCATACCATGACGTTTTGCACGTTTCACCCCGTCAATTATTTCTTCGATCGTTTCATCCTTTTGTAATCGCACTAAGGTTTCATTACTGCCGGATTCAACACCGATTTTTAACAATCGTGTCCCAATACGTTCACAGAGCGTACACATTTCCTCATCAAGGTTATCACCCCGAGCATTCGTTGAGAAGGCAACCTTACCGTATAAACCGCGGCTTTCAAATTCATCAGCGAACGCCCGCATCCATTCTTTATTCCATACGGGACCGTCTTCATTATCATCAAACACTTCGACAACACCATACTTCTTATAGAGCATTTCAATTTCATCAACAACATCCTTAACCGGGCGCATACGAGCGGTATTCCGCCAGAAAGAATGCTGCCAAATACAAAATGTACAGCGCCCTGCCAGTGTCGAACCATATTTTTCTTTTTTTGCTTTGCTGCCGTCAATAGGATTTCGCCCCCCGCATCCGCGTCCGGTTAAAATATACGCACAGGGATGCTGCAAATATGCTTCACCGTAATTATACCATTGTGTTAAATCGCGATCAATTTGCGGTGATGTTGAGAGATCATATAATGCTGCGCAGCCGGTTGTCTGCATAGCGTTGTTTTCAAACCAATACACGCCGCCGGGACGCGCAGAACGTGATCCGGTTTCAAATTCCAATAATTCCGATATAATAAAATCATAATCCCCTCCGACAATAACATAGTCAGGGTTTGAACGCTCAAAGTTTTCTTCAGTTTTATACCATAAATGATCACCAACTAATATCAGCCGAGCATCAGTTTGTTTCTTTAATTTCGGGATATAATCCCAATGCATGGTAATCAAGGGAGTTTTCGTTTCCATTACAATCCAATCAGGATTAAATGAACGTAAACGGTTCTCATAATCATCCCACTGAATACGTGCATTGATCGCATCAAGCCAGAGGACCTCATGTCCTTGTTTTTTTAACATGGTTGCCAGATATGCCATCACCAATGGAAAAATACGAACTTCCAGTGATTTACTAAACTTTGTCTGCCGATTCTGTGATAATAACGGAAACGCATTATCACGCATAAAAGGCGGGTAGATAAGAGCAATTTTCATGGGCTTTCCTAAATAAATCGTTCCAGTGCAGTATATCCGACTGCAGCTAATAATACGGCAATAAGTGTTAATCCGGTATTCACCACCCCATCACCAAGCATAACTTTCTTTCCCCATCGTGCACCAATGTAGCTTTCAGCAAATACCGCACCATGGACAGCAAGTAAAACAATTAATGCTGCTATTATATCATTGCCATAAAAATAATTACGTATAACTGCAACAGCAAGAATAATTCCTATTACGATTAAACCGCCAAACATTCCATCAGCAGAAAGCGCCCCTTCCTGTTCACCGGCACATGGCCGTAATCTGTATGCACTGATATAAATATGATCATGACGAATTCCTAATCGGCCGATACGCCCCTGTGCAAAATCAAGTAATGCTGCTCCGAATGCTGCAATAAATAAAAACCGTACATATGAAATAGAAACATTAAAAACACTCATCGCGCTTAAAAACAATGGAATTACCATATAGGCGGAAAACCGATGAAGATTACCGACATGATAATCAGCACCATGTGTTGTCGAACGTAAAAGCGCCAATCCTTTCAGTTTGAGGACTCCCTTTACAAACGCATTGATAATCATAATAAACAAGTTTACCGTATGAATACCATAGGCAATAAAAATCGCACAATACCACGGTTGATTAAACCGTCCATTCTCTTCTTCAAACACACCGCGATCAATTATATTCATCGCGACATACATCAGGGTAAACATCCCCCAACCGCGTCGTCCGATTCCATGAAGAATAATAATATTAATTATATATAAACCCAGCAGTCGCCGCAATGACACCATATCATATAAAAAATATAACAATAACAATGCCGGAATCCAAAGCACGATATGCACCAATTCCGGAGATGGTACATCAAATATCGGACGCATTAATGACGCTGCTAATGCACCAATAAAACCGACCAATGTTAAATGAACAACATCACTGACGCCTTTAAACGGTATACTAAATAAAATGATAATCAGAAGTGTACTCATACATGCATACAGACAATGAAATGCTGCCACATCAGGCAGTATTTTTGTATATAAGGTTCTGTATTTCATCCGTACCGGCGAGTACGATACATGCGAAGACGTTTTTGTATTCCCCGTATCCGGCATGCTTGCTGAATCAGCAGTCTGTTGAGAAGTATTAGGTGTTTTGGTTTTTTGTACAGCACGGGGAGTTAATATATGACTATATTTATGAAATAACCATGTACAATAAGCGACATTATAAAATGCAGGCTGCCCTTTTCCTTCATCAAACGCCTGCGGCGGTGTTCGTCCGGCATAAACACTATACCCCTGCACACCATTTGCGGATAAATACGGTGCATATACTTTTAACGGCAGTAACAGCATCCCAATAAATAATACACTGAATAGTATAACAGCGAACAATACCTGTTTTCGTTTTATTACAATATTCTGATGAGCAATACGGGCTGAAAATAATCGTCCCCCCGTATCCGGCAATATCCGAAAAACAAACCATCCGACTGTACTAACCATAAGAGCAGTAAAAAAAACAAGTGCCGGAACAAATAATGCAGTACCCGCCATGATTACTGAATAAGATAATGAAAAGTTTGAAAACCACGCATCACTCTCGCGTGAAGTATTAATCCGTCCTGACTGAATCAACGACAATATAACAACATTAAGTTGTGCGACTATTATTAATAGCAATATGCTGAAGCGTATTTCTTTGATAACATCAAGTGTTGTTTTCGCTAGAGCAAATAAAAATCTATTCTGCAGTGTAGCGGCACTTTTTTCCAACGCTGTATGCCAGTGCGGATTAAACAAATATACGACAATACCTGCACCTGCTATGACTAAACTAATATGTATTACTAAATAAATCGTCTCCCTTTTTAAAAAAGTCTTCGTTAGGATTTTACGTCGTGTACGAATTAAAATGACATGCGTTATACCAACAGCAATGGTTAATATCGCCGTCATAACCGGTGGCCCAACAAGCACATTCAGCAGCGGCAGCATATATAAAAGCCACCATATCTGAAATTTTTTATGTACAGGTCTATCGAGCATTTTTTTCCTTATATAATAAAAGCAGTCCGCCTAACAATGAGACGAACACCAATGCGACATGACTGATAAACATAATTAAAATACCATTTACTTCACTGATGCCAAAATGCGTCAGCACTGATTTTCCGATAAATTCACGCACCCCAATCCCATTCACCGATATCGGCGGCGCCGAGGTAAATCCGACAATTGGAATAACAAAGAAAAAACTACGCAATTCAATAGATTGAATAAATAACGCCCGTGCAACTAAATAATTCATCAGTATACGAACCCCCTGACTTGCCAGACTCATTAATCCTATCTGAGCAAGAAACCGCTTTTTACGAAACAGATACATTGATTGTATAAACTTTATAACAACACTCTTTAATTTCCCTTTTTTCAATAATCCTGCAAGTGCCATAAACCACTTCTTACTCGGACCGATTAAATAAACAATCCCCCCGATACACGTCATCGCCGCAATACCAAATATCAATACGCTCCATTTCTCAACAACCGGTGTATCCCAATATAATAAGCATGAAACAACTATTAAAATAAGCCCGAGACTGCAAAAATGAAATACGCGGTCAACGATAATACCGGCAGCAATTGTCTCCCCATGATGTTTTTTACGCCCTAACATAACACCTTTAACTAAATCCCCCCCTATTGAACCGGGAAGAACATTATTAAAAAATAATCCAATAAAATAATAGCGTATTCCATCCCACAGCGTAACCTTAATTTTACTAAACCGCAGTAATAAAAACCATTGTACTGATGCAATAAGCATGGAAATAAAATAAACGAATACGCCGATAAAAAACAGTCCGAAATCAAACCGTTCCAAACGTAGTGCAATTAAATCAATACCGCGTATTCGATATACTGTTTCCGGATCTCCGGCATCAGTATTCCGCGTTATTACTTCGTATTTAATTGTTTCAGTATCTATTCGTTCCTGCAGTGTCGGCCAGTCATCTTTAATACTGTCAGCATTAATTTCTTCTTTATTATCAATAATACCAAACCAGACCACAACAATCATTGCAGCAATACTTACGGTAAATTGTACTACCGTCCAGAACATACGTTTTTTATTATTATTCCGCTTTGTCATAAGACATTTCCGTATATGAAATAACATTGATCGTATACATAGAACGGTATTATATCAAACGAATAAAATGCTGTAAAGAATACGAATTACAAATATAAGCATCTATTATTGAATCGGTTTTTCATATGCACGGAAAGTCATCCATACACCGGTACTAAACGGTTCAACCCCCCGCCGCATCGGTATATTTGATTCTAATATCCATGACAGCTCACCTTCTTTGATATTGTGTTTTTTCCCTGCTTCATATAATTTTTCAATTAACGGAGCTTCCAACCCGCGTTTTTGAAATTTCTTTTTAATGCCCATGAGCAGACAACGACTGCGATTGTAGCTTTTCGCAACCTTGAGCCCCCAGAGTAATTTAATAATACCAAACGGGAGAAGCCGTCCGTTAATTTTTGACTGCACTTCATTCAGATCGGGCAGTGCCATAATAAAGCCGGCAACTTCATTATTCACAAAGACAAACCAAATAAAATCCTCTTCAACCAGCATTTTTAAGTCTTTGCCTTCATGATCAAACTCTTCTTTTGTCCATGCAACCGTCCCCCAATTTGTTTCCCATGCATCACAATGAATTTCCCAAACATATTCTATTAATTCATCCCATTGCTTCAGATCACCGCGTCGGTATTCTATCCGGCCGGATTTACGTTCAAGCCGCTGTTCAACCAATCGTGCAACACGCCGAACACGATCCGATATTCCTTTTTCCATATCAAGATGATATGAATATAAATCCTGTGCTTTGGTCATTGCATACTGCGTACATAATTCATTATAATACGGCGGGTTATGCGGCATCATAACCATCGGCATTATCTCATATCCCGCCGGATAATCCGCCCCCCCATCGCATTTCATACCAAAGGTATCATTGATGGTAAAACTATATGGTCCGAGCATTCGTTTCATCCCTTTTTGTTTTAACCAATCCTGCGCACGATTGAATAATGCCTCCGCAACCGCCTGATCATTAATACATTCAAACCATCCCCAAAATCCGGTACTATCATTAAATGTTTCAAGATGACCATGGTATATTTGTGCGGTAATACGACCAACGACTTCACCATCGCGTTCAGCAATAAATGCCTGAAAATCAATGCGTTTTAATTTGACATTTATCTTAGTATTAAACTTATCCATTACATCAATAATCAGTGGCGGACACCATGCTTTCGCCCATGGTTTTGCACGGTTCTCTTTCGAGCGATAAATTTTCCATGGAAATAATACAAACTTCTTTTTAAACACGCCGGGGGTTGCCATACGATCAATAGGGATAATGTTAATGTTGCTCATATACGGTCTCCTAAATTATTTTATCATAATATACTAACTGACTTTATCGATACAATAAAGCCACTCATGCTGATATTAAATAATACCGAGTTTTTTCCCAAATGTTTTAAATGTATCCAGCAAATAATCAAGCTGCTCATCAGTATGATTCGCCATATAACTGGTCCGAATAAGACAGCGTCCTTCCGGTACGCCGGGCGGAACAACCGGATTAATAAAAACCCCGGCTTCGGAAAGCGCTTTTGATAATTCAAATGTTTTTTCCAGTGGTCCGATGACAAGCGGAATAATCGGAGTTTCTGCCGTACCGGTTTCATAACCAAGCATTTTAAATTCATTAAGCATACGATGAGTAATTTCCCATAAGCGTTCAATCCGTTCAGGTTCTTTCAGCATAATATCCAACGCAGCATCAACCGCAGCAACACTTGCCGGCGGCATTGAAGCACTAAAAATAAGCGCCCGACTTCTATGCTTTAAATATTCAATGATATTCTTTGAGCCGGCAACAAAACCGCCTAATGAAGCAAATGACTTGCTGAATGTCCCCATAATAAGACTAACTTCGGTATCCAAACCGAAATGATTCGCGGTTCCGCGTCCGTTTTTCCCAAGAACCCCCAATGAATGAGCGTCATCAACATAAACATATGTATTATTAAATTTCTTTGCAAGTGCAACAATTTCAGGAAGTTTCGCAATATCACCTTCCATTGAGAATACGCCGTCAACAACAATAAGCTTACCGGCTTCTTCGGGAGCGTTTTTCAACTTCATTTCAAGGTCGGTCATATCATTATGCTTAAAGCGCCACGTTTTACCAAATGCAAGGCGCGTTGCATCAATGATTGAGGCATGGTCAAGAGCATCAATGAGTATATAATCTTTCGGACCGATAACCGGAGCAATAGCACCAAGATTTGATTGAAACCCGGTTGAAAATAAAAGCGCATCTTCCTGATGTGTAAACTCAGCTAAACGCTGCTCAAGCTTTTCATGAATATCAAGTGTCCCGTTTAAAAATCGTGACCCGGCATTCCCGGTGCCATATTTTTCAATCGCTTTAATTGCCGCTTCTTTTACCCGCGGATCATTGGTTAATCCGAGATAACTGTTTGATCCGAACATAAGGTATTTTTTACCGTCAATATATACTTCAGTATCCTGTTCCGATTCAATTGGTCGAAAATACGGATAGATTCCTATTTGACGAAGCTCCTCGGCTTGTGTAAACTCACGACATTTATCCCAAAGATCTGGCATTGGAAACTCCTTATTAATGATTCACTTAAAAGAAACTCTTCTTTTTATACAATTGATTCACTCGGTTATTGTTCAACAATGGTTTCGTCAATTGCAATACCAAAATGACGTGCTTGTTTTTCAACATATCCCAGCACTTTAGAACCACAGCGAAGTTGTACAACCGATATTGGTTCACCTTTTGGTGTTGTTAAGCGTATTGTTTCAGCATTCTGCAACACGATTGAACACGGCATTTTTGAACGAACCTCAACCGCATCAACAACTAATAGCGGACGCTTCTCAACTTTTGAACGTCCGACATATGCCGTTATTGATTTTCCGGTATGATCGGTAATTAAAACAGGATCACCGGATTTTAATTCGCCAAGATACCGCGTCGTGCCGCCCGGCGCATGAAAATATGCATGTACCGCGCCCGCATTTATCCGAAACGGACGTGCAGCGACATACGGGTTGTCAATATTTTCTGCATGAACAAGAAACATCCCCTTACTTGAATTGCCAACCAGCATCCCCTGACTACCCGTTAAATTTGAACAGGTGTCAACACAAACACGATCGCCAATTCCGATTGTTGTTACTTTTGTAATACGTAATGTTTTCAGGTTAAATTTCATTGCTGATAATGACGTAATAAATGAAACTGATTTTTTTATTATTGCCGGATCAGTCGTTTCTAACACAATCCCTGCAACACCGGTTTCAAGAATTTCTGCAGCTAATTTTACGTCTTTATACGTCCGTGCAAATGTGTACAAGGTTTCTCCGGCTGCTGCAATAAGATTCTCTAACGGAATAATACTCCAGTCGGTTGTACGTACAACAACGATTTTTTTTCGTAAAACCCGTGCAGCTTCCTGTTCATCTTTTTTATTTTTTATTACACGAATATCAACATCCGTAGGAATTTTTAAATCGCCGGATGATGGCGCAATAACCGTAATACGACCAAGCTGGCGAACTTTTGACACCAGCTCTTTCGTCGTCATTATTGCATCAATACCGGATTCTAACGCTGTGGTAACTGCTTTTTTATTCCATATCGGCAGATTCAGCCAAATTTTCTTCATGTATTCTCTCCATGAACAATATCAGCAATCATGCGTACTATTTCCTTCACATTATCATGCTGAAAAACATTGCGTCCGATTGAACATCCTGCCCCACCGGCTGCAATAGCACTTTTAATCATTGTCAATAATTCCTCGTCAGTTTCCATTTTCTCACCGCCGGCAATAACCACCGGAATAGGACAGCCCTCAACTACTTCACGAAATGATTCAGTTGAACCCGTATAATTAACTTTTACAATATCCGCACCAAGCTCTGCACCAACACGTGCAGCATGTTTCACAACAGCGGCATCATATTCATTTTTAATTTTTTTGCCGCGTGTATACATCATCGCAATAAGCGGCATCCCCCACATCATACACGATCGGCTGACTTTCCCCATATCATGAAGCATTTCAGCTTCAGTATCAGCACCAAGATTCACATGTACTGATACTGCATCAGCTCCTAAGCAAACCGCTTCTTCAACTGAACACACCATTGTTTTCGCATTCGGGTCACCCGACAATGAAGTACTGGCTGATAAATGAACAATAAGACCAATATCACGCCCATGATTACGATGCCCGCTTTTCACCAGCCCTTTATGCATAAGAATTGCATTGACGCCGCTATTTGCAATGGTATCAACAGTATTTTGAATATCAATTAAACCGTGAATCGGACCAAGCGTAACCCCGTGATCAATGGGGACAATAATCGTCCGGTTATTATTTCGATTTAAAATACGTTCAATACGTATTTCTTTACCTATCATTGTATTACTCCTTGGACTTTTCTTGTGATAACATCGTTATCGCTTGTTTTGCTGCTTCATATTCAGGGTTTTTCGACAAAACCGCATTCCATTCTTCACGCGCACGATCATACTGATGCATGAGATAATACGTCATACCCCGATTAAATCGATAGTCCGCATTTTCCGGGGCTATGGTTAATGCATTTGAAAAATATGACTGCGCCTCATCATAGGTTCCAATTTCAATATATGCTGAACCGATATAATTATAAATCTCCGCATTATTCGTTGTGAACATCTGTGCTCGTTTGAAAAACAATAATGCGCTTTCCGGTTCCCGTAAGTATATCAAACTGATATACCCCGTATTGCATAATGCACCAAAATGGTTGCTGTCGATAGTTGTAACTGATTTAAAATTACTCAATGCTTCAAAGAACTTATAGTCCCGCAAATAAACAACGCCGGTTGTATAGAGCAATGTTGTATTGCTTCTGCCGATAACCTCCTGTGCTTGTTCCAGCACTTCTAACGCGCGGGCGGAGTTTCCATTCGTTGCAAACAGCATTGCCAGTCGTATGCGCGGATTAACCGCTGTCGGCATTTTTACGATCATCTCCTGCAACGCATTCGTTGCGGTCAGCGGTGATATCTCCTGCTGCGCACATACCATTCCGACACCAAGAGCAAATATAATCAATACTATACTGTATATGCGCATTATACCGTTGTTACCTCAATCGTAATTTTATTCGCGAGAGTATATCACTATCATGATATGAAAACAAGAGTATTTCAGGGTAAAAAATCATTTACCGTAAGAGTAAAATAATACGAATTTTCAGTTTTCCCGGCAGGTTTGAATCCTTTTGTTTTATTCAATACCATTACAATTCCCGGTCCGATACAATTATATACATCCTGATCATAATCAACCCGCACTGACACCATTGCCAATTTTTTATCCTTTGCCTGCAGCGGTATTTGTACTTTGCGAATACTATACGAACTACCCGGCTCGCTGACGGCAATACTGGTATTATTAAATTCCATATACCCATTCTCAAATCCAAATTCCCCTGAAAATGAATAATTAATAATATGCTCCAGCATCAAACAGTCCAGAATATTTTTTGAAAACGGCAGTTTACTTCCTTCAATTGATTGAATCATTGCCCGCTGAAAAAAAGTATTGCGAAGTTCTCTTCCTGATGTTGATTTAAAAGAACCGCTGCCTTTCAGATTACGTGCCATTGCATCAGGATGCAGTCCCCATCCCTCAAGCGCAACTTCAAAATCAATAATACAGGTTGCTTTCTCATGTTCAACGTGTTTGTATCCTTCGTATAACGAATCAAGATTTACTTTTTTTGCTTCAAAGCTCATAGTATATGAAGGATCGGCTGCATTCAAATCAATGCGTGTCTTCCCATATACCGTACCGCCATGAAACATTCCGTTTAAATTGTTTATTGCAATAGTCCCTTTCTCCATCGCAATGTCAGCAGAATAATCATCCAGTGACATTTTATTAAATCCGATCTGAGACCCGTTTAACGAACCATGCACAACAAGATTTTTAAAAATATCATCAGACGCCTCACCACGCGTTGAACCCGACAAGGTAAAGTTCAAATCCCCTTTCATCACTGAACGCAATGACGCCTCATAACCGCTGACTAAATCGCTCAGACGGCAGCGCGATCCGGTAATGGTAAAGTCATATGCCGGCAGAATCTGATTTAAATCAAGATGAAAAGAACCGTTTATCGGACCGCGGCAAAAACGAGCGTTTATACGCTCCGCAGATATTATTTTCTTTCGCACGGTTATATTCGCTGTAAAGTCCTTAAAAGTCAGCTGATTAATGTGTACCTCTGATTTTTGTATATCAATCTTAGCTGTTAATCTGCTTATACTATCATCATCATTCGGATGCAGTGTTATATGCACCGACCCATTAACGACACCATCTATTCCGCTGTCTGTATCATTCAACACGTTCAATAATGGTTTGAGGTGTATGCCTTTCATTGTTCCGTTTATTTGCAATTCCGGTTCATTATCGGAATATGGAAACTGCAATGCAGCGGTTAACGACCCGTTGTATGCTTTGCCGAAAAAACGAGTAACATGCACTGAATGCGAAGTAATCTGAACCTTTCCATCAATCGCATGAAAGGTCTGATGCTGATATACTGCTGCAGGAGCACGAACGGCTGCAGTAATTTTCCATGCACCGCCGCTGTTTCCGGTTTCTGTTTTTTTCTTCTTTCCTTCCTGAGTATTTGGCAAAGGAATAAAATTTTCAACAATAACAGAATCATGCGCGCGAATATCAGCATAAATATTCAAAGCGGTAATTTTCGGTATACGTACAGTACAGTGATACTGAGCAGCACCATACCATACCGGCAATGCATTCAGGATAATTGATTGTCCATTAAAACTCACGGTACTTTTTCCGAGAATAAATGCATTGGTAAAACCGTCAATGCGTACAGTCCCTTTTTGAAAAGCAAACCTGCCGGTTAGAGAAATATGTTCCATATCTCCCAATGGCACCCTGCCTGATACATCCAATGAACCGGGTATGCTCAGCGCAACACCGCTCCCGCTTACGGGGATAATATCCTTTAAATTAAGTTCAGGACATTGAAGAGTAAATTGAATGGACTGTTCCTGAACATCATCCACTGCCGCAGTAAAGGTAACAGGAATAGTGCGATACTGTAAATTGGATGACATTAAATACGCCGTATTAGAACGACGATCAAACTGTCCTTGTAATGTTCCGTTAAATAACGCTTTACTGGTAATAGTTCCATTTAGATCAAACACCTGTAAATCCGATGACTGTAATGAAAGAACACTATTAACCGGAAGATTATTTATCACCCCTGTTGTATTTGCCGTTGCAGTAAGATTATTCTGCCGTGCATCAAAAATACCGGTAATATCAGTTGTAAGATATGATTTCGATCCGCCGCCGTAATCCGTTTTATCCGCGCCTAAATGTATTTTAAACCGCAGCGGCAACATTGTTGCACGCCCGAGTGTCAGTTTATAAACCTCAATATCCCCGCTGATAACCGTTGGCACGCGTGACCCTTTTGTCATATCAAGATATGCAACACGCGCATCATTGAATATAAGTTTATTAATAAACCCTCGCATGATAACGGAAGGAAGTTTATTCCCCTGTGCAGTAATATTTGTTTCCGAATTCGCACGGGCAATAACGGATTGTATATTTATTGTTCCGTCAGCAGTTTTAATTATATTCACCATGGGACGAATCAACTGCACTTTTTGTAAAGCAGCGCCATGCAAGAGAATGGTTATAATGTTATAGCGAATAATAATTTTACCGCAGGAAAGTATAATCGTATTTGATGATTTTACCGAATCATAAACAACAACATTGGATAATTGTATACCGCTAAGCACACTATACTGCAAACCGGCACATTCAATCGGCAGGTTTGTTGCATCCTCCGCCGCATGTACCAATACCGTACGTAGTGTATCGGGGGTAATAATGAGTGGTGGAACAATATGAATAAAAAGAGCGGCAAATGTGCAAATAATTAAAAACGTAATCCATGCCGGCAGCTTTGTGTGTTTTTTCGATAGTGAAGAGTTCTTACGAGTAGTTTTGTTACGCTTCGGTTTCGTCGGTATAGTATGGGATCCGCTCAATAAGCGATTAAAACGACGGCGGACTTTCCGCACGCGTTCCTGATGTCGGACATGCCGATTATTTTCGTGAGGAAGCCTCACGCTTGCGTTCCATTTCTTCCATTTTTACAAAATACTGAGCCTGCTTTTCCAGTTCTTCTAAATCATCAACATGCAGTTTTTCACTGACAATACGAAACTTGTTATTTTCCAGCAGTTTACGAATCAGCATTTCTCCCTTTTCAATAGACAATCCGACCATTTTTATCAGTTCTTTTGCCCCGAATTCAAATGTATACTGCTTACGATGCTCAATGGTAATACGATTTTTTAATACCTGTGTCAGCAGCGTATCATAAATACGCCCGAGCGGGTCACGCATCATAATATTTGAAAGTTGTTTATGGGCTATCCAAATACGTTCAGACAGCAATTGAATAAGCCGTGTTGCTATTTGCGGTTTACTGATAACCATTTGCTCAAAGTTAGAACGGTTAACCGTCAACATAACTACATCACCATAGGCAATTGCTGATGCGGAACGCGGTTTATTATCAAGCAGTGCCATTTCACCAAAAATATCTCCCGGCTGCAGTACCGCCAGCATTATTTCATTATCATTGATAACTTTTGTTATTTTCACTTTCCCCTGTTGAATAATATACAGTTCATTACCGGGTTCATGTTCTGAAAATATCATATCATCATTTGCATATGAACGATTCATACCGGCATTTTGCGGATCAACAATCGGAGTCTCCGGAGCATTCAATGCCTGCAGGCGCATCTTTGAAGCGGAAATATTATTGCCGGACGAATTATGCTGAATATATTTCTGATAACAATATGCAGCATGCTGAAAATTCTTTTTCTTAAAATAAAACTCCCCTAAATCAAAAAGTCGCATCGGATGTTCAAAAACCTCATCCTGAAATGATAGACGCGCTATTGATTGATCATAATAGCGAAGTTTTACACTAAATTGTTTAATTATTTTCATAGCAACCGGTGCGTTTTTTTGAATAAGATCACCAAATTGCTCACGTAAAATCGAAATCAATGAGACATCGGAAAGCGCCATAACTGTTTCAATGCGCGGATGCTGACTCATACAGGAAACAACACCAAAAAAATCTCCGGGACCTAAGCGTGAAGCAGAATGATCATCAACAATACTCCGTTCACGACTTAGCTGAACATGACCCTGCCGAATAATATAAAAATTACGGGAATTCTTTTTCCCTTCAATAACAATATATGAACCGGCTTTATAATTTTCAGAACCGAGTTGCAGTCCCATGTACACTCCTACTTAATATAACCGCTGACAATACAAAGTATCTCTAATTTCAATACTGGTACATTCTGTATTATTACCCGTATACTTAAAATCCATTGTATCCATGGATAATGAAAAAATCAATGCTTTTTTTTATAAAGACAGCGTTTTAATGAAGTACGATACGGCGCATATACAATACCCTTTTCGGTAATAATCCCATGAATGAGCTTTGCCGGTGTAACATCGAACGCCGGATTATATACCGCTACGTTTTTCGGTGCCGTAAATCTTCCTGAAAACTTTCTCACTTCATCAGGATGACGCTCTTCAATAGGTATGGCATCACCGTTTTTTAATGTTCCATCAATGGTTGATGACGGTGCAGCAACATAGAGTGGAATACGATGATACTGTGCTAAAACCGCCACACTATATGTCCCGATTTTATTTGCAGTATCCCCATTTGCCGCAATACGATCTGCTCCGACAATAATCAGATTAATCTTTTTTTCCGCCATTAATTTCGCTGCCATGTTATCAGTAATAGTCGTAACATCAATTCCGGCAGTCTGCAGCTCCCATGCCGTTAATCGCGCACCCTGCAATAGCGGACGTGTTTCATCAGCATATACCTTGAATGATACCCCCTTGGCATGAGCAAAATACATCGGGGCTAATGCCGTTCCGAATCCACTCGTTGCAAGTCCGCCGGCATTACAATGAGTAAGAATGCCATATCCTTTTTTAATCAGTTTCATCCCTGCTCTGCCGATTGCCGCACCCATTGCCATATCTTCATCAAATATTTTTACTGCTTCAGCTTCAACTGCCTGTGCAAGCATCTTAGTTGAATAATCAGAGAGTGTACTGATATAGTTAAGAATACGATGAACTGCCCAAGCAAGATTTACTGCCGTCGGACGTGTGGCAATAAGATACTCTGCCGCAGTATTCATATTTTTCAAAAATTGATCCCGTGATAATACATGCTTCCATTGATATGCTGCAAGAGCCATTGCATATGCAGCTGTACACCCGATTGCCGGTGCTCCCCGAACAATCATTGTCTTTATAGCATCCCCCACCGGACGATACCGCTTATAACGCCGATATCGATAGCCCCCGGGAAGAGCTGTCTGATCAAGAAGAAATAAGGTTTGATGACGCCATTGAATAGGTTGAACAATCGGTTGTAGTTTCATATTTATATCGTATTAACGATGACTATTTTGTCGTCATAGTAAAAACACCATCCCATTCGGGCGGCGGGGGGTCTTTAATTAATACTTCACATCGATCAATATATAATAAGCATGGCCCATCATCAACTTTATACTCAAGTGCTTTTTTAAATGCATCCAATGCTTCATTAAACTTTCGTTCTTTATAAAGGGCAAGACCGGTATTGTAATACTCAAGCAGCTTTTCCATTTCAGCACTTAACGGCATAGCTAACTCCTTTTCATTACAGTTATACTAAGAAATAACATCTCATATCTTCTTTGTCAAGATGCAGTAAAAATACATCTTCTTATTTCACATAAGAGAATATAAGTATGGCGCATATTCTCAGTACTATTTGATTTTCTTAATCCGTTCAATAACCTGCAAATTCAAACGCCCATCAGTCGGCGTTACCGGCATTGGTTCATTATTATCAAGCGCACGTTGAAATCCAATCAGCATTCGTTGATGAATATTTACCGGACGGAAGCGTTCATGTATCCGATGCCGTGCATCTTTACCCTTCAGGAATGATTCCCCGCGATATCGGGTAAAATGAGGAATAACTAAATACCCCTTTGTTCCCTGTATAATAATATCATTCGTCTGTCCGATTGACTGAAAGCTTACTAAAACACGCGCAAACGTTCCGCTATGGAGCCGAAACTGTGCACTCATAACATCATCAGCATCAGTTTTATAAAACCGGCTCGCACGCTGACCGTATACTTCTTCTATTTCACCGCCAAGATATCGAATCAGGTCAATACAATGTGTTCCGATTTCCATGGTTACACCGCCGCCGGCACTTTGAGGATTGATTTGCGTCCAGTGTTTTTCCTGCGGATAATCAATGCAATATGTAATATTTATATCTATAATATCACCAAGCATACCACTGACTATTGTTTCTTTCGCTTTCTGTACCGGCGGATACCAACGGTAGCAAAACCCAATCATAACCGGAACCTGTGCTTTCAGTGCAGCTTTTTCCAGTTTTGCCGCATCTTTCGATTTTACCGTCATTGGCTTTTCAATAAGTAATGGTTTACCGGCTTTGATAACAGCTTTCGCTTGTGAGAAATGATCACTGGTTCGTGATGTTATATACACTGCTTTAATTTTTTCATTTGAAATAATACTTTCAGGGTCAGATGAATAAATCGGAATACGATTGCGCAATGCAATTCTTTTAACATGATCATAACTGTGCGAATAAATACCTTCAACCCGCTGATCACGAAGCCGTATAAATGTCGGTAAAACCGTTTTTTGGGCAAATTGCCCGCAGCCGAGTAATCCCCATTGCAACTGCGCTCTCACCCGATTATACCGACCCCGTTGATCACCATGAGAACTGTTGTTTCGTCGTGGTGTTGAGCGAGACGAACTGGCTGAACGTCGAGCAGAATGGCGTTTTTGCTGCGATGATTGCGTATTTTTTGATTGTTGCCACGAAGATTGCGACGAACGTGTTTCACGATTCATATGATATATTCCTTATTTCTGTTACATTCAAGCATTGGCAACCTTCCTTTGTACAACACTCAATCGGATGGTTACTCTCCTCTATCCGTCTTGTGAGTATCAAATAAGTCTGAAATCCCCGAATGCTCAGTTGCCAGCATAAGATATTGTAAGTGCTTTGTCAATATTCGACATGGATTCCTTATCGAACTATCGCGAAGCGTAATAAATGAATTTCTTGCGTATCGGGGTTAATAACTTTGATAATATAGATGCCGGGGGCTAAAGTATCCATAATACCCGTCATATCCCATATAAATTTGCTTTGTCCATCATCAGGTTTTATACACGCTGCTATTTTTTCCCCATGATAATTATATAATGTAATATCTGCATAGGGCGTCAGATTATAAAAGGTCAGTAAAATGCCGGATTCATGCGGTTTAAACGGGTTTGGTCCGATTGTTACTTCCGATAAATCCGCCGCCGTAGTCCAATGATGCAATGTACGAAACTGAACCGGCTGACTGTACGCACTGCCGCCAAGATTACTTGCTTGAACCCATATATAATATACCGTATCTGATTTCAATGAACGGATAACTTCCGGTCCGATAGTTATACCCGTATTCAGTGAAGCAGGGAGTGTTCTAATGATCGCAGCGGAAGCATGATTCGTTGATTGTCCAAGATAAATAATAAAACCGGTTTCATTTGATGCAGTATCCGTGAAATATAATAATGCAGAACCGGTGTAAATACTGTCAATAGTGAGATCCCTCGGTGCTGATGGTGGGGGCGGTATCGGCAGTATATGTACAAAAACACTCTCACTGAGCCCGCTGCCGCCAAAATTACTTGATTGTACCCAAAACCAATAATCAGTATCCGGCTGCAGATTCGTCAGTACAACAGAAGTTGTATGAGATGTGAATATGCCGAATATCCCGGCTGCCGTAAAATTTGATGCTGCATTTGAATAAACGATAATCATGGAAGCGTTCGTTGCGGCATTGCTCCACGCTATCGATACTGAAATAGGCGTTACCGAATAATGAGTGCAATTCGTCGGTGCGGCAGGCGGAGGCGGTATCGGCAGTGTATGCATAAAAGCACTTGCACTTAATCCGCTGCCGGCTACATTGCTTGACTGTATCCAAAACCAATAATCGCTATCCGGCTGCAGATTGCTTACTATTGTCGTTGCAGTATTGGAATTAAACGTACCAAATACCGCTGCCGTTGCAAAGCTATTAACCGTATTAGAATAAATGAGAATCATTGAAGCATTCGTTGCGGTGTTGCTCCATGTTATTGCTGCAGAAATGGGGGTTATTGTATAATTACTGCAATTCGTTGGTGCTGACGGCAACGGCGGCAATGGTGCATTCGTGCTCATGGAATTCGTTCCGCTGCCGCCGCGATTTGTTGCTTGGACCCATATAAAATACGTTTTCCCTGAAAACACATCAAGTGTAATTTCAGTTGCTGACGCACTGAGTGTACTTTGTGTAATTGCAGTAGTAAAATCATCCGTACTATTGGTATAAATAATTATTGCATCTGCATTCGTCGCCGTGTTTGACCATTGTAACGTGAATGACCAAAACGTAAAATTTGTTGCGGTCAGATGAAGCGGGGCTGTCGGAGGAATCGGAGGCAGTGTATGGGCAAGTAAGGGACCCGCACAGCCTGTTCCGCCGTCATTTTCAGCGCGCACCCATATATAATAATCCGTATCCGATATTAAATTCATCAGTGTATGACTCATTGCATTACTCAATGTATTGGTACTCCCCAATACTGACACCACATCAGTTGCATTACTCAATACATTTGAAGTACTGATAAATAATCGAAACAGCGTTTCATTGGTAGAAGCATCATACCATTGCAGCGTAATATCTTCATACCCGGCGGAGAGAACAGTCATGTTTGTCGGTGCAGCCGGCGGTATTAATAAATGTTTTGAAATCATTGTAGATGCTGAACCTGAATCATTTGATGCTTGTACCCAATAATAATAAATAGTGTTATAGGTTAAATTTGATATACTGCAGGAAGTCGTATTTGATGAGGCGTGTATACCAAAACCGACAGGGAACGAATTCACCTGATTTGAATAAATATAGTATGCCGTTTCATTCGTCGCTTCATCAGCCCATGTTATACGCACCGTATGTGCGTCAATATTTGAAACATACATATGTGTCGGCGCCGCCGGTATCTGCGCATACGCAACAACCGCCGCCAGTATGATACTGCTGAAAATACTAAATAACCGCTGCATAGCATGAGTATAGCGCATCAGACAATCTCCTGCAACCTATGGAATATAATACTGTGCATCAGGGTGATGGAAAACAACTGCCGATACCGATGCTTCCGGAGCCATCATATATTCATCAGTCAATCGAATATTAATATCTTCAGGATGAAGGATATCAAACAATGCCCGCTGATAGGATAATTCAGGACAGGACGGATAACCAAAACTTAATCGTATTCCGCGAACCGTACGTAATGCTGATAAGTCCTGTTGCAGCAGCTCTTCATCAGCAAGACCCCATGCAATAATTATTTTACGATGAATATATTCCGCCGTTGCTTCAGCTGTTTGCAGTGCCAACGCACTGAGAATATGTGAGCGCAACAGTTCCCCTTCAGCACGCCATTGATTAATAGTTTCCCATACTTCATTACCGGCCGTAACAACGAGCATTCCGATTGAATCCTTCACTGATGCCGTCTTCGGTGCAACCCAATCAGCTGCACACGTATACGGTACTGTTTGTTTTCGTAAAAATGCAAATCGTTGTTCAACTTTATTGTCAGAGAAAACGACAATGGAATCATTTTCCGATGATGCGGAAAGGTGCTGCCATACAGCTTTTGGTTGTATTATATGATTGATAACAGCGGAGCGCTGTATTTCTTCAACAATATTTTTATACTTTTGTGCATCTGCATCATGTATATCATTAAGGCGACGGACGGGGTTTCTAAGCCCGATATGTTTACCATACAGCATTTTAATATTGATAAGATGAAATATCGCATCAAGCGGCAATTCCTTTTCAACATGACGATGGAAATCAGAAGGCTGCGGAATATTAATGGCCGGCAGTACGGCACTTGACTGCGCGCCGGCATCACTGTGATGCGGGG
>CAZBCL010000001.1:77286-140629 GCA_964490645.1 uncultured Spirochaetia bacterium
GATGCGGGGGATCTTGTATACCTGATTGTGTTTTCAATAATTCTGCATGTGCGGTACGATTTAAATTATTTTTTGTATTGCGTAATCGCTCTTCAGGATTATTCCCGCTGATTAATTCCTGTGCGAGGCTGAGCCCTTTCATTGCTTCACTTGCATACACCACCGGACCATCATACACTGCTGATATTTTCTCACGAGTAAACCTATCGGTCAGCGCCGCACCACCGACAATAACCGGCACGGTAATACCGGCATCCCGAAGTGCTTCAGCGGTTTCTATCATCTGATGTGCTGATCGTACAAGCAGCCCCGACAGTCCAATTAAATTTGGTTTGTATTTTTTTGACGCATCAACAATTTCGCTTGGTGGAACTTTCGTCCCCAGATCAATAACATCAAAGCCATTATTGGAAAATATCATCATAACAAGATTTTTTCCAATGTCATGCACATCTCCCTTTACTGTGGCAAGCAATAATTTCGCTTTTTTTTGAGTCTCATCCTCTGCAATAAACGGCTGCAGATATGCGATTGCCGCACGCATCGTCTCTGCAGATTCAAGAACTTCAGCAATAATTAATTTATTATCACCAAATAAAACACCAACTGCTTTCATCCCTTCCAGAAGCGGACCATTGATAATGTCCAATGCTGACTGCTGCTGTAGTAAGGCATCCAGCACTGTTTCAAGTTCCAGACGCTGGCCATTCAGCACCATTTGATGTAATTGTTTGTCAGGGGGTAAATTATGAATATCTGATAATGCGCTGCGGGAAGTTTTTTCACGAAATGCATCAGAAAAGCGCTTAATCGTATCAGGTGAGTTATGGTAAATAATATCATGTGCTTTACGGATTTCATCATCCTGCAATTGTGTAAAACGCCGCAGGCGTGCTGTATTGACAATAGCAAAATCCAGCCCCGCTGCAACACACTCCTGCATATAAACCGTATTAAGAATTTCCCGCCCTTGAGTCGGTAAACCAAAACTGACATTTGATACACCAAGTATTGTTAATGCTGCCGGCCAGTGCGCTTTAATTTCTTTCAATGCATTAATTGTTGCCAGAGCAGAATCCTGATATTCTTCTTTTCCGGTACCAACCGGAAAAGTCAATGCATCAAAAATGACATCCTGCTCATGCAATCCAAGTTCACCGGTCAATACTGAAATTGCACGTTGCGCAATCTCAATTTTGCGATCAGTCGTTATTCCCATTCCCTGCTCATCAATAAGTCCGACAACCAACAAAGCACCATGTTTTTTCGCCAACATCGCAACTGACCGAAAATAATCCGACCCTTTTTCAAAGTTGACTGAATTAATCACCGGCTTGCCGATAACATTTTTCAATGCCGTTTCAATAACGGTTCGATCAATACTATCAATCATAATCGGAGTTCGAATTTTTCGCTGCAATGGTATGACGACACCAAGAAAATCCTTCAATTCATCGCGATCAGGATTAGCTGTACAAACATCAATAATTACCGCCCCTTTTGCAACCTGCTCTTTGCCAATTTCTGCAGCCAGATCATAACGTTCATCAGCAAGTAAATCACGAAACTTCCTGCTGCCGATAACATTTGTTCGTTCACCAACCGGCAGCGGACGCGGTAGGTTTTCAATCGTCAGTGCTTCAAAACCCGCAAGTGCTGATATTCGGTGTTCCCGATCAACTGTACGTGGAGAATATGCATCCGCCAGTTGCCGCAATACGCGAATATGATCCGGTTGAGTTCCGCAGCAGCCGCCCAATACATTAACTTTTCCGGCAATTATATATCGTTCAATAATAGCATGAAAATCATCCGGAGTGCTTGAATACACTCCATTTTCATCCGGCATGCCCGCATTCGGTACAACGGCTAACGGAAAACGGGAGACCTGTGCTAATGAAGTAAGATGATCCTGCATTTTATCAGGACCGGTTGCGCAGTTTAATCCAAGATATAATAAATCATTATGCTCAATAGTATAATATAATGCCTCAATATTCTGTCCGCCAAGCATGGTTCCATTCAATTCTATAGTAACTGAAACGGCAAACGGTATTTCCTGTCCGGTTTCCTTTATTGCATCCTGTACAGCACACAGTGCTGCTTTTAGATTCAACGTATCCTGCTGTGTTTCCAATAAAATATAATCCGGTGCCGCCGCCAATAAGATTAATATTTGTTCTTTAAAGCACTCGTATAATGCATCAAAGGTAATCCCTCCTGTTAACGACAAGGAACGATTTGTCGGACCGATAGTAGCACAAACATATCGCTGTGCAGTACCGCCATATTCCTTAATCGCCTCACGGGCAATTTCAACGCCACGCCGATTTATCTCATCAATCCTGTTACTAAGATTATACTCGTCCAGCAACAAGCGTGAACCGTTAAAGGTATTTGTTTCTATGATATCCGCACCGGCATGAAGAAAATCTTTATGAACATTTTTCACTGCATCCGGGTTAAAAATATTCAATGCTTCATTACAGCCAATTCGGGATTCCCCGCCATAATCCGCAGCGGTTAAGTCTGCCTGTTCAAGCGAGGTCCCCATTGCACCGTCAAGAACAAGAATACGCTGTGTCAGTGCTTCACGTATTGATTGTAATTTTCGTATCGCTGTCATTATTACATCCTATACTCATTACGAATAAAATAACAATACCTTTTTGTAGCAGATTATTATTATTTTGACCATATAAATATTATCGTGTTTCATATCGCCCCTTCCTCTTGTAGTATCTAACCCTTGACCTTCTTATTCAATCATATTATTTTTATCTGTATGAACACGGTAGTCCAATTTCGAAAACCCAAAAAAAAACGTGAAAAACGAAATGTCTTTTTTGAAGCATTCCAATGTATTGCATGTGATAAAATAGCAACACGCCGGCAGGTACATCATAATAAAGGATATTGTTCCGCATGCGGCGGCGAATTACAGCTGCATTATTTTCAGGTAAACCCATTTGTTCTGCAAATGCCGACATTACGGGATCGTTTAACAACAGCCGGCTTTTTTATTCTTATACTAAATATCGTGATTTTTATTCTTACACGACAGTTTTCCGGGCGCCCGTTTCAATGGGGGACCCTTGCTCCATGGGCTCGTTTTCTGACGGTACATGCCGGAGGATGGCACGGCATTGTAACCGCAATTTTTATGCATGCAAATATCGAACATCTCTTTATGAATATGCTTGCATTATTTTTAATGGGAACGTTCTTTGAACGTCAAATCGGAACGACGTTTTTTATTATTATCTATCTATTCAGTGGGGTTCTTGCAAATCTCACCAATCTTAGTTTGCATATGCTGATATCATCCGGGACAACAACATGGGCAGCTCTTGGAGCATCAACATCGCTCAGCGGGGTATTCGCAGCAATGATTATCAATCCGTTTGCGCATGCCGAATCACCGACCCTAATGAAAAACCGTATCGTTCCGCTTGCTGTTTTACTTTTAATAATGCTCATGCCGTTTTTCTTCCCTCATTCGACTACCGATGTGCTTGGTCATTTCTTCGGTGCTGTATTTGGCGTCGGTATTATTTTTATCGGATACCCGATAGTACTGCATTATTCGCCAAAACTGCATGACGGAAGTTCTGTTATTCGATTATAATTATTCACTTCATTCTGATAATGAAAGCATATCACCTGCCGGCAACCGATCGGTTTATTCGTTATCCTGCGTATTCGGCTGTTCCATCATTTCATCAATAACCCGCATTCGTTCTTCAATACGCTGTTCAATTTCATTATATTGTACGTTTATCGTATTCACCCGTGCTTCATATGCTTCATCAATCGCAATAAATGCAGCTTCAATACTTTCCAACCGCTGCTGATAACGTGAGTTTATGCTATCAATGTTCTGTATATACGGTTTAACTTTTTTATTCCGCCCGAACCGCCATCGTGCATAAACCGTATCGGATAAATCCGCAATACCCTGTGCCGCAGCACGCGCAGCAACGACTTCCGCCCCAACTGTCAAAAATTTCTCATTCAGAATATTAGTATCCGTTTTCTCTGCATTCATGTCGGCAAGCTCCCGCATAGATTCTCCCAATACAGAAATATTATTTGTTCGTTCCTGTAATCGTTCGGTTAAACGCTGCATTATTGTTTCCGGACTACGATTGAATTTTTTCTTTTCGTTTTTAATAAAATCATTTTTTGAGGATATCGCGGCACTAAACACCTGTCCATTCTCTTCAATTGAAGTTATAATGTTTGAGCCGGCAGCAACTTTTTTTTGTTCCAGCCCGTCATGAACCGCAACACTGCCTTCAGCAACATCCACCTGCGTTGCACCGGTCATCCCGACGGTAACTTCAAATTCAGTCCCGCGTACACCGGCAACCGCAGTCGGTGTATGAACATCATATGACACATTCTCTCTTTTTGTTATCCGTGAAAAAACTGTCCCGAGCGAACAAATAATTGATGAATACATAGTACCTTTCCGGTAAACATCATTAATATAGATTTTTGTTTTTTCATATAGCTTAATAGTATCATCGTTATTGAATCGAATAGTACACTGCGCACCACGTGAAGTGTATATATAGGAATTGACATAAACCGCATCACCGATATGAAGCCTTTTTTTTGTCGTATGTTTTTTATCAATGCTGTAAACTCTGCGTCGTATTTCAATCACCGTGCCGATTGTTTTTGCCGCATACACGCTTGATGCAGCAAGAGCAATTACGAGCATAGTTATTATACAACGGCGCATTAATGGTTTTTGTATCATATCCCTCACCTCCATCGTAATTACCATTACGGTTTATCATCTCTTCATTAAGTATACAGTGTAATTATCTAATCTATCAATCATCGTATGAGTGCTTATACATGCACATACTGTATACATGCAGTGCATATGAATATTATCAATTTATGATAAATAAAATGCATATTATAAAAAAGCCGTATATATAAAATATACGGCTTCTATTGTTTGTTTCAATACAATTTTATTTATCTTTAATTTCTGTGTTTTTCTCAACATTATCAAATGCATTATCAATGTTTTGATCAACGCTATCATATGCACGGTTAATCTCATCGGCTTTTGCTTCATATGCGGCATCAATTGCTTTAAAAAGCATATTCATACGATCAATAACCGCTTGATATGAATTATTAATATCATTAATGCTGCTTGCAAGCGTTCTGAGTTCATTTTTCTTTTTCCGTAATTGTTTGTCTTCCGTAATTTCATTCGCAAGCACGGCAATGGAATCCGCAACCGCACTGCTCTGTTGTAATTCACGTCCGACATCATTAATCTTTTGATCAACATCATTCATATTGTCTTCAGTTATTTCAACACCTTGCAGAGTATTTACTTTCTGTTCAAGTGTATCTTCATTGGCGGTCTGCTTTTCCATTCGTTGTTTTAAGGCAGTCATCGTTCCTTCAGGATCATCATAGACTTTTCGATCCGATTGTTTTCGGAAATCTTCAGCCGACGCACTGCTTTGTGTAACCGGCTGATCGTCAACCCCCATATCAGTTTGCACTTTACTTCCCGTTGAAACTTCCTGCTCTCCGGTGTCATTACCGACAGCAACCGTTCCTTCATTCACTGCAACCTGACTTGATCCGTCCAGACCGACGGTAACATCAAATTCAGTCCCGCGTACACCGGCAACCGCAGTCGGTGTATATGCATTAAACGCACCGTTGCCGCCGCGATGTGCGATTTTTGCCGTAATACTTCCAAGAGCAACATTTATTGACGTATCTTTTTTTGAACCGCGATAATATTCATTCACGAAAACCTTGGTCTTTTCTTTTAAAGTAATAACATCGCCGTTATTAAACTTGATTTTACACGATGATTTACTCAGCGTATATACATACGTATTTTCAGTAACACTTGCATCAATACGCGCTTTAACTTTTTCATCTGACCCTTTTACTGAAAGATAAACTTTCCCGCGTATTTCAGATATTTTTCCGACTTTCGTTCCGGCAAAAACGGATATACTTAACGTAATGATAATCAGGACAAGCAGTATTACTTTTGTAATAGTATTCCGGCATTTCATCGCCATGTCCTCCATAGTTTTATTTGACTCGAAAAATCAAGGCTGAAACCATATATAATAGCTTCAGCCTTTCCATATAAGCTCATTAGTATACAACGTTGAATACATGATAGCGCATGCAACGTTTTTCATACTATATTAATTACTTAGGTTCAGTATAACTGGTGAAACCGGCTTCAGCGTCTTTTTTCAAGTTCTTACCGGCAACTTCATAGACGAGCTGACACTCGCTATGATCGTCATTCCATGTTGCACTGACGATTGAACCGCCTTTTGCAAGACCTTGAACATGAGTGCGTACCGCACTACCCATTGATTCACCATCAACCGCACCGGATGTTGCTTCAACCCAGGTTTCGGTAAAGAATTCCTGTGCACGTTTCTGTGCCATAACTAATGCGGCATTCTTTGATGATTCTGCACGAACTGCTGTTGAGGTTGCATCGGCACGTGCTTGTCCGAATGCTGTTGTACGCCATGTTTCATCATCAACCCAACCTTCAACAATGCTTTCTCTGCCTTCAACAACTTTGACATTACTGCCAACTTTTTTCTTACAACCGAACATCATTATAACAAGTGAAAGGGCTGCAATAATAACCAATACTTTCATAAGATTTTTCATACGTTCTCGATCCTCCTTGATTTTTTTCAAAAATACAATCTATTTCTAAAGGGTGAACACCATACAAAGGCTTCATACCCATCCTTCACCATTTGAACCTTTGACTCAGTACACCACATAGTTGTTCAGCAATTTTATCAGATAAGTCATATTTCATCGTTATACCGATAATTATTTGCCCTTCTTTTTTAATGAACAATATACTTCTCCGGGGGTAAAATTCCCTAATGTTACTTTATAGGGGAAACGGTCTGCTTTATCACGTAATGCATGTGCTAAGTCAAATCCATTGCCGCCAAATCGCCAGCGCGTCCGAAGAAGAATCCCTTTGTCGGTTTTACCCTCAACATTACATTCAGTGCACTCAGAAAATGAATTACGGACATCATCCGCAGCATCCTTCGCTGACAGAACATCAATTCCTGCGGTAATATACAGATCAATCCACATCCCTTTTGTTTTTATAAGCATCCAATCATCAAGAATCTGTGTGTTTAAATCTTCAAAACCGCCGGCATCAACTAATGCGCGTGTAATTGCTTTCGACGCACCGATATTCGGATCCTTATCGGCAATACGCCCTTCTTTTTGAAGGGTCCCGAGAATCTCCCCGTTATCCGCAAGAATAACCGTAACATTTATCAATGCTTGATATGAATTTAAATCAAATGTGTTGCCGCCGTATGAAACATTGCCGACATCATTGACCGTTGTATTCACGGCAACAACCATCCGCGCCCCTAATGAACGACCCACGGAAATCGACGCATCACGAACAGCCATTTTATTATTATCCTTCAGTGCTTTCATCAGTTTTATTCGTTCCGCTTTATTCGCTGATGTTATATCCTTGACAGTATATCCTTTTTCTTTAAATTTTTGGACTAGTTGCGGACCGGCAATACCTTCACCGGAATTATCAACCTTACCGTCAATTGCTTCATAATTAATAACAACAACAACCGGATATTTCATTTTCGCAATAATCTCTTCAGTGCTTTGTTTTATCGCTTCTTCAGTCGGCTGAACATCAACAGCACCTTCAATTTTAACATACATCGCTTCAAGATCACTGCGTTCATTTTCTTCAAGAACGGCATAATCCTTCACCATGCCGGCTGAACGCTTAAACGTCTCTTCCGCAATCATCATACCGGATTCGGCAATTGTTTCAGAAGAAATATAAAATCCGAGAACACGTTCAATACAATCTCGTTTTGCTTTTTCAATAGCCCGATCACGCGCATCAGCTTTTCCCGAAGCACGGATTTCAGCAAAACCTTCCCCCCAGATAACTTTCGTACCCGAAGGCGGATTCTTCAGCTGCACCGGTTTATAATCCCATGATGCGCTGCTGTTTTTTTTCGTTGCAGCGCCGCCGGTTGATGAACCGTTATCACCACATTGAATACTCATGAACATCATTACGACACAGACAAAACAAATAATGACAATATTTTTCCTCATGATAGTCAGCCTTTCTTTTCTCTTGATTTCAATTGATTATAGCGCAACACTTCAAATTCAACTGATAAATCAATATTACGGACAAAACATGTTTTTGTTGATGCTAAATAAACAGGAGCAAAATTAATAATCCCTCCGATTTTCGTATCAAATAACACGCGGGCAACTTCACGCGCCGAGCGATCCGGTACGGTGATAACTGCCATCCCAATATTGTTTTCAGCGATATATGTTTTCAATGTATCGCTATGATGAACAATAACATTATTAACCTGCGTTTTTATTTTGTCAACATTATTATCAAAGCCCGCAACAATATTAAACCCTAATTCACGAAATGAGCGATACCCGATAAGTGCTGTGCCTAATTTCCCGACACCAACAACAACAACATCTATCGAAACTTCTCTGCCCAGCTGTGCGACAATACAGTCATACAAATTTTGACAATTATAACCGTACCCGCGGGTTCCTAACTTCCCTAAATATGAAAGGTCTTTCCGTACCTGCGCAGCATCAAAATTATAATACTGTGCAATATCTTCAGAAAGAACACGCGATTTCCCGTTGACCATCATCATTTTCAAGTAGCGGGAATATAATGAAAGGCGTGCGAGGGCAACATCGGCAATTTTTTGTTTCATAGCCGTGTGTTATTTCCTCTGTTTTCTTTTAGCTTCATCAACTTTTTCATCGCTGTTGAGTTTTTCATTCCAAATTTCAATATTACGTTTCACCGATTCAGGATCACCGCCGGAAAAAGCAGACTCAATGCGATATAATGCACCAAGAAAATGAATTGCTTCTTTCATAACACTCGGCTCATGTGAAACGATTTCATATTTCTCACGGAGACGATTTGCAGCGGAACGGAGCCCCTCTTTCGTATATTTTAAAAGCAGTGCACGTTCATTATATCCTTCAATACGCGGATCCATCTTTGACTGAACTGCTTTATAATCAACCATATTTTTCATAAGACGTATAACCGATGCATATAAATCAACAAAACTCCATTTCCATTTTGACGATGCCCCGAATTTATCTTCTATTGCCTGTACTGAATATCCTATTTTTTGTATCAGCCGCAATCGATCCGCATCAGATAATGATTCAATATCTTTCAGCTGTTCCTGATTTTCATTCAACGGGACATCAATATACTTGCCGACAATGTTTTCAAGCACTGCAATCACCACATACATGCGTTTCCGACCCTGATCAAGAAACCCTTCATTTTTAATGCCGATCAGCTGCATTGATATATCTGACATAGTAAGAAAATATGATATTACCGATAAATGAAGATGTGCCTGTTGAATGCGCAGCAGGGCTGCCGGCGCAGATTCTGATTTATGAATTTCACGTTCCAGTTCTTTAATTTGAGCATCACTGTTTTCAATGCCTTTTTTAAATTGCTGAATCCGCTTTGTATATTCTTTTTTTGCTTCCGGTGATACCGCCATTAGTATTCCTTATGTCGTAGTATACAACAGTAAATACACTCATCATGCATAGGTATCCACTGCTCCTGAAGACTCAGCTTCAGGCGGCGGGGATTGTTCTTCCGGGGGCGGGGATTGCTCAGGAGGCGGTTCAGGTGAATTCGCCGACCCTGCAATATCATACCCCATACCGACTCCACTTACACCCATGTTACTTGCCTCCTAATAAATACTATATACCTTAGTTTATCGTATTTTGTATATCTATTCAACAATAAAATTGTAATATTCCTCGCTATATATCACGTTCTCAGCCGGTAATTATATACAGTGAATAAAATAATTGTATACGCGTGAAGAAACGATCAGCTTTGTTGCTCTATAACACCAATATATTCAATAACTTCCTGCAATTTTTCTCGAAAATCCGATAATCCTTTTGCCGGTATTTTAATAGTATTGCAATGATTATTACGCCGTTCGGTTATTTTTAAATACTTCCCGTGTGCGGTTGTTCGTAAGTCAAAGAAAAATAACTTTTGTTCAATCGGCAATCGCTGGTTAAAAATATCACATTCGGAATCCTGCCGGTACGTATTATGAAATGATTCCTGTTCCATAATATCGTGATGCATTGTAATTCTCCCCATTACATTACTCCCCATAAAAATAAAATATTTTATTGTAGAATGATTCTCTCCGGATAATAAACAGTATCTTCAGAAATCACTAATAATCATATATAACAAGCAGTTACGATTGTCAAGAATATTTACACATGCGTATCGGTAATATATTCCCATCTATACGAATGTTTATACGTAATGAAGAAAATTATATATTCAGCGGAAGGTATATTTTATTTCGATACTGCTTTTTAATAGTTTATATCAAAAAACACCTTTCATCAAGGTGTTATACAATATCTACTGTGTAATAGCAATATCGCGATACTGTATAGACATAATCACTCAGGCATCATGAAAACCAGTCCAAGATCGGACCGTATGGCGGCATAAATGATTTTCTTCGCATAACAGATTTTTTTTGCTGTACTCGTTGTGATATGGTTTCTATCATTGATTGAATAAATGACTTCAATTCACGACTAATCGTTTCCCGTGATGCAATATGCTCTTTTAATAATGTCATGGTTACATTTTCAGCAATTGGTTCAATCAGGGACAGTAGATCACGCAATGCATTTTTATAGGGGTGTGATAAAAAATATTTTAACAATCTATTAAGCGGATATGAATGACGCTGCTGTATTTCATTTTTCCGTGGAATGATATAATGCAAACAATTGAGCATGAGTTCTGAATGCCCGGAATGTATCAGTGATTCTAAAATCAACAATGCACGGTCAAGTGCAACCTCTCCCGGAATTTCCGCAAGTACATGAAATTCACGCACAAATATTGTAGAGACCGGATCAGCCGCCATGACGCGTTCCGTACGTTTACGAAGTTCAGGAACAATAACCGCAATTGTTTTCGCCCCTAATTGCACCAATTTTTTATGAGCGCTATTCCGTATTGTTTCCGAACGGTCAATTAAATTATCTAATAATGTATCAATAGTATTCATTAGAAAAACACCATGACAAAAATTACAATTACCGCAATTGCCACAGAAAGCAAGAGCACTGCAATGAGAAGATTTTGACCGAGTTGCGAATGCTCAGCCGCCCCCATACCCATGCGGAACATATCCAATGCATGAGAATAATTAATATTTGCATCCTTAAAATCAGGATCAATAATAAAAGCTTTCTGGAATGCTTCATAGGCATATCGATAATACTCTTTTTGAACATATATATGTCCAAGATTAAAATACGCAACCGGCAGCTGATATTTTAACGCAATTGCTTTTTTATAATACTCTTCAGCCCGATCTATATCGCCTTTTTGATTCCTTTGCTGATACAATACTGCAAGATTAAAATAGGCCGGCGCAAATGCACTGTTGCGATGTATTGCTTTATGATAATACATAAATGCTTTTTTTATCGATTCGGGTTTCTGATCACGTATACGCATATAACAATTCGCTAAATTATAAAAATACTCCGGCGGAACAATATGTCGGGAAATAATTTTTTCCAAACCGGCAATACTCTCTTCAATATACCCAAGCGAATAATAAATTCCCGCCAATTCATATAATAATTCCTCGTCATCGGGGACAAAGCGTAATAGTCGCTGATAGTACTGCAATGCTGATACAAAATCATCAGTGCGATAACTTAACCGTGCAAGCATACGATACGCACGTAAATTCCCCGGCGCAATACTCACCAATTCAAGAAGCTGATTTTTAGCCCGCGATAATTTATTCAGAATAATATTCCCAATACTCTCAGCAAGCATCGCTTCTTCATCATGGGTTTCAAACCACTCATGATGGGCGCGGCTGACTAATTCATCAGCATACTGTTTCAGTTCTGATCGCGATAGTACTGTATGCAGAAACAATGCATACAGTACCTCTGCGAAAGTACGCGTATCCGGTTTGCCGTGTAATGCTTCCTTCCAATATTCATATGCTGCATTATGTTTGCCAAGTTTATAACACGTATTTCCAAGCCAGAGCAGTACAAATGGGTTTTTAGGCTGCTCCTGCAGAATGTGCAAAAGAGCCGAATATGCTTCAGAGAACTTTTTCTCATAATAATTAATAAGTACAGTATATGTTTTCAACGCATCAGCATCAAATCCTGATTTTTTTGCCGCAGTAAAATACTGACGCGCACGTTTGGTATTATTAACTTCAAGGGCACGGCATCCGGCTTGTATCATCGCAAAACCCGGAGAATGCTCTTCATGCCGGCTGCGGCGAAGATGAAAATGAGGGCTGCCGAAAAGAACATAATTAGCCCAAATCGTTGATGCAGCATCATGCCGGCGAATTGTTTTTTGTGCATCATGTACAGCATGACCAATCGTTTTGCCTTCAGCTAATGTTCGATATAATCCGCCGGCAAAATATGCTCCTGAAGCATCTTCAATTTCCCGTATTGTTAACACCATTGCTGTTACACCTTGATCAAAAAGCGCCCGTACAAAAGAATGATTTACGATATCTGAAAATCCGATTACCGCACCACTCTCACAACTATTTAAAAATATCAGTTTTATTTGATGCTTTATTTTGGATAGTTCCTTTAATGCCAGTTTCTCCCCTGCCGCACAATACAATGCTGCATCGCCATGAATATCAACACGTGAATGCCCCGAAAAATGAAAAATATCGCATTCACGCAATCGCTGGAGTATGTTATAACGGGTTGCCTGTGCTCCTGCGAGCACCTCAATATGTATATGTGTATGGACTTCCCGCAGGGTCGATATTATTTGATTAACTTCATGTGACGCCCACGGTAAATTATTTTCAGGATTAGCAACAATAAGCAGACGAATCGGAAACTGCACCATTGAATACCGCGTATTACTCATTGCTTCACTGATTGTTCTGGTTATCGGATATCGTTGTGAAAGAAACTCACTGCCAACTATGGTCATCTCCCATGGCACCCAATATAACGTCAGCGGAACATCAAGTTCTAAAGTTCTGATTTCCTCCTGATCGAGGCAATCCAGCAACGCCGGCGGAAACAACTCAAGTGCCAGAATACGCCCAACCTCCTGCAGTTGCTGTAATCGCGCACGAGGATGAAAGTTTGACTGTAATGCCTTTTGCAATACATTCCGCTGTTCAGCAGGAAAACGCTGCACGAACGTCTGTGCAGTATGTTTGCCGCAATCGGTCAGCGTATAATGTATAGTCTCCTGTTCAATCACTGCGGTTAATCTGAAATCGCCGTTACGTGCCACCAAACACCCTTTACCGAACGTTGTTTGAATTAATGACTATAATACATTCCAATGAAGAACCGGCTGCATCGGTTATTCGTATGATATAATCACCGGAGGTTATATCATTAAATATCACATGCCCGCCGGGACACCATGATTGTATGTTTAATATAGTTGTATCATTTTCAAGGCTGCATAATGATACATCCTGCGGTGCAGCCGTCGGTGAATGATCAATACTTATTTCAATTGCCACTGTACAATCACTTATCCGCGTTATTAATGCTGTAACAGAAAGTTTTGCATCGTCTTCACCATACTCAAATGCTGCCTGCAGCGCATCATTACTCACTGATGCACCCGTCCCGCGAAGTGAAATCAGAGCCGGTTCCATTTTCATTGAACTGAGCGAGTCAATAATTGCCAGCCCTGTCTCCTGAATACGTACTGCCAATGTCTGCAGCGGCTTTGCCTGCTGCTCGGCAGCAATGCGTATCTTTTCAACTTCCTTGTGTAACGATACCGGAAGCGATCGTAAATTATAGGCAAGTTGCTCACTGATGGGAATGGTATCCCGCAGAAATAAGATATCAAGAATAGCATCCGGAGAACGTGCAATCACTGCTGCAAGTTCATGACGTGTTGCATTATCTGATGCAATAATAAAATCAGTAAGGTCTTCTGCCGTAATACCCGCCTGCGAAAGTGATTGCCGATACTTACTGCCGGGGGATAAAAGACCGGTATATACCGTATGCCCTGCAATAATGTCTTTGACTCGTTTCTGTAACGCTGCATCACGATGCATTTGTTTTTGAAATGATTCATTTTCATCGGCTGATAGGTTTCCCGTAATATATGCTGAAATAATTTCTTCGGTTATCTTCATTGTTTTGTCTCCTGCTACTCCTTTAAATACGACACAATATCTGCATCCGTATAATAATGACGAAGACAGCGAGCTAAATTCTCACGTGCTTTATTAAAAATAGGATATATTTTTTTCTCCGGTATATGCAGGACTTCCGCTACAGAAGCATATGAAACACCTCCATGAATAAATAATTCACAGGCAATCCGACCATATGCATTCAATTTGCTGAGACAATCAGTAAATCGTTGTTGAAATTCAGTCCTCCCTGAAATATCGTCAGGATCAATACCGCGGGTATCCTGTAATGACTCCTCTATTAATAGGCTATATTTGCCTCCGGTATGTATCGGGGAATGAATGCTTTTTTCCTGCCACTCAATGACCAATTTATGCAATCGCACCAAATCACGCAGCCAATTCAATAAAACACGATACAGATACGTGTGTAATCCGCACGTTTTTTTACCAATAGATTTGCGTATGGCTGACGATGCCTGCCCGTTAAATTTTCGCAATACATGACAATTATTTGCGAATAATTTACTGACAAATTCACAAAATAATTCCTGATATTGATCCGCCCCTTTTGCGCTGATATACATTAATTGTTGTTTTTTCAGGAAAGATTGAATATGAAAATACAGCATTGGTCCAAGTTTCGGATGTGTACAAAAAGTGCGCCATGCCTGCTGGTCACGGTTAATAAGCGCAGAGAGAAAATCAGCTCTATCAATATCCTGCATAGCAGCTCCCCGGATCAATCATTACCGATGTATTATATTAAGTTATTAATGGAGCTGAAATTTTCTTTTTCCCGACAATAATACTTTTAATCGGATATACTTTAATCGGCTTGCTTTTCCCTTTGAGTTCAAATGATATTGGTGTACTTACCTGCACCTCTTTTTTAACACTCCCGTACACCGCTTCGGATATAAATATTTCATATCCTGCCGCCTTACTCATAATCCGTGCAGCAGTATTTACCGTATCACCTAATACCGTATGATCCATGCGATCCTTTGAACCCATATTCCCCATAACACATTCACCTCTATTAATACCAATACCAACCTTAATTTGATCTTCTTTTTTAACCCCTTTATTAAAGTCTTGTATTTTTTGCTGTATCTCAATGCTTGTTTTAATGGCATTTTTCTCTGAATTTCGCCCGTCAAATATTGCCATAACTTCATCACCCACAAACTTATCAACCGAACCGTGATTCGCATCAATTATTTCAGCTTGAATACTTAAATATTTATTCAACATGGAAATAACATCATGTGGATCCCGCCCCTCAGAATACGAAGTAAACCCGCGAATATCAGAAAACCATACCGTTAATATTTTTCGTTTTCCGCCAAGTGTAACTTTCTGTTCTGAGTGAGCGCTCTCTTTAATATGTGCAATCGTATCCTTTGAGACATATGCCTGCATCGCAAATTTTTCTCGTAATTCACCAATCATCGTATTAAACTGCGATGCTAATTCTCCAATTTCATCTTTTGCGGCAATGTGTACCTGCTGCCGCAAATCACCGCCGCCAACCCGCTTCATGACTTTAACAATTTCAAAAATCGGACGGGTAATAGTTCGTGCCAACAGTAATCCGCCGGCCGATGCCAGAATGATGGCTGCTGCAAGAATAATAATCGCTATATTTCTCATATTACGTATCGTTGTCATAACTTTATTATAATTCATCCCCATACGAACCATACCGATATACATTCCCCCGGCTTGACCGAAAATCGGAATTGCTATATCTAATACCATGACTGCCCGATTATTCGTCTGATACAGCCATCTGAAAAGAAAGCGATTCGCCGCATTTGAAGGGTTTTGCAGCGCGTTAAGATACTCATGAATCGCCTCATTAGAAAATTGCGGGCTTTCAGATTTCTTTAATATATTTGAATAGTAAAAACATTGTGGAGAGCTCAGATCAATAGCATGCCGGGTGTCCATTAATACTTGATCTTTCTTATTAACAATCATGGCATATTCAAGACCCTGATTCGTAAAACGAAGCATACTGCCGGCTAACGAAGAAATAGATTCCCTGAAATTAACCCGTTCGGATAATTCAGCAGATTCAAGTGTTTCATACTCAAGAATGATATTATATCCCTGCTCGGATAATTGTTCGCCAAGCATCAGACCTTGTGTTGTAATCTCATCCCGAAGTGCTTTTTGGGTTTCATTAAATAAGGTCCCCCCTAAAAAGATAAGCGCCGCAAAAGTAAGAATAATAAACAGCACCATAATTTTTATGCGAATAGACGCACGTAAGATAAAATCAAGTGCCGCTAAACCGAGTATTTTCGTTCGTGCTTTTTTCATTCTTGCATTCCCGGATGAACGTTTTTTCTCAGCGGGAATTATTGTTACTTTTGATCGAGCCATACTATTTTCTCCTATATACCAGCCATTCGCAATCCGTATACATTGTATGCCATGCAGTTATTGTAATTGCTTCAGTGCTTGAATATTTTTTTCGGCTTTCTTCAATAACAGCGTTGCTTCCTGGGCGACTTCCGTTTCCGGTGATGCTTCTATTACCTGCTCACATAATTGTTTTGCCTTAATATATTCCTTTTTACCGTAATATGAATATGCCTTCTGCAGCATGCTTTTTTGATTTTGAATTGTCTGCTCTGAAACAGCAACACTTTTTTTCTTTTTTGAATATGTTTTTTTCTTTTTCTTTTTTACGGAATGATTATGTACCGGTTTCATCGTATACATATAATTCATCATCATCATACCGGGGAATCGATCCAGCGTATCATCGTATTCAAGATTATATGCATATGCAAACTGCAATGCGTCATGCGTCCATTGATAACCGATACCAACTGTTACGGTATCGTCTTTATACAGAGTATTTGAAGATTCAAAATCAGAACTGTATCCCAGCATAAGGAATGCTTCATCAGTGTCCCGATCATTGCCGGCAACACCATCATGATTGACATAGGGATTTATTGATGTGCCAAGTCGTAATCCGAAATCATACAGTAACCCTGATTTTTCCTCAACGGTTATTGTTCGTGATCGAGAAATCCGCTCATAATCATGTTCATAATAATCAGCACCGATAGTAATAAGAACCCTGCGCATCATCCGGTACGCAATACCGCCGCGCATTTCCGTATCAAATACCGGAGTAACATCACTCAGCGTATATGACGTATATAACGGAATATGAGCAACATGCAGTCCGATATCAAGTCCATGATACATTTTTTTACCGGTTTTCGGTTTAAAAACCCGATATACAGCGCCCACTGAACACGCTACTGAAATAGTATCCTCAGGTATTTCACTCCCGCCGATATCTAATGACATTCCAAGTTTTACTCTGCCATGCAGCATTCGAGTGCCAATACCGAATTGAGTAATTGTATTTCCGGCTCCGATGGTATGCCCAAGACCGAACACCGTTGCTTTTTTTAAATTAAACACACCGGTATGTTTCTTTTGTGATGACGTTTTTTTCTTTTTTTCTTTATTTTTTGATGTTGATGACGGTATAATCGGACGAAGTCGCTCTTTTTTAACCGGCATACTGAATGAAAACGACCCGTAATTCGCCGGAGGGACCTTGATACCGAATGAAAATTCACGGCTTTTTAAATCAGCAAGGTTTGCCGGATTAAAAAATATTGCATTGCCGGTATCAATATATGCACAATACCCTGCACCAAGAGTAACACCCGCCGCATCAGCAGGAACAAGCGGCATTGTATTCATGGCGGCAGAGGGAGTCTGTGCATATGCACTTATCGCACTGACAAGCAATACGGTAATAATAACTATACTGTTGTGATTCATCGTTATGCCTTTCATTACTCAATATTTTCCTTTAACCATTAATATTCCCCGACACCAAAATAAATACGTACTATATCCCTATTAATTTTATAATCGCATCAATATCATTCGGCGCCTGTAATGGTTCCGGGGCATTCTGTATTGCGGTATCAGGATCTTTTAAACCATGACCGGTACAAACACAAACAATATTTGCTCCTTTCGGAAAATATTGTTTATCTGCATACTTAATCAGTCCGGCAATTGATGCTGCCGATGCCGGCTCAACAAATATACCTTCTTTACTCCCCAACAGAGAATATGCTTCAATAATCTCATCATCGGTAACCATATCAATTAATCCATTGGAATCTTTTGCTGCAGCAGCCGCTTCTTCCCATCGTGCCGGATTGCCGATTCGAATTGCGGTAGCAATTGTCTCCGGATTTTTCACCACTTCTCCCCGAACAATAGGTGCTGAACCGGCAGCTTGAAATCCGAGCATATACGGCAATTGCGAAATCTTTTTATCGGTATAATATTCCTGATATCCTTTCCAGTAGGCAGTAATATTACCGGCATTACCAACCGGAATACAATGAAAATCCGGTGCATTCCCTAAGGTATCACAAATTTCAAAAGCTCCTGATTTTTGTCCTTCAATACGATATTGATTAATTGAATTAACAAGGGTTATCGGATAATTATCGGTAATGGTTTTTACAATTTCTAATGCTTCATCGAAATTCCCATCAACCGCTATTACTTTCGCTCCATGTGATAATGCCTGAACGAGCTTCCCGAGAGCAATTTTTCCTTCCGGTATTAATACAATTGACTGAATACCTGCCCGGGCACTGTATGCGGCTGCTGAAGCTGATGTATTTCCCGTACTGGCACACATTGTTGCTTGTGCGCCATCCTCAACCGCTTTTGAAATTGCCATTGTCATACCACGATCTTTGAATGACCCGGTCGGATTCAACCCTTCAAATTTTACCCAAATATGAGCATCAATCCCATACTTCTTCGGAATATAGCGTAATGGAATAAGCGGGGTATCCCCTTCTAATAAAGTAATAATCGGTGTTTTATCGGTAACCGGCATGTACTTTTTATAGTGTTCAATAATTCCCTGTCGATTCATGATATCCCTCGTTCAATGTTATTGCCGGAGTTTTTACTCAAGAGTTTTTTTATACGATATGACGATACTATTTTATTTCTCCCGAATAATCTCGCAATTAATAATAGTCATTCTCATTAAAATAATACTATTTTTACTCTGACAATGAATCATATTCGTGTATCGGGCACTTAGAAAGAAAGTGCGTACAGTATTCGTTATATATGTTCTTTGAGCTTAGAAATAATAACATTTTTTGGAACCGCGCCGGTAATTGCATCAATTGCCTCACCGCCTTTAAAAATCAATAATGTCGGAATACTGGTAATACTGTAATCCATTGCAGTATCACCCTCTTCGTCAACATTGAGTTTATAAAAGCAGACCTGATCCGCCATCTCACCGGCAATTTCATCAATCGTCGGTTCAAGCATCTTACACGGACCGCACCATTCCGCCCAGAAATCAACTAACACAAGCTTTTCTGATTTCAAAACAGTATCGCCGAATTCTGCTGTTGTAACAGGTTTAATATTTTTCGCCACAACGACCTCCCTAATTTATCCTAATAGTTCTTTAACTTTTTTCCGCAATCCGTTCCAATCAATCGGTTTTGTAAAAAAAGCTTCGACATTTAATTTTTTCGCTCTGATAATATTTTCCGGTGTTGCATATCCCGATATTATCAACACTTTCATATTTTCATTAGCACTCCGTAATTTTTCCAGCATATCAAGACCATTCATATCGGGAAGATGAATATCAAGAATAACCAACTCAATATCAGGTCTGTTTTTCAGCATACGCAATGCATCAACACCGCCTTCAACTCCGTGAATATGATACCCGTCCTCACCAAGTTGATTCCTCATCAATAATCGTAAATTTGAAATATCCTCAACAACTAAAATATTCTTCACAACTCCCGCATCCTTCATTCTATATTGATTATAAGTCACGTATGAAATACACCGCAGTATTGCGTGCCGCGTATACTGCATTGTATTATCAATAATCTTCTTCTTACTATATGAGGCATACGTGCTATTGTCAAGATACAATAAAAATCAACCCTATCGGAAAAATAAATCACTACTTCCGTAAAAAAAATCTTGCATTGTCAGACAAGGTGCGCTACAACGTGCTTCATTATATATTAAAAAATGGAGAAAACAATCATGCATGAACTTATCCCCCCCCATGGCGGCACGCTTATTAATCGGTATGTAACCGGAGTTGAGCGCGATGAATTATTAGCCGAAGCAGCATCAATGCGCGTTATCCGGCTTGATGAATATAACCTCGCTGATTTGGAAATGATCGGTAATGGGGCACTCAGCCCTCTCGAAGGATTTATGAACCATGAAGCATACAATAGTGTTGTTGATTCAATGCGCCTTCCCTCCGGCATTGTATGGCCGCTGCCGGTTGTGCTGCCCATTGATAAGGACACTGCCGATAATATTCACGAAGGTCAGGAAATCGTACTAAAAACAGCTGATGATACAATTATTGCGATTATGACAACTGAAAGTATTTTCCCGCGCGATAAAAAACGTGAAACGGAAAATGTTTTTAAAGGCGATGACCAACATCCCGGCGTTCAAGCGGTTGAACAAAGCGGCGATTATTGCATTGGTGGTACAGTCACCTTGCTTAATCCTCCGAACCATAATGATTTTGCCCAATATCGACTCACCCCGGAACAAACACGCGCACACTTTGCAAAGATGGGATGGAAACGTATCGTCGCTTTCCAAACCCGTAACCCCATTCATCGCGCACATGAATATCTGACAAAATGTGCATTGAATATTTGTGATGGATTACTGATTCATCCTTTAATGGGAAAAACAAAGGCCGGTGATATTCCGGGAGATGTCCGTATGAAATGCTATGAAACATTAATTGACAACTATTACCCGAACGAACGGGTACTGCTGTCAATATTTCCTGCATGGATGCGATATGCAGGACCACGGGAAGCTATCTTCCATGCATTAGTACGAAAGAATTACGGCTGTTCTCATTTCATTGTCGGGCGTGACCATGCCGGTGTCGGCAATTATTACGGCACCTATGACGCACAACATATTTTTGATAATTTTAATATACCGGAAGAAATCGGTATTGAACCCCTTATGTTTGAACATTGCATGTGGTCACGACGTGCCGGCGAAATGGTTAGTCTGAAAACGTGCCCTGATCCGAATGATAAATCTGATTTTGTCTTTTTATCAGGCACGAAAGTACGAGAAATGCTCTCAAACGGAGAATCTCCGCCAATAGAGTTTTCACGGCCGGAAGTAGCAAAAATACTTGTTGCGGCGTATAAAAATATGTAACAGAGATGATACATGATTAATACCGAAAAATAGCTGTATATTATTTCAGTATGTTCGTATTCGGTATATCTGTATCTGCTCAATAGTACTATTTGAGAGGTGCAGTAACTATGTTACAACAAATCATTTTTCAATTTGAGGACCATGAAATAACCGTAACCCCAACTCCAGGCGGATGGGAACAATCAACAAACAGTGATGACACCCCTGAATTAAGTGACTCATTTTTAGGTGAATTGTTCCAATTAATGTACGATGAATATGCTGATGAGTTTTTACTTCAAGAAAAAGAAAATGACATTTATTCAACCGATGACGATGATACACCATTAGATACAAACGAAGAAATCATTGAAGAATAACAGCACGGCTGCATTGTTGTGTATATAAAAGCCGTTGATTGGTTCACCCGTAAAATGCGTTATTACCCTATATTGATACTGTGCAGTATACTGTTTTTGTTTTCCGCCTGCACTGTTTCTTTCAATCCTGAGATGAACCCTAATTACTGTTTATATGAACATGTATATTCAACCGGACAAACACTCTATCGATCCTTATTTACCTATTCCAATAAACTAAAAAAAACCGAATTGCATTACGTAACCCATAACCTTGGTCATTGCGAAGAACCAAGTGTCCTTGACTATTCCTATGACACCAACGGCAACCCCATTCTCCTTGCCGCAAAAAAACAAACCGGTGAACCTCAATATATCGTCAAGAAACATTACTCGCCACAGAATATAATTACATACGAACGGACTTTTTCACACTATCTGCCGCAGCGCCACTGTTTTGATCCGAACATATACCGGCAGACCCGATATGACTATTCAAACGGACTATTGGTCCGTGAATCAATTGACGAAATGCCAAACAAACCAAACTTTGATATCCTGTACTATTCATACGACTCCCGCCGGCGCATCATTCAATTGAAACATATTGTTGAACAGCGTCCGGGAAGCATTGTTGAATACCGTTATTTTGATACTTCAACTAATATTGCATTAAAAAAAGAAATCTACCCCGATATTCATGAAACAAATACAACTCTGTTTTTCTATCAAAACGGACGTATTATAAAAGAGTATTTTTATGTAACCAACATTGCTGAGTGCGTCAATACTACGAATTATCATGATATACGTACTCTCCCGCTTCCCTATACATCGTATTATTATTCCTATTACCCAAATGGACGACTAAAACGTAAAACAATGAAACAATCAGGACATACACGCATATGGATTCACCAATGGCACAGACAAGGCGATGAAATAGTTCATACTGAACTTCGGAAAATACCACGAGAAAAACCATTCCTGGCGAATAAATGGTTTTACAGGAAATGTAATGACCGCATCCAACAAACGAATTAATCGGTTTCCTATTCAAAAACAACTCTTTGCACTTCCTGTACCCCATCGTTTCATGAACCTCAATACCATTCCGGTTATTGATAAATATATTGTTATTAACCTTTTTTATTATCTGCGCATATCATTGCAAACCGGACTGATGATGCATATACTATTTGGCAGTATTGCAGTACTATGCATTCTCTTTGAATGGTACCTGCCGGCAGCAATAACACTGCATATACGAGAAATGCTCGCTGCAACAAATCAATTATATACCCGTTTGAAGAAATCACATGACCGCACATCCCCGATGTATTATGAAATCGGGAACACCCTTACCGCAATAGTTATGCTGACTGCGTTTGCAGTCTCCTTGCTTCATTATTTTCCGCCGATGAAAGTATGGTTGCTCACTGCAGCAGCACTGGTATCTATCCTTCTTCACAACAGTACTTTTATATTCTATTATAAGAAGTATTCTCACGTTATACAGAATAAAGACGGTGCAGAATCATTTGATGCGGTTCACAATAAATCATCCGCGCTATCACCACTGACACAAAAACTATATACACTATTATTGCAATGGCAATATCATATCATTACAACTATCGATGCTCTTTGTTTTACCGCTGCATTGAAGCAATGGAATATTATAAAAAAACGTTCTGCGCTCTTATTTAAAAATGCGTGGTACGGCAACAAAATTTTTCTTACCGTTTCATCATTACTCGGATACCATATAAGTATATTCATGTTTATTGCCGCATATATTGCCATGGCAAAAACACATAATCCGACTACTTATTTATGGCCGCTCTGGTTTATTATCATCTGGCGTAACGGATACTGGATACTTTCACTATGCGCGCGAACACTTTATTTTATACTACGCCGCCATCATTAACTCAATAATATCAAACAGCCATCATATTTCAGGAAACAAATTATCTATTGTCATACGCAGAGTAATTTAATACAGTATTTACCTGTTCACCCTGAAGGAGTTTTTATGGAACTGAAAAATACTATATCAGCTGATGTAATAAAAATACCGTTATCGGCAAAAACAAAACCGGATATAATTCATGAACTTGTTGAAATTCTTACGAAAAGCGGAAAAATAAAGAATACTGAATTGGTATACAATCATGTCATGGCGCGGGAAAATAAAAGAAGCACCGGACTTGAAAAAGGAGTTGCCGTCCCGCATGCAAAAACACCGGAAGTTTCCTCAATTGTCATCGCAGTCGGCATCGCTCCAAACGGCATTGATTTTGAAGCCATTGATCATCAGCCATCTCGATTGTTTTTCCTTCTTCTGGCACCACCTGATCAATCCGGTCCCCACCTTGAAGCATTAGCGGAAATTGCGCGAATCTGTAAATCAGATGAAACGGTCAACGCAATCATTCATGCAGCAACACCGCAGGAAGTGCTTGCACATCTGCCGTTTAATTAATCCTTGATGATAATAGTACAGTGTAGTATTAATAATACTATTGAAATCGATATCAGATTGAAGGTAATAACATAATGGCTGCTAAAATCATAATTGCAAGTGCTGTCGGCAATACACGAATACTGATACGTAAAATGCTTGAAAATAATAATTACAACATACCGCGTGAAGTCAGTGCTTTGCAGGAATTATTGCAGTGGGCACTTGTACATAAACCTGAGGTTATTCTGTTTGATATCAATCTTCTTGAGAACCAAAAACAATGCGCTGCTGCTCTGCGTTCATTAAAAGAAGCACTGCCCGATACACACATTATTTGTCTGGGCGCTCATCCGGAAAAAACATTAATTGTTGCAGCAATTCAAAACGGCGCAAAAACCTTTCTGCCGACACCCATTGATGAAAAAAAATTACTGAATTCCATTCAGTCATTATTATAACTTATAAACCGTATCCTGTAATCGTTCTAAAAATAATAATTCAGCGTCAAGCGAGAATACGGCATGCTGCCGCTGAACCGCATTAATCGGCATATCACTACTCCTGCCGGTTGTTTCTTGCACTGCAGCACGCATACGCAATAAATACTTTTTATATCCTTCAACATGCCCCCGCTTTTCCGATGGGGTCAACTCATGGAAAAACAATGCAATACTATGAAAAGATCGAATACTATTACGGTTATCAGAATAAATCGAAAAATCATGTATCCAATTCGTAAAAACACCTTCCCCCATACGCGTAAGTGAATATGCAATTTTTGATGGTTTTGTCTGCTGTAATATCCTTCTGCCGGTAATGAGCTTACGATGTGCCAATCGATTTAAAACCGGATAAATAAATCCCGGACTTGAAGAATACAGCACAGCACTTTGTTTTAAAAATTTTTGAATTAAATATCCTGTGCGATAACCGTTTTTAATCAAACCAAGTATTAAATTATCAGAATATATATTACGAATCGTTATACTCCTATTCGATATAATATTACTCGCTTTTGTCTATAATGTCAATATATATAATACTTTACACATTTATTAATTTACTTTTATCACTTTAATATAAATGATATTATTACTGCTTTTATTCTTGAAATTAGCACACAGTATCGTTATTATTGTTTTGAACAGTATTGTTTCATTTATATTTATAAAAAACGGTTATACCATGCGTCGAACATTACCTGTATCTGAACGGATTTTCTGGATTACCATTACCATAATCTTATCAATGGTATTATTTTTTATTGCTTCAAATAAACGTATAAGTGCAAATAATTCAAAAAAGCATATTGCACTCTTTGAAAGAGTGTATCATATGATTCTTGATCAATATGTTGAAGTGTTTGATGCAGAAAAGCTTATCATCGGTGCCGCAAAGGGAATGATTCAGGTTCTCGATGACCCGCATACTTCATTACTCCCCCCGCAGGATTATCAGACACTGATAGATCAAACAACCGGTGAATACGAAGGACTCGGAATATCTATTGAAATAACTGATGGAAAGTATCTAACCGTTATTTCACCGTTTGAGGGCGCTCCGGCATGGAAAGTCGGGCTGCAAGCAGGAGATAGAATTGTCAAGGTAAACGGCACGAACGTTATTGGCATTTCAATAGACGAAGCAGTCAAAACGTTACGGGGAAAACGAGGGACACAGGTTCAGCTTACTATTGACCGCCCCGGCAAGGACACTACTTTTGATGTGCTCATCACACGCGACCGTATTGATTTGCCGACTGTAGAGACAGATACAATAACATCAAATATCGGATATATTCGTATTCGAACTTTTGCGGCAAACAGTCAATCACAGCTGTTACATGGTATCACTGATTTACGTAAGAAAGGCATTAATCGAATTATTGTTGATGTGCGCAACGATCCGGGCGGTCGTCTTGATGTTGCCATTAATCTTGCTGATGAGTTTTTAACCAACGGCATTATTGTGTATACCGAAGGTCGCCGCGGAATAGATAATAAAAAATATTATGCCCATCCATCTGCCTCCTGTGCAAAACAACCAATGGTCGTTCTGATAAATCGCGGCAGTGCTTCTGCATCAGAAATATTTGCCGGTGCTATGCAGGATCATCATCGGGCAGTCATTATCGGCGAGAAATCGTTCGGTAAAGGATCGGTTCAATCAGTTGAAGCCTTGCCGGATAATTATCATATACGAATCACAACAGCATATTACTACACTCCCGCCGGTCAGCGTATTCATAAAATAGGATTAACACCGGACATTACGATACCCTGGCCGCAGCAGACAAAACATGAACAGGATGAAATACATAAAATACAATCCGATACTGCATTCTCAAACTTCATGGCAACCTATTCAAATAATTATACTGATAAAGATTATCGTTCATTAACAGCAACATTGCACGATGCCGGGTACGACTTCACTGATTATTCTCTGAAAGCAGCTATTTATAATGCTGCAATGACCGGCAAAAAACGTCCAATGACTCTCCCGCTGCAGCTCGACCCGCAGCTTCGGCAGGCAGTTGAACTTTTAAACGTTTATCCGTCAATAAACAACGGCAAAGGTCAATGATGAAAAAGCGGTTTTTATTAATATATAGTTGCATCGGTATTGCATTGTTAGTAATACCGCCGATTATGGCAAATATCAACAGCGGTGAGGCTGTCTTTACTCTGGCGGTTGTAAAATTTCAAGGAGGGGGGGACTGGTATTCATGCATTAATGCAGTTCGTAATCTGCTCCGGTTTACCGGACGTGAAACCCCTCTTACTGTATCATTGAAAGAAAAAATAGTCCGACTGACCGATGATGATTTATTCTTATACCCTTTCATTTTTATCAACGGTCATGGCGACTTATTTTTCGATGCGGCAGAAACGAAACGATTGCGGTTATACTTATCACAGGGCGGCTTTCTTTTTTGTAATGATGATTACGGATTGGATACATTTTTCAGAAAAGAAATGAAAAAAGTATTTCCCGAACTGGATTTCATTGAATTGCCGGCTTCGCATGACATTTATCATTGCCGATATTCATTTCCTGAAGGGTTGATGAAGGTACATGAACATTATAAAGGGCCGCCGCATGGGTATGGTTTATTTTATGAAGGTCGAATGGTATGTTACTACACGTTCAATTCTGACATTGCTGACGGTTGGGAAAAAGAAAGCGTTCATAATGACCCGGAATCCGTACGAACAAAAGCACTGCAAATGGGTGTAAATGTTATTTATTACGCACTAACGCATTAAGGATATAGAATTATCATGTATAGTCACTGGTACTGGGCGCCCGGAAAATGGCGCCGAACAGCACTTTCTTTACTTACATTTTTTTTAGCGCTGCTCATTCTTTATGTGAGTATTCATTTTTCATCCCTCGGCAGCACTATTCAAGCCCGCTATCAGTCAAAAAACGTTTTTAAATTAAACTCATATGAAATTAAAGAAGGCGATAGTTTATGGAAAATTGCCATTAGCAATAACCTGAGTCTTGATTCAATTCTCAGCTGCAATAAATTAAAGAATGCACATTATATTAGACCGAAACAGCATATATCACTTCCGAATATGCAGGGTGTACTATATACCATACAAGATGGTGATACCTTCGCCGATTTAGCGAAAGAGTTTGATATATCTCCCGAGTTTATTATTGCGGTAAATACACTGCCGCCCACTATTACTGAACAGGCACTTATCGGGCATGACATATTTATCCCCGGAGCACATTACTCCCTTGATAAAATGCTCAAAGAACTCGGATTACAGTTTTTAAAACCATGCCCGGGCAGAATCACTTCCGGATATGGGTGGCGTATTCATCCGATTACCGGCAAACGCTCATTACATCGCGGCATTGATATCGCCGGCTGGTATGGTGTTCCGATTAAAGCCTGTTATGACGGTCAAGTTGTCTTTACCGGAGTACGCGGAAACTACGGCTATTGTATTATTATTCGGCATAATAGTGAGTATTCTACTTTATACGGACACTGCAGTAAAATTGCGGTTAACCGCGGTGCATTTGTATCACAAGGAGATATCATCGGTTATGTCGGCAGCAGCGGACGCACAACCGGTCCGCATCTGCATTTTGAAGTTCGTCGGAACGGGCGCTGCGTCAATCCATTTGCTGTAATGCACTTTGAATAAAATAAATATTTTAAGGATAAAAAACATGGTAAAAGAAAAAATCAATCGAAAACGCATTGACAAACATAATTTGGTCAATGTTATGGAACCGAATTTACTCAGAGATACATTCCCGTACAGTGAGACACCTCGTTTGTATTTCGATAACGTTATTGTCCCGATGAATATGCCGGAAAAAATCTGGATAACGGACACAACCTTTCGAGACGGACAACAAGCTCGTCCGCCTTTTTCAGTGAAGCAAATTGTTGATGTATATGATATGCTTTCACGACTTGATGGCGGATCGGGAATTATTCGGCAAAGTGAGTTTTTCCTATACAGCGATAAAGATCGGCAAGCCGTACGTGAATGTCAGGAACTCGGTCATTTATTCCCTGAAATAACCGGATGGATTCGTGCGGTCAAATCAGATTTCCAGCTGGTCAAACAAATGGAATTAAAAGAAACCGGTATTCTAACATCCGCCTCAGATTATCATATCTTTTTAAAATTAAAAAGTAATCGCGCTGAAATACTCGATCGATATCTTGGCATCGTCAAGGAAGCATTAAGCGTCGGTGTAAAACCACGCTGTCATTTTGAAGATATTACCCGTGCTGATATATATGGTTTTGTATTGCCGTTTGCACAAGAATTAATGAAACTTCGTGATGAAAGCAATATTGATATTAAAATTCGGCTTTGCGATACCATGGGGTACGGCGATCCAAATCCAACTTCAACCCTGCCCCGTTCAGTACCAAAACTGATGCATACGATCATTACGGAAGGCGGCGTACCTTCAGAGCTGCTTGAATGGCATGGTCATAATGATTTTCATAAAGTTCATGCCAATAGCGTCGCTGCATGGCTGTACGGATGCAGTGCCATCAACGGGTCATTATTCGGCACCGGTGAACGAACCGGAAACTCACCTATTGAGTCTCTTGTTTTTGAATATATGGCAATCAAAGGCCAGCACCCAAAATTAGATACAACCGTTATTACCGATATGGCGTATTATTTCTCAAAAAAGATAAACTTTCCGATACCCTCAAACTATCCGTTTGTCGGAAGAAACTTCAATATTACCCGTGCCGGTATTCATGCAGATGGTGTTATTAAAAACGAAGAGATATATAATATTTTCGATACGAATAAATACCTAAAACGTCCGATTGGCGTTCTTATCACGGATAAGTCCGGTGTTGCCGGAATCGCATGGTGGCTGAATGCACAATTGAATGTCTCCGCCAAAGATAAAATTGATAAACATCATCCCGGCGTTAAAAAGATTTACGAATGGACTATGGACCAATATGAATACGGCAGAACAACCGGTATATCTGATGAGGAAATGACATGGTTAGCACGAAAGTTTTTGCCTGAATATTTTGAAAGTGATTTCGATCGACTGAAGGAAAAGGTCTATAAGGTTTCAGAAGAAATCATCAAAGAGCTTCAGGCGAATAAGGAAATTCGTTCGCATAATGAGAAACGTATTGAGGAAATTTTATTTAATACCATCAATACGAATCCCTTTATTCAGTTAATTATGCTGACCGATACTGAAGGGCGGCGCATTGTGCATAATATCACTTTGGTTCGTGATAAAGATAAATATTTGAGCTTTACGAAAGCTGACTTTACTTCCTGTGATTGGTTTAAAGCACCGCTGAATGACGGGAAGATGCATGTTACTGATTTATATGTCTCACGATTCACCGGCAGATTATGTATTACCGTCTCAGCACCCATTTGGGATAAAAATGATGACGTTATCAGAATCATTGCATTTGATGTGAAATTTGAGGATGCTATCAAATTATAGCATGCAGCGATTATATTCAATAAGTACACTCTCGCATACAAGGATTTTTCATGATTAACGACGTATATTCACAACTGGTTTCTCGTATTGATACCATTCGGCAGCACATACAACAACCGCTGACCTATGCGGAAAAGATACTCTATGCCCACACCTTTGATATATCCGATACAACATGCTACAAACGCGGTGAGGCATATATTAATCTGAAACCTGATCGTGTTGCCATGCAGGATGCAACCGCACAAATGGCACTCCTTCAGTTTATTTTAACCGGAAAAAATACTGTCAGTATCCCGTCAAGTGTACATTGTGATCATCTCATTAAAGCATGCTGTAATGCTCAAACCGATTTAAATACCGCATTACATGACAATAAAGAGATCTATGATTTCCTCGCTTCAGTATGTCAAAAATATGGAATAGACTTCTGGAAACCCGGTGCCGGAATCATTCATCAGATTGTTCTTGAAAACTATGCCTTTCCGGGCGGCATGATGATAGGCACTGATTCTCATACACCCAATGCCGGCGGGCTGGCGATGGGAGCTATTGGTGTCGGCGGAGCGGATGCTGTTGATGTAATGGTCGGAATACCATGGGAATTAAAGTTTCCAAAAGTCATGGGCATTAAGCTTATCGGGCAATTAAGCGGCTGGGCATCAGCAAAGGATATTATCCTGCACCTTACCGGCATTCTATCAGTAAAAGGCGCAACCGGATATATTCTTGAATATTTCGGCAAGGGAACAGCAACACTCTCAGCAACCGGAAAAGCAACTATTTGCAATATGGGAACTGAAGTCGGCGCAACAACATCACTCTTCCCCTTCGATGAAAGCATCGCTGCTTTTCTTGCAGCAACTCATCGGAAAGACATTGCTGATGCAGCACGAAATAATGCAGCATATTTACGCGCCGATGATGCTGTATATGCATACCCTGAAAAGCATTATGACACTATACTGGAAATTAATTTATCAGATATAACGCCGTATATTAATGGGCCATTTACTCCTGATCGCGCATGGGCACTCGGCTCATTAAAAGACGCTGTTAAAGAAAATGACTTTCCTGAACGTATTGCAGTTGGCTTAATCGGCTCATGTACAAATTCTTCGTATGAAGATCTTTCCCGCATCGCTTCACTTGCACAACAAGCTAATATAAAAAATATTCCGCTTAATGCTGAATTGCTGATTACACCGGGATCATCACTAGTCAACGATACCGCTGCACGTGACGGTCTGTTGGCATTATTAGAAAAAAACGGTGCGCAGATAATGGCAAATGCCTGCGGTCCCTGTATTGGTCAATGGAATCGTACAACAGATGACCCTGAGCAGAAAAACACTATTGTTCATTCGTATAATCGCAATTTCAGAAAACGCGCTGACGGCAATCCAAATACATATGCTTTTGTTGCTTCACCTGATATGGTCATGGCACTCACCTTAGCCGGCAGACTTGATTTTAATCCTATAACGGATCCGCTCACTGACAGAGACGGCAATGCCGTCATGCTTGAACCTCCGGTTGGTGATATACTCCCACAAAACGGTTTTATTGCATCCGCTGATAACTGTATTCTGCCTAATAACAATAATAATGATTATGCAATTACCGTCTCTCCGCATTCAGAACGCCTACAGCTGCTTACCCCATTTCCTGCATGGGATGGTTCAAATATACACGATGCCGTTTTACTGATTAAAATAAAAGGGAAATGCACAACCGACCATATTTCACCAGCCGGTCCATGGCTGAAATACCGCGGACATCTTGATGCCATTTCGAATAATCTTTTAATCGGCGCTGAAAACTCGTTTAATGGAAAAACAAATACGATTAAAAATCGTCTTTCAGGAAGCTATGATTCCGTACCCGCTGTAGCACGTGCATATAAAAAAGAAGGATTGCACAGTGTTATTATCGGTGATGAAAACTACGGTGAAGGCTCATCACGGGAGCATGCGGCAATGGAACCACGACATTTAGGTGTTGCCGTTGTCATTGCAAAATCATTTGCTCGTATTCATGAAACAAATTTAAAAAAACAAGGAGTTCTTGCTCTTACCTTTAAAAATCCTGAAGAATATAACAGTATTCTTGAGGACGACACTTTCTCATTTGCACTACAGAACTTTAACCCTGATAATCCGGTTACCATGACGGTATACCATGCCGATGGTTCAAAAAACACTATGATTCTTCATCATACGTATAGTGCCATTCAAATAGCATGGTTTAAAGCCGGCAGTGCACTTAATTACATTCGAACGATAACGGAGTAGACACTATGCAATATAATACTATTACGATCCCATCTGACGGAGAAAAAATCACCGTTCAAGATACTATACTAACAATACCGAACAATCCTATTATCCCATTTATTGAGGGAGACGGTATTGGCGTTGATATCACCCCTGCAATGCAGTTTGTTATTAATGCTGCCGTTAAAAAAGCATATCATAATAAACGCACTATCCATTGGATGGAAATATATGCCGGCGATAAAGCATATAAAAAGTATGGCACCTATATGCCGGATGACACAATTGCTGCAATAAAAGAATTTGTAATAGCAATAAAAGGCCCGCTGACAACACCTATTGGCGGGGGATTTCGGTCATTAAATGTACATCTTAGAAAAGTACTCGATTTATATGCATGTGTCCGCCCTATTACGTATATCCCCAACCTTCCTTCACCGGTTAAGCATCCCGAAAAAGTAAATATGGTTATTTATCGAGAAAACACTGAAGATGTATACTCAGGTATCGAATGGGAATCAAATTCTCCTGAAGCAAAAAAAATAATTGAATTTATTAAAAAAGAATTCGGCGACAGCATTCATCCTGAATCCGGTATCGGTATTAAACCAATAAGCCCCTTTGGAACAAAACGTCTTGTCGCTGCGGCAATCCGTCATGCACATGAACATAACTATCCGTCAGTTACCCTCGTCCATAAAGGCAATATCATGAAATACACTGAAGGGGCATTTAAGCAATGGGGGTATGAATGCGCACAGGAACAGTTCTCTGATATAACCATTACTGAAGATGAGCTTATAAATACATATAATGGCGTACAACCCGAAGGAAAAATTGTTATTAAAGATCGTATTGCGGATAATATGCTTCAGCAAATTTTAACTCGTCCTGAAAACTATGCCGTTCTGGCATTACCTAATCTTAACGGTGATTATATTTCAGATGCTCTTGCAGCGCAGATCGGCGGGCTTGGACTTGCTCCCGGTGCAAATATCGGCACCAGCACAGCGCTTTTTGAAGCAACACACGGTACTGCACCGAAACATGCAGGAAAAGACACCATCAATCCTTCTTCTTTAATACTTTCAGCAGTCATGATGCTCGAATATATGCATTGGAATGAAGCGGCACAGTTAATACAAAAAGGCATTCAAGATACCATAGCAGCCCGCCAGGTAACCTATGATCTCGCACAACATATGAATGTCGATCCGATCGCCTGCTCGGCATATGCGCGCGCTATTGTTGAACATTTTTAATGCAGTAATAGTATTAAAAGCTGATTATATATAATAGACTGCTTATTGTAATCACTCAGCTATTGATATTCAGTATATAAAAGGTATGTATACTAATGATATTTTAGTAATTAATATCTATAAATACAGTGCGGTTACTGTTCCTTCAGCATTATTTTATGATATAATTTAATTGCGCCTATTGGTGATCCGTCAAAAACAAGTTTCCCATGATGCAAAACGATAACACGGCTGCAAAACTTTTTCACCGCATCAAGATCATGTGAAACAAAAACAATCGTTTTCCCTTGTTTCTTAAATTTTTTAATACGCTGATAACTTTTCTCACGAAAATTAACATCCCCCACTGCCAATACTTCATCAATAATTAAAATATCAGGGTTCACTTCCGTTGCAACAGCAAAACCAAGCTTAATTTTCATGCCGCTTGAATATGCTTTTAACGGCACATCAATGAATTCCTGCAGTCCGGTAAAATCAATAATTGCATCAATTTTTTCGTCCATCTCTTTTCTGCTCATACCAAGTAATGCACCATTAAGATACGCATTTTCACGTCCCGTCAAATCATCGTCAAATCCGGCGTTCAGTTCAATAATAGGAGCAATTTTCCCATTCACGGAAACGCTTCCTTCTATTGGTTCAAATATACCTGAAATGACTTTTAAAATGGTCGATTTTCCGGCGCCGTTATGACCGATAATTCCAATTGTCTCTCCGAACGGCACTTTAAATGAAACCCCATCTAATGCAACAAACTTTCTCTGCGTCAGTATGGAGCGTCCTTTGAGCAGCTCGATAAAAAGCATTTTGATACTCGGCAGCCCTTGTGTAAATAAAGAGAACTCTATTTTAACATTATTTATTGTAATTGCTGTTTTTTTCACCATTACCCCATTATAATAAATATGGTATCTTACGTTTCAGTAATGCAAACGTTAATAATCCGAATATAAACGTCAGAACACTGAGACTAATTATCGTAATCAGCTCATGTATTGTTATTGCTTCATTAAAAAATATTGATTTCTGAAAAACAACAAATAAATGATATAACGGATTTAACTGAACATATTTTGACAGTTTCCCGCTACTGTCAGCAACCCATTTATAACTCCATAAAATTGGTGACCCGTAAAAAAGCATTGGAATGCCAACTTCAATTAAATACGGCAAATCCCTCAAATAGACAGAGACAACTGAAACGAATAAACATACTCCCATAGTGAAAATAAACACACATGCCATTAACGGAAGGGCATAGAGCATACTCCATTGCAGTTTAAATTCACCATTGGAATGAAGATACGTAAACAACAAAATTAATGCCATCGGCACAAGGGAAAATATATAATGCATGAGTTCCGTAAGCACACTCGTGAGCGGAAATACTGTTTTCGGCACATATACCTTATGAATAAGCATATGATTATTCACTAATGATTGTGAAGCGCCGACAATGGCTTTTGAAAAGAACATCCATGGAAAAAGTGTTGATAACAGCATTATATGGAAATTTTCACCCCGTCCGGGAATAAAAATATAGGTAAACACAACGGTGTATATTATCATCATGATAAGCGGATTTAAAAATGACCATATAAATCCAATAGCAGAGCGTTTATACTTTTTCTTAATATTCCGCTGAACCATACTGATAATCAAATCGCGGTATTTAAATGTATCGGTAAATATTCCAAGCATACTATTTTTTAAACCATTGTTGTTTTGATATACATACGATTATTAATATAATTGTCTATCCGTATTGGGAAGCTGTCCCGACTATACTTTGAGAGAGCATAATAACGTATATTTTACCCCCGTCAAGAAAATACTTATACCGATTTAATAGCCTTCTCCGTATAAGGAGCACACGATTGCATACAATACACCGTCATGCCGATAACCAGCCATATTGCTAATGCATTCTCATCATCAATAAAATAGCATTGTCCTAAACTCATTATACAATGAGCAATAATTGCACTTACGCCGGAAATAAGAAAAAATGATTGTTTTCGTATCGCTGTATTCTTTGATTTAACCGATATGCTGAATAACTGTATCCCTTTCCAAATAAATGCCGTTAACAACCATACATAACTGATAAAACCAAGTATACCGCCAATCAGCCAACTATTTAAAAAATCATTATGCGGGTGATGAAAAAGACGCAAGTAATCATTATTCAGGTCGGTCGTAATCCGAATATATTTTACGTACTCGGTATCTCCGTTGAGTCCGGCAACAATTTTAAAAAATGCAGTTGTTGGATCACTGCGCCGTGCTTGTGTGAAATAATTCCAATAATTCTTAATATGATGAGCACTGCCAATACCGCAAATAGGATTATCGCGAATCATCCCCATTGCACCACGCCAAATATACTGACGTTCACCGGAACGTGCTTCCTGAAAAACGGTATTAATATGATCGCGTAATGGCACTATTAATGCAAATAACAACAACACAATAATAAGAATGACGATTATTATAAATCGAAATCGTTTATCCGTAAGAAATCCAAGTGCAGTAAATCCGGCTAAAAAGCCTAACCACGCACTGCGTGAAAACGAGGCAATAACACCGCATGATCCGATAATACCGGCGCATAACAGCAGAATACGTTGTTTTCGTGAAAATCCTGATAATAGAGCGCCGCCAAGAAAAAGCGATGCCAAAGCAAGCGAACCGCCATAGGTAAGATGTAAATCAAACGTCCCGTGCGCTTGAAATAATTGCAGCGATTCCGATACTGATATTGCCGCAAGACGGCGGTAATGAACAATGTCAATGCCGGTAAACATTTGTATAACACCAAATGCACCGGCAATAATGACTGCAATTGCCCATACTGAGACTAATTGAGAAAATAATTTCTTGTCTAATGTCGAAGGCACTATAAAGACAATGACTGATAATAATAAAAATCTATTTTCATATAATGATTCAAACGGATATTCCGCACATAATGATGAAATAACCGCTGCACCAATGAAGACTAATAACGGTATTGTAATAACTGACCGCTTTATTTTAACCTGTCCGGTAAAAAACACCCGCCCCAGCCACGCAAATAAAGCAATCCCGAGTCCGATTTCTGCAAATGACACGGAAAACGGAACGGTTGCTACTAAACAGAATAAACCGGCAATGGTAGTATTTTTAAGAATAGCATCAACTTTTTTTTCAGGATTAATAAGCATTGTCATATTCATTGAAAATATCATTATTGAATCACCGCTGCCTCATTGCAATACATACCTCGTATAAGTATATTCACTGTTTTGTAACTGTATAGTCTTTTATCAGCAATTATATATATAATAATTTTCTTATTATTTCCATTATTAAATCAATTCAAGTTTGACAGAGAATATTTCACACGATACAATCATTGCATGCTTATATTTATAACCGGTATCAGCGGCAGCGGAAAACAACAATATATTAATGAAGTACAGGATATTGCCCGCGACAAAGGTCAAACTCTCGATATTTATCATCTTGGTGATACAATGTATCATGCAGCTGCTGAAATCGGACATCCGATAACTGATGGGAGAATTCTCGACGTCGGTCCACCATTGCTTGACTACCTACGAACTATTGCAATAAAAGATATTATGCTGAAAATGAATCCGAATAATATCAATATTATTCTTACCGCATCATGCTTTCGCTGGAATAAGTTTCTCATGCGGGCATTTGACGTCAGTCAACTGCAGGAACTAAAACCTGATATATATATTACTATTATTGATAATATTAAGTCTGTTCACGAACGACAACAAAACTCACCGCAGTGGCGCGGCAAACTTGAACCATTTGAAGTGCTGTTATGGCGTGATGAAGAGATCTTTGTTTCTCAAACGCTGGCACAGTTCCAACGAAAACCGCATTATGTTATATCAAAAAATGAATCTGCGAAAACATTATTTAATCTTATCTTTAACCAATATATGCATAAAATGTACTTAAGTTACCCTATCACCAATATTGAAAAAACCAAGCCGGAATTCTTTACCGATTTACAGCATATTGGTGATGTATTAAGAAAAAGTTTTATTGTTTTTGATCCGTTAACCATTAAGGATTTAGACCCTGCATTCACTTTAAAAAATCTGGATAGAAAGTTTATTGAAGACGATACCGTTATTCGTGATTATACCTTCATCACACAAAGTGATTTTGTCGTTGTTATTTATCCGGTCAATGAACGTAGTCTTGGTGTTGCTGCTGAAATGCGTCTGGCAAAAACACTCGGAAAAAAAGTGTATGCCTATATAGAAGAAGGCAGTCCTTTCGGTATTGAGTTTTATGATAAAGCATTCAACACCCTTGATGATTTATTTGAATTTTTGTCTGCATCATACGGTGTTCGATTAGCATATAACGATAGTATTAATCAACGATAATGAAGACAGTATTCTTTGCATTAATTAAAAAACTAACCCCGTATACTCACCTCCTTTTCCTGTGTGTTAATATTATTTTTTTCTGTATCATAAATACCGGTATGGCTAATACCGTATCGTTGTATGTCGGACCGGGATATGGAAATCAACCCGAATGGGACAAACGGCAGGAAAATGACATACAATTCATACAGGAAATCTGGAAAACAAATACGCGCTCTTTCAATCCGGCAGCAATACATACATCTTCGGAATCATTACATACTTTTCTTGCCGTTGAATTTGATTATCATATATCACTGCAAAAAAAACACTTCATAACTATCGGACTTGCAGGAAAAAGATATAAAAAAACTTCATTTTCATACAGCCATGATGCATGGTGGGACGGTGTTTATAAAGATTTTCTCGTTCTTGATTTTTATGTTACACAAATGAGCATTCCCATAGGACTGGGAATGACGTTCCCCGTATCCGATACATGGAAACTTGAGTGTGAAACAAGCGCATTGATATCACGTACAACAGTATGGTTAACCGCATTTGAAGATTCACGTCAGGGTATTGCCTATTCTCAGGTTGACCAAAAAGGACATGCGTATGCGGTATCCGGAAGAATACGTATCGGCGCGGAATATATCATCTCACCCATTCTTAATTTTAATTGCGGAGTGCTTGGAGAAATAGGCACGGTTTCCGGTTTTAAAGGATTTGGTTTTACACATCAGGAGGTTGTTTTATATTCTTACGAACAAAAAAGCCCCGTTTCCGACACCTATTATTATCATTGGAAATGGGTTGATGCGCAGCAATTAACAGTACTGGAAAATACCGCTGCTGTACGAAATATCACACCGGTATCATTCTCATTATCAGCCGTACTGCTTTACTGCGGAGTCAGTATTCCTTTTTAAGGCTGTTGTTTTTTCTTATCTCGTGTAATAAATGCATATGCATTATGATTATGAATGCTTTCAAAGTTTTCAACTGAAACAGAAAACCGATCAATACGATTATCGTTCATCAGGCGTACCGACACTTCACGGGCAATATCTTCAACAAAACGCGGATGGTCATAGGCGTAATCGGTTACAAACTTTTCATCCGCACGTTTCAGCAGCGCATATACTTCAGCAGAGCCGCATTGTTCGGCATATGCAATTAATTCTTCAATCCATACCAATGAATTTAAACATGCTGATATAGTAACAATACTTCGTTGATTATGGGCACCGTGCTCGCTCATTTCTCGTGAACAGGGACATAATGAGGTAACCGGAACATCAACGGTTAATGTCGTTTCCGATATATTATTTGAATCAATACCGGCAACTAATCGACAATTATAATCAAGCAATGCCGGTGATTGTGTAACCGGTGCTTTCTTTTCGATAAAATACGGAAAATGCAATTCAACATGCGCACTCTTTGAATTCAATTTTGCTTTTATATAAAGCAGCAACTCAGATATAGCGTGAATATCAATTGTACGTTGATACTGATTTAACACTTCAATAAATCGACTCATATGCGTACCTTTAAACTCATGCGGTAAATCAACATACATATTTATAGTCGCAACGGTTGACTGCTGATGATAATTTTTATCCATCAGCGTTATCGGATAACTCAGCCCGCGTATCCCGACTTTATCAATCGGAATGTTACGGGTATCTTTACTGTTTTGAACATCCGCAAGGCAGTGTTTCTTATTTTTATGATGCGGCATACTCTCCCTTATCTTTCTGTAAACATATTGTTGAAATTTTAAACATAATACTGGAAAATGAAAGCACTTTCAACTATAGTATCATGTATATATGAAAGCATATACACTGTCGTTACAAAACGTTAACCCGACACTTTGCTGCACGACATTTACTATTACGCTTCCCAATACTTCTAAATCACGATCATTATTAGAATCCATCACCCCGAAAGATAAAATATACCTTTCAGTCATAACACTCGGAAAAGTGTACGGTATTTTTCAGCTCCTCGCATTCCGTTCCGTCAGTATAAAAAAACAACTGCTTGTAACATTGAAACCGGTTAAATATTTCCGGCGCGGACTGCCGTTTACGGTTATAACGCACCGTCATCCTGAATATAATACCTTTAAGACCACACAACAAATACAATCGCGGCACTATGATATACTAAAATCATTACTGTCCGAAATTAATTATTCCGTCCGACAAGCAAACATATGGACTATAAAATACTTTAATGGAAAACTGTATCATATTTTAACCCGTACCTCCCCGATAACCTCAATTTATGAAGCATCAAGAAAAATATCATCCGATACCATTACAACGCTGCATTCACTCCATACTGATTTAATAATACGTATCAGTACCGGCAATTATGCAATCGAAAATTTATTACAAACAATCGGTAGCCTAATGATGAAAGAATTACTGCCGCAGGATCCGATATTCTATGATGAATTACTAAGTAATGAATACTGCGCCATCAACGCTGATACCGCATTGCTTGAACTTCCATGGCATCTGAGTGGAGAGCAGCCGCTTGCATTATCATTACGGCTTGGACTGCTGCCAACTATTCGCCGTAAACCGTCGCTTGAATCACTTGCCCCGCATCATAACAACACTATCGTCTGCACAGGCGGTGAAAACACCGCTGTTGTTGATGAAGCGCGCGCGATTACCGACATCCTTTCTCATTACAACAAACCGAATCAGATCCTCCGCAATCCGACACAATTCAATAGAAGTGAATTATTAATGCGATTGAATAATGCTGATATCGTCCATTATGCCGGGCATGGCACCGTTAATAAAAAAACAACACTGGTCTGGAAAATTGGTCAGCGGGGGTTTCCGTTAACGGCATTTGCCGGACTCCCTTCAGCACCGACAATATTATTCTCAAACGCCTGCACGACATTACCGGCATTCGCATCAAAAGCACTGACTACGACTGCGCAATTGCTTATGGAAAACGGGTGCGCTGCGTTTATCAGTATCATCGGCATGCTCCCTGAACCGGTAAAACAGGATTTTGTAACAACTTTTTATAGAATACTCTTACAACGAAAACTGCCCGGACTGGCATACAGCAAAGCTTGTGAAGCACTTGCGGAGAAGGGAAATCCCACATGGCTCTTATATCGTTTTTTCGGTGATCCGGCAGCACGCATCGTCTGGTAAGGTTGCCATAATGCCGATTATAGTGTACAAAGAATACCATGTATATTAGCGATACAGAAATTAAACAGCTTGTTCAAACATTTAATAATGGCTCGGATGAACTCAAAAGCGTTCTCATTGAAAAACTCTCGCCCTATATTTATTCTTTTCCAATGCGGGTTTACCATATGGATGAAGATACTGCAGGTGATTTTTATGTATACATCATTGAGCACTTTGAAGAAATGATTGCACGCTATATCCCCATGAAAGCCCAATTTATTACCTGGTTTACGGTCTGTTTAAGAAATCGCATGCGTAATTGGCAGCGATTGCATTATGAATCATCACAAGAATATATTTTTGACGAACAGACACTTAATTATATTGCTGCCGGCAAACCAAGCGCACATACTGACAATACACCGGTTCTTAATGCTGCTGATACAATCTCTGTTTCACCGGTACAACAGGCAATTACTGCATTACCCCCTCTTGAACGAATTTGCCTTCGTCTGCAATACTATTCAATTGAACAATCAGATATCGAAACCATCGCAGAACTTAACAATCAATCAATTCAAGAGGTTATTACGACGATCAATCACATGACCGAACAAAGTGATTCTGCTCTTGAACATTATAATATACTTCGCGATCGTTTAAATACCGCATTTTACCGATTGCAGAAAACAAAAACAGAAATCTATACATGCAGCGATACATTAAGAACCGCTCATATCACCGGTTTACCACAAACAGAAACTGCAGCACTTGAGAAAAACATTTGCCGCCTTGAACTGCGTATTGAGAAAAGGCGCAAACAGATCACACTGCTTTTAAAAAAATTGCTGAAGCTTTCCCGAAAATATTCAATCAGTGATATTGCCCGTTTATTAAATATCAAAGAAAATACCGTTTCACAGCATTTATCACGCGCACGTAAGCATTTAGTATCATATCTTCAGAATAATGAAGGAGCTGTACTCATATGACCTATTCTCTTGATACTGTTATCCGTATCCTTTTTGACGGAACACAAAAAGAAATTATGAGACTTAAAAAACAATCAGCTGCTGATAAAAATCTGCAAACACTTATAAAAACAATAACAACCCTTCAAACAGCCCTCATTTCCGATGCTGCTTTGTCAGTCAGCACTAAACATCTCTCAGCTGATGAAGAAATACTGCTCGCAAATTACTACGATAAAACACTCTCACCGGAAGAATGCACGATCGTTGAAAATAAACTCACCCATGATTACACGTTTTTATCTGCATATATCGCACTGCGCGCTGATATGCATTCAATGAGCAAAAAACCTGCACCGCTTCCAAAGAGTATCCGACATACTAATAAACCGCTTAAACCGGTATCGCTGGTACTGCAAAACACCCTCAGAGGACTTGTTTTACTGAAAACATCAATCCCAAATCCGATTTTAACACTCGCCCCACAGGTTCGCACAACGGAAGAAAAACAAACACTGCGGAAAATATCATTTCTGAATAACGGCTGGTCAATAAGCATTGAACCCTCCGGCAGACAGACCGTACGTATTTCATTACATAATAATACCGTGTCTCTCCCATGCACCATCAGTTTGTATGCAGATACTATTCTTCAAGAAGAAGCCCATATTACTGCAGTACCGTTTGTCTTCAGTGCAGTACCGGTTCATTCAAAATATGAAATTCGTATTAATAATAATGTTTGCTGCACTATTGCATTCAATGAACAATAATTCGGAGTTGGTATTATGAAATGGGGTGATTGGATTATCATCATAGCCGTTCTTGCTTGTGCTGCAGGATTATTCATTTATCGCCCGATCAGTCGCAATGAATCTCGGTCTGTATACATTCATTGTAAAAACCACCCTGCAGTGATTGTTCCGCTGAACGCTCAGACAAATATTACCTTTACCAATAACCGCAATCATATCACCGTTTGTATAGTTTCTAATTATGCCTATATCAGCGAATCAACATGCCCGCTGCAATTATGTGTTAAAAAAGGACGTATTGCTGAACCCGGCGAATCAATTATCTGTATACCGAATGCAGCAATTATTGCCGTGAAAGGAACACCTTCTTCAGCAATGAAGACAGATGCAACATGCGAGTAACAATTCGTGAACAAATTGAACAAAGCAACGGTATTGCACGAGACGTGCATTTTGCCTATTTTCTTGCATTAGCCGTTGTTATCGGTTTTATTGAATCAATGATACCCATTCTGCCGGTCTTACCATGGCTGCGAATCGGCATTTCACATGCAATAACAGTGTATATTATTATTACCATGGGATTTCGACGTGCTTTTGCAATATCATTATTACGATTAATTATCGTTGCGGTATTGCGTGGTTCTATTCTATCAGGGGGATTTATACTCGGATGCGGCGGGAGTATTATTGCCGTATGCTGTATGGGAATAATCAGTCTTTTACGAAACAATGTCAGTGCTGTCGGTATCAGCGTCACTGGTGCGGTTACATTTAATATTATGCAACTTCTGCTTGCTCGATATATATTGGGACTTGCGCCGCTGATTTTTGAACTGATGCCGTTATTAATTCTGATAGGAACCGGCACCGGTATTATTACCGGTATTATTACACAATGGTTGCTATTATTATGAACCTGCTGAAAATATTTCCACAAAAAATACAATTACCGCAATAATACAAGTATATAATGAAAAATACACAAGTTTTGCTTTTTTAATAAGCGGGAGCAACAATCGTATAGCGAAAACACCGCTTATCGCAGCAATCGCGGTACCGATAACGACTCCCAGAATATCAGCTGAAGCAATCTTCATTGTCTCAGAACCACTCAGGAACGGCATAACAAATTCATAGAGCCCGCCGGCAAGTATGACCGGAATCGCCATAAAAAATGCAAACTTTGCTGATTCGTCCCGACGTGCACCAATAAATAACAGCACCGCAATCGTTACCCCCGAACGCGATAAGCCGGGAAGAACTGCAAATCCTTGAGCAATCCCGACAAGAACTAAAAGCCCTAATGGAATATCAACAATAAACTTATTTGTTTTTTCAACAGTATCAGATAAAAATAATATCAACGAAGTAAACAGCAACATTCCGGCAACAAGAAAACTTGAATTGAAAAGAGTGTCTTCATATAAGGATACAAATCCGGCTATAATAAACGTCGGAATACTAACGATGATAATCAGCCATACCCACCGAACATCACTCTGTGTCCAATCAAGCGGCATTTTAATGAAAGCTTTAAGCATTCGCGATAAATCATCCCAAAAGTAAATAATAATAGCAATCGTTGTGCCAACATGTAATGCGACAATAACCGGAACGGAAATCGTCGGCCAATGAAACAATGTTTTCAGCAATGTTAAATGACCTGATGATGATACCGGGAAAAATTCAGTTATTCCCTGAATAAAACCGGCAATACTTACTCTGATAATTTCCACAATCCCTGACCCTGTTGCCGCAGCATCGGCCGTTGCCATACTATTAGAAATATGTTCTTGCATTAATGTTTGTACAATCACTGACATTGAATATTTTTCCTTTTATTGATATAATTTTTTCGGCAATTTATTGCAGCCGAAATGTAATTGGTGCAGTATATCCTTGTATATCAGGCGAGCCTGCCGGTCGCGCAGTGATACGATATTCCATCGCCCATGCGGTTGCATTCCGATCAAACTCCAAATATCCGCTTGAATATCCCGGTTTTACTGTTGCAAAAACCGCACGCCCCGAAGCATCAAACGTTACCATAATAACAACCTCACCTTCAATCCCCCGTGCTTTCAGTGCCGGCGGATATACCGGCTGACCGGATGGTTCTGCCGTTAATCCTAATTCAGCAATATTTTGCACCGGTCCGTGCTGATATACAGCGGTATCGTGTTCTTCTGTTTCTGCCGGAGCGCTTTCATCATCACCCGTTGCAAATAAGTCCAGAATTGGTTCTTCTGTTTCCGTACCTTCAATTGCCTGTATATTACTCCCCTCCGTTGTTTCAGGAATATATGCTTCATCACTCTCTCCGCGATCAAGGGCAGCATCGTCATGCAGCGGCGAAGAATGCGCTGTCGCCGATTTTTTATTCTTTCGCTTCGGTTTCGGTTTTGATTTTTCCCGAGCGGCTTGTTCACGCTGTAATGATTCTGCTTTCTCTTTTTTAACTTTTGTCTGCATCACACGATCAGCAATCTCGGGAGCAATCCGTTCTTTATTGAACTCAAGTGTTATTTCCGTTACATGCTCTTTTTCAATTTCCATGGGCAGGGCAATCTGTAACAAATAGCCGCATGCCAGTATTCCGACATGAATAAGTACACTTATGAGTATCGTTTTCGGCAAGGTCATACCCTTGCGCTGCTGTTCCTGCTCTTCAATTTCTTTTAATGCTTCAATATCCGCATCAAAGTTTTCAAGTATACTCATAACACTTCCACCGGTTTCGGTATATTAATATATACTTTGCTGTTCAAGTTTCTCAACTGCAATATGCACGCCATCTGCACCGACCAGACGACATACATCCATAACATCAATTAATTCCTGTGTTTTCGCTGCACCATCAGAGCGTATAACGATAAAACGTTCGTTTTCCGCATTCATTGCATAGGTTAATTTTTGTGCTAATGAGGTCATTGTAACCGCTTCATCGTTAATAAACATTGAACCATCTTCCATTATTGAAATGACAATATCTTTAGACGGCTGCGCATCCGCGCTTTGTGATTCCGGCAAGTTTATTTGTATACTTGTCGCAACAACATAGATTGATGAAACGGCAAGAAAAATAACCAGCAGAAAAACAACATCAATCATCGGTGTATTATCCAGTTCTGTTTCATTGTTCAAACGGCGTTTAAATTTCATAAGCCGATCCTATCTGTATCACTATTATTAAATATGCAAATCGCCGGATTCGCCGGCGCCGGCATGGGTGCTCACCACAGAAAGTAATTCCGCCGCTGCTGATTCCATCGTATGCACAAATAAATTAATTCGTGCGGTCAGTAAGTTATAAAATATCAGCAACGGTATTGCTACAATTAATCCGGTAAACGTGGTAATAAGAGCCGTTGATATACCGCCGGATAATGAAACCATGTTTACTCCCTGCGTCGCCATATTACCGAATAACTGAATCATCCCGATAATCGTTCCCAATAATCCAAACATCGGACTGATTTTGGCAAATAATGAAATCGTTCCCACGCCGCGTTCAAGTTTCGGCAGTTCGCTTGATGCGGCGTCCTCCATCATTTCTCGAATATCCCGCCGTTTTAATTTACGGTTCTCAATGCCGACTTTCAATAGATTTGCCACCGGTCCGCCTTCATTATTGCAAATCGCAACCGCTTCAACAATTCTATCCTGTTTTAAAGCAATTTTTATTTGCGTCAGTAATTTTTTCGTATTCGTGCGAATTTTTGAAAGAAAAAAAAGCCGCTCTAAAAATAACGCAACGCCGATTATTGATAAAATAAAAATTGCACCAATGATAATCCCGCCCCAATTGGTTTCAATAATCCATGACGGCGCTGCTGCAATTTCTCGGGTTTGTGCTGCAGCTTCCGCCCCGACCGCTGACGCCGTTTCACCGACTGCGGTCGCTGCCTGTAAAAACATCATACCGAGTGTCATAGTCTTTCCTCCAGCTTATAATTTTTTCGGTTGAAATGTATTCATCGAATACCGTATGCCAAGTTTCAATAAGAGCTGCGGTTCACTATAGCCGCCGCGGCGTGAATACCGTTCTGCCATAAGGTTATTTCCTTCTAAAAATAAATCCAACACCTTCCCGACAGTAACACTCATACGTGAATGCAATAATAAATGTTCAGTAATAGTACTGCTGTCTTCTGCCGGTAATAATGAATCAATCGTTATAGTATCCTGATATTCCAATCCGGTTTTCCATTGCCAGCCGCTGCGTGTATGGAATACTATCGACGGTTCAACGGCATGTTCCGGCTGATATGCCACGGACTCAAACGGCTGATTGATTGAGACCGGAGTATAATATATATACTGCACCGCACATTGAAACCATCCGGTTATATCCCATTTTATCATTGTTGTATAGCATATATCACTATATTTGCCATTCGTATACTGATATAATTCATGTACGGTTCCAATAAGCAGCGGCGCATTCTCACGATTATGATATGCAATTTCAGATGTTATATATACACGCCTGCCAAAATGCCACCGTATTTCACCACATGCCATAAATCCCACTTCAGGTGAAAGTTCAGCACTGTATTCAAAGCGCCCCGGTGTATTCATGTATAATTCTTTAAACTGCGGATATTCATAGTATCCTGAAACCAATGTACTGAACGCACATGATTTCCAAAAATAAATAAGCTCTAAACCGGGATAAAATATCGGCGCATAATAATTATTAAACGCGATAGAACCAAATAACCGCTGACGAAAACGCGGATATAATGAAAACCGTCCTTCTGCACCCATACAAGCAGCATTCACGGATCGTCCGTAATTTGTTCCTTGTGCATGACGATCAAATCGAAAATCAAACCATGATGAAAATGCATTAATATCTGACCAATCAATGGAATACTCCGCATGGGTATCGAATGCGGTATTAATTGAATCAACAGAATCATATATACCATCTAATTCATGTGCATTATATTCACTGCCGAAATCCCACTGTATATGACGCAGTGGTATAAATGAAAGAAAAGAATCCATCCCTATTTCAATACGATTAAAATCCATACGCTCATTAATAAACGTTTGATTATACTGCAGTCCGTGTTTTTGCTGATGCATCAGCATCCGCGTACCAACTGCCCATCGTTTGTTAAAATGATAAAAATAATCAAGTCGCAGATCACGGTTTCCCGATGATGAATTATTGACTACCCTTTCATTGGTCATAAAATTATTCATTTCAGCGTAATTCGCTTGAATAAGAATATCTGACTTTTTAATCTCCCTGAGCTGCTGCATTCCCACAATAACTTTAAAATGAATTGTATTATATAATCCAACTGCCGCTTCAACCGATGACCGCCCAAGTGCATTCCAATTATCATGTGCCGGGTTTGTTTTTTTTCCTGTCCCCTTAATTGCATGCGTATTAAGCACTTCATAATCATTGGATATCGGGGTATTAACCGTTGTTGTATATTCCGCTGAATCCTGCAATCCCAGTTTGTACGTATTTTCAGCTTCAACAACAACACCCGGCAAGTCAACACTCTCGCCGGCAAAGACAATACCTGCCAGGACGATAATAATATTAATACATATACGGTACTTCATTCTTCAAGCTCCACCCGTAATACTGCACTTTCTGCTTTGCGTGCCCATCGGCTTTCTGAAAAATCAGCAATGACTTTGTTATAATAAAACTTTGCCCGCCGCCGATCATTTTGACGCTCAAAACAATATGCGGTCCAGTATATACAACCGGGATGATATGTTGTCATCTTCGGATGATCTTTCACTACTTTCACATACCATTGAATTGCTTCAGAACACTTTCCTTGCTCACGTAATATTTCCGCTGTTTGAAACTGTGCAATAACGGTGTATTCATCAACATTTTTAGTGATCGTGTTTCTGAATTGTTCAAGCGCAGATGTATAATCACCACGCGTAAGCGCGTTTAACCCAAGATTGAGCAACGCACGCGCAGCAACGGCAGCATCCGATGAAGCAGTAAGTTCACGCCAAATCGGATCGGCCCGTTCATAGTTATTCTCTGCTTCATAACCGGTTACCACGTATAACTGCACCTGTTCCCGATACGGAGAATCCGTATATGTTTTCAAAAACGCTTCTCCTTGTGCAATAACATTCTTATATTGCTGCAATACCGCATAACATTTAATTGAAGAAAACGCTACATCCGCCATCAGCGGAGAATCTCTGAATCGTTGTTCAAACTTTTTAATTTCCGCTAATGCATTGTTATAGTTCTCAATCGCAATATAACTGCGAATGATACGTTCAGCAGCATCATCGGCAATATCCTGCTGAGGATAATTGTTTAAAATAAAATTAAACATTGATACCGCTTCAATATATTTACCGCTGTCATGATATTGTATGCCGAGATTATAAAACTGCTGTGCGGTAACACCGGTAACATCAGTACCGGCACAGCGTTTCAGCCATGGACGTGCTGCATCAAGATTATTTTCCATCATCAGTAAGTTCGCTAATTCACACGTCGCATGTGCTGCTTCGGGTGTATCAGGATAGGTATTATATACTGCAAGATACTGCTCTTCCGCCTGACGGAACTTTTTCATATTATAACTGCATTTTCCGGCAGAAAATAAGGCTTCCGGTGCCCGTTCATGTGAGGGGTATTCTTTTCCAAGCTGCTGAAATATCGTATGCGCATCGTTGAACTTTCGGTTATTAAAATAACACCAGCCAATATAGTATAATGCCTCAACCTTGTATGCACCATCAGGAAATTCCTGCCGATATTGTTTAAAATATGTTATTGCTTCAGTTTGATGTCTGCTTTTATATAAGACAAACCCCAAATAATACAATGCCTGAGAATAAACCGTTGCATGACGATATCGCGCTACCACTATTTTTAAATTCCCGACACCATCAGTGTATTCACCGATATTATACTGTGCAACCCCCAATGCATAATATGCATCAGGCACTAATCGTGAATCCGGATAGCGTTCAATTAATTCGTGAAACTGTACAATTGCATCAGCATACTGTTGTTGTGAAAAATAAACCCGCCCAATACCATTTAAAGCCCGATCGGTCCATTCAATACCGCCATCTCGATATACGAACTGATAATAGCGTAATGCGGTATCTGCATGACCTGTTTTCATTTCTGTTTCGCCAAGCCAAAAATGCGCTTCAATAAACCGCGGACCGCGAAGAATTTTCTGCCGGCACAATTCAAAATCCTTTTTTGCTTTTCCATATTCATGGACGGCATAGTATGCTTTTCCGCGATTCAAGAATGCTTCACTTTGCAGGTCAGGGTCATCAAATCTCGGATTTCGTAATAATTTCGTATACTCATTAATTGCCTGCTGATAATTTGTTAGTAATAGATATGAATGTGCAATTTGAAGATTGACCGTATTCACCATTGACGGATTGCGCTGACGCATTAATTCATCGAGCTCCAGCACCTTCGCCATTGATTCATGAGTAAGTAAAATTTCCCGCAGGAGAAAATAAATACGCGGGATGAGCGGATTCCCTTCGTTATGATCAAAGGCATATCGTAAACGCCGGCGGGCAGTAACGACATCGCCCTGTTCATACAGTACTTTGCCTTCAAGATAGTACACTTCAGGAATAAGCGCATGCTGCGGATACTGGAGCTTAAATTGTTCAAGTGCTTCAATTGCTTTTCCCCAGTCTTTCAGTTTAATAGAGCACTGTACATAATCAATGGTTGCCTGTGGCGCAAAAACAACACCCGGATACTCATTCATAACACGGGAATAATATTGCGCAGCAGTACGATAACGTGCATCCTTAAAGTGGATATCACCAATAGCATATACTATGCGTGCCGCCGATTCAGCAGAAGCCGCAGTATTCTCCGTATGCAGCAGCTCGGCAAGACAGCGTAATGCCGTTTCATTATCCCCCATACGGCGGTATGCTTCTGCTATTTGAAACTTTACTTCCGGAATAATCGGAGTGTTCGGAAACTTATTTGTTGTGATAACAAACCGTTCAAGCGCTTCCTGATTCCAGCCTAATGCCATATACGCAATGCCAATACTAAAATATGCGCGGGGAATATTCGGGTCATCAGGGTACGTATCAATCATGCGATCAAATTGCTTAATTGCTTTTTCATGCTTCTGCATATAATACAGACATTGACCAATCATATAACTGGATTTTGAACAAAACTCGCTTGAAGGGTAATCACGGTTTAAACGAATAAACGACGCTAATGCATGTTCATAATCCCCTTTTGAGAAAAAACATTGTGCGGAATAAAATTGAGCATTATCCGCTAAATCATGATCCGGCGCCGTGCGAACAATTTCACGAAACAACTGATACGACAAATCATATAATTGCTTGCTATAATAATCCCGCGCCGTTGAATACAATTCCTGTGTATCAGCAACCGTAACCGCCACACACAATAATACAAGCAGCACTATTAATGAGCAATACCATTTCATACGCTTGTTTCAAGCTCCGTTTTTTTTATTTTCTTTTTTGTTTCCCGCTTTTTTGACGATTGTTTCTTCTCTTTTGTTTTCTTTTTCTCGTGTTTTGCGAAAACAATCTTTTCATCATGAAGCGTTATATCAATACATGAACCATTTGAAAAATTGCCTTTTAACAATTCAACTGCCAGCGGGTCTTCGATATAACGTTGAATTTCCCGACGGAGCGGACGCACACCGTATTTTTTATTATACCCTTTGCTCAAAATATACTCTGCCGCTTCAGGAGAAATAGTTACCGTAATATTATTCTCACGCAACCGTTCCTGAAGTTCTTTAACCATAATCGTAAGAATTATTTTCTGATCGCCCCGATTCAGATGATGAAATACAACTACTTCATCCAAGCGGTTTAAAAACTCAGGATTAAATGATTTTTTTAATTCATTCGTAACCGCACTTTTAACATTATCAAATTCATCCTGCTCATCAGTTACCGCTACGAACCCGAATGCTTTATCAACATTGATCATGCGGGCGCCAATATTTGAAGTCATAATAATAATCGTATTTCTGAAATCAACAACATGCCCCAGATTATCGGACAACTGCCCTTCCTCAAGAACTTGCAGTAAAATATTAAAAACATCCGGGTGTGCCTTTTCAATCTCATCAAGTAAAATAACTGAATACGGTTTACGGCGAACTTTTTCCGTGAGTAAGCCGCCTTCTTCATATCCAACATATCCGGGAGGTGCGCCAACAAGACGTGAAACAGCAAACTTTTCAATAAAATCGCTCATATCAATACGGATGAGGTCATCACTGCTGCCAAACATAAACTCCGCAAGAACTCGAGCAAGATATGTTTTTCCGACACCGGTCGGTCCAAGAAAAATAAACGAACCGATAGGTCGTTTCGGATTATTCAACCCTGTTCGTGCACGGCGTAATGCACGGGTAATCACTTGAATTGCTTCCTTCTGACCGATAACCTGTTTTTGCAGGACATTTTCCATTTCCAAAAGTTTTTCCTGTTCAGTTTCAGCAAGCTTATCTAATGGAATACCCGTCCACACTGCAATAATGGCATTGATATCATCAACATCAACTTTTATCTCTGTTGTACGTAAATGCTTATCCCATTTTGATTGCAATGCATCAATCTCTTCACGCAACTCATTTATACGGTCACGAATTTCACCCGCACGTTCAAACTCATTTTTATCAACCGCATCCTTTTTCTCCCGTTTTAACTCAATCATCTTGCTTTCATATTCTTTCAGCTTATCCGGCTTTTTAACCATTGCCAGACGGGCTTTAGAACCGGCTTCATCAATAACATCAATCGCTTTATCAGGTAAGAACCGATCGCCGATATATCGATGAGAAAGTTTTGCCGCAGCTTCAAGCGCCGCATCAGTGTAGGAGACATGATGATGTGCTTCATATCGTTCACGTAACCCTTTTAAAATACCCTTCACTTCATCAATAGTCGGTTCTTTTACATTAACAATCTGAAAACGTCGTTCCAATGCACTGTCACGTTCAATATTCTTTTTATACTCATCAAGTGTTGTCGCGCCAATACATTGCAGCTCACCACGTGCAAGTGATGGTTTTAACATACTTGCTGCATCAATCGCTCCTTCAGCAGCACCGGCGCCGACAAGACTATGTATTTCATCAATAAATAAAACATTTTTATCGGATCGTTTAATCTCATCAATAATTTTTTTCAGCCGTTCTTCAAACTCACCACGATATTTCGTCCCGGCAACAATCGCCGCAAGATCAAGGGTAATTACTTCCTTATCCAGCAATAAATCAGGAACATCTTTGCTTACAATCCGCTGTGCCAATCCTTCAACAATTGCGGTTTTCCCAACACCGGGATCGCCAATCAATACCGGATTGTTTTTCGTACGACGAAGCAGTATCTGTACCACCCGACCGATTTCTTGATCACGCCCGATAACCGGATCAATTTTCCCCTGCCGTGCATATTCTGTTAAATTACGACTGAAATTATCAAGTGTCGGTGTTTTTGATTTTGTTCGTTTGACACTGCGTATAGTATAATCATTCCCTAGCAGTTTTAAAATCTGCTCCCGTACTAAATCATACGCAATATTCTGACTATTCAACACAATAGCCGCAATACCTTCCGTCTCGCGTAATACCCCCAGCAGCAGGTGTTCCGTCCCGATATAATGATGACCAAGAATATCAGCTTCTTCACTCGCATAATGAAGTGCATTACGGGTTCGTCCGCTCATCTCAGCTTCGCCCAGCTGAATAATATCTTCATCATGACGTCCGAGTTTTTCTATTTCATGTCGTGTGCGGCTTATATCAAGTTTGAGATGCAGCAGCACTTTTGCAGCCATCCCCTCACCTTCACGTAATAAACCAAGTAATATATGTTCTGTTTCCAATTTAAGGCTATGTAACTTTTTTGCTTCTTCCTGCGCAAAAACACGTATTATGGTATGTGCCCGTTGTGTAAATTTATCTGCCATGAGTGCTCCCTCTCCACGCTGCTGTCTGTAAAATTACTTAATAATAGTAAAAACATTTAATACTGAAATACAATACACTCTTGTTTACCAATTGTCAAGTTTCCGCATGCAATGATGTTATTATAATGACACAATCATTCTTATGGGACTGTTTATTTTGCATAAACCGTTTCTGATATATTATACCCTGCCTGGAATATCAATTGACCTGAAAACAGATACGATATACACGTTAAAAAAATGTAAAAAGACTTAACAAAGTTACAAAGAAATGCTATGTTCCAAATCTAGTATAGTAAACAGGAATGTAATACCGTGAGTATATATATATGAATTATACTCAACTATAACATACTTAAATATGTACCATTCTATATTCAAAGGATTCTGTATGAAATATTCAATACTTATTATTACCATCTTCATCATTATTGCCGGATTTTCTTCATTAGATGCACTGCGTTATTTTAACCCAAACTCTGTTGCATTAGTGGATAATGCATACGGTGTCAACACCAACCCAGCCGGTCTTGGTTTGCGTCTGCCTTCAACAATGCTCTTTGAAATGCGTTATGAAGGCAAGCGTTATATTAATTCAGGGTTTTTCTTTAAAATGTTATTTGCAGGATTCGGCTATAACGAATTCCGAAATGAAAACTGGATCCTTGATCGTGATTACTATCTGCCGATTGCCCTGCCGGTTTCAGACAGTTATTCATTGGGAATAAATAATCATTGGATGCAGCGTAATAATGACAATACTTATTCCTTCGGTATGGGATTAATGAGCCGTCCATTCAGTTGGATTTCTTTCGGATTAAATATTGATCATATCAATAAACCAATAATTGATCATGCGCAGCTCAAACCGTTCTATCATACGGGTATTGCCATTAAACCGTTTGAACGATTTTTTACCATTGCAGTTGACAGTGATTTTCATCATAAAGTGGATTTTAAGCAATTGCGGTATCACCTAATATTTTCACCCTTCCGGGGACTGGAAATTACAACCTATTTTCAAAATGATAATCATGATCGTATTTATTATACCGGAATATACTGGAAAACAGCGTATTCCGGTTTACATTATCGCAGTGTTCGGCTTCACGGAACATATCAAACACATGCCGCATATGAGATTAATACTGATTATTTCCCTTCAACAATGCAGGCACTCAATGATGGTGTCGGCATCATTAATATCGGCGGAGCGTTAAAAGATTATACCCCGCAAACCTATTTCGGCGGCGGCGGGACTGACCCCGGTAATGTAACCTTAATATTGTACCAACTTGATCGATGCAGCATTGATCGTGATATTAAAGCTGTTATCGTCAAAATAAAACCAACCGCATCACCGTGGCTCAGCGGGTATATTCAAGAAATCGCTAAAAAAATTGAAGAGGTTTCTGAAGATAAATATGTTGTTGCGTATATTGATGAGTATGCGTCAAACAATGAATACTATCTTGCACTGCATGCTGATGACATTGTAATGGCACCGCAAGCATCAATAATGAATCTCGGGTTTGCAAATCAAGCATTACGTATTCGTGAAGCGATGAATGATCTTGGCATTGATATGGAAATGATTACTGCAGGTGATTATAAAGGAAATGAAATGCCGTGGGCTGACCCCTATAATGAAAAAGGACGACGCGAAGTAAAAGAACTTTTATCAAGTATGTATACTCAATTTGAGCAGGCGGTAATGAAAAATCGCGGCGGAACCGGTTTTGATTTTGATGCAGCACTGAACGCTGGCATCATCAATGCCGATACGGCACTTGAAATGCATATGATAGACCGTACCGGCTATATGACAACCGTTAAAGACATGATTGCACATCGTATTTACCGGTCAGTATCAAAAGGAAAATTACAACGAATGGAAAAATTCGCATTCGTTGATTTATCACGGCGTTACTATTATAAAGAATCATGGCGCACATCACCAAAAATCCTCGTCATTCCCATTCAAGGTATGATTCACAGCGGCATCTCAACTATGGATATGATTAAAGGAACCTTTACGACCGGTGCACAAACTATCAGACGATGGCTGAATATATGTCAAAACAATCCGCAGGTTGTCGGTGTTGTTCTGCGTATTCAATCTCCCGGCGGAACGGTAACCGGTTCGGATTTAATCTACAATGAAATTGCGGAATTTAAAAAGAACTCTAATAAACCAATTGTTGCTTCATTCGGGCAATATACATTTTCCGGCGGGTATTATGTATCCTGCGGGGTTGATGAAATTATTGCCAATCCCTGCACGATATGCGGTTCTATTGGTGTTATTCATCAAAAATTGAACCTTGCGGTTATTGCATCAAATTATAACGTAAAAGTTGAAACAATTAAAAAAGGGCAGTATTCTGACCTTGGTTCAATTCTCGCACCGTATACTGATGCGGAACGCGAAATAATTCAGCATTCGGTTGATCACAGTTATGAACGATTCTTAAAAATTGTTGCTGACGGACGCGGACTAACTGATGAAGAAGTTCGCGAAGTCGCACAGGGACGTATTTATACCGGTTTACAAGCACAAGAAGCCGGACTCGTTGATACCATGGGAGGACTGGAAAAAGCTATTGATGCCGTTGCTACCCGCGCAGGTATTCATGGCGAACCGATTGTACTTTATTTCCCGCCGGCGGAAGCATATACAATGTCACAAGGCGGTATAATGAGCATTCTCGGAATGCGATCGCAAATGCATTCGTTCTCATTACTATTTCCTGATTTATCAAATTTTTATACGCTTGATGCGGGTCCTTTTTTAAGCTGGCGACCCCTCCCGGCGGCATTTAAATAATGAATTCTCATGCCGTTGCACTTTTTAAATTATTGAAAGATGCCGACGGATTTCTTTCAGGAGAACGTATCGCCAAACAGCTCGGCATCAGCCGTTCTATGATTTGGAAAATCATTAATCACTGGCGTACCAATGGTTTTAAAATTAACGCACTTCGGAATCATGGATACGCCATCGCCGCACTGCCTGATATGTGTATCCCTGAAATAATTTCTTATTACCGTCATGGCACACTCATCGGCAATCATATCAAGCATTATTCTTCGCTCACTTCAACGAATGACTATGCCGTATCACATATACAAAAACCATATGCACATGGTTTAGTTATTATTGCCGAACAGCAGACAAAAGGCAGGGGACGGCTTGGACGACATTGGGTATCACCGAAAGGAAATATTTACTGTTCAATTATTCTTCAGCCGAAATTGCCGGCAACGGAAAGTTATTTAATCATGATGGCGACCTCAACCGCATTGTGCCGTGCACTTAAAAAACAATTTAATATTAATGCTCAGATAAAATGGCCGAATGATATACTAATTAATGGGAAAAAATGTGCCGGCATATTGCTTGAATACGGTGTTTCAGGAACGACTATTAACTATGTTATTATTGGTGTCGGCATTAATGTGCATACAAAACCGCGCCATACCGCAACTCTTGCTTATCCGGCAACATCAATCGCCGAAGCAATAAAAAACAACACCGGCTCCTCATCGCTTTTAAAAAATGAATGGCGACCGGCATTAACCGCCGCATTACTTGACGAATTGGAAACAAGCGGAATCCTTGAGAGCGCGACCGGCAAAAATAATATCTATACCGAATGGAAAAAACGTATTATCGGAATCGGCAGCATGATTACTGCAGCAACGTCAGATCGTACAATACGCGGTGTATTGTGCCGTGTTGATATACACGGACATGTACATATAAAAACAGCATCAGGCAAAACGGAAATCATTGCATCCGGCGATATACTCCTGTGATTCTTACAGCACCGAATATATGATAATTTGTTTGTTATACCTTCTGTAATGTACTCGAATATAAATAGCGTTTTATTTTTTTCGTTGACGTTTTACGAAACGGTTCAGCATGCAAACTAAATTTGACAATACGTTTATAGACCGGAAGCTGTGATGATACTTTTCGTATCTCACTCTTTATCAGCATTTCAATATCCTCATCAGTTTCATAATGAATCATATGCTCCGCAGAATACGTTTCAATTGCTTCGTAATCGGGCACAATTAATGTGCATACCCGCTCACCCTGAATTGTTTCCGATTCCGCCTGACCATATACCATTGATTCAAGAATAAACGGACTCTTATTGAGTTTCATCTCTATTTCTTCCGGATAGACATTTTTTCCGCCATGGGTTACAATTAAATTTTTACAGCGCCCGGTAATATATACAAAACCCGTATCATCAATATATCCGAGATCGCCGGTATGAAACCACCCCTCATTATCAATAACCTGCTGTGTTGCTTTTATATCCTTATAATAGCCCTGCATGACAATCGGACCGCGGCAGCATATTTCACCAATCGACTCATTATTCGGTCTATCAATTTTAACTTCAACCCCCGGTATCGGCAAACCAACTGACCGATATTCATTATACTCCAACGTACTCACGGATATAACCGGTGAGGTCTCCGTCAACCCGTATCCTTGGAGAATAGTTATGCCAATATCATCAAACCCCTGCGCAACATATAACGGCAACGGTCCGCCGCCGGCAACAACAAACCGTATTGAGGCAAGCCCTGCTTTTTTGCGCAGCCAATTAAACGTGTGTCGTCCAATTTTCATCTTCAGCACAATACGCGCAAAGCGTGTCATCAGCATAATGGTATTAAAAAACACTTTTATAATAATCCCACGGCTTTGAACGGCACGGGTAATATTGTTATATATTTTCTCAAATAATAACGGTACGGCAAGAATGATTGAAACCTTCGTCTCTTTAATATTTGCGACAATATTTTTCGGATTATATGACTCAGCAATTGTTACCGCTGAGCCACGATAGATAGATAATAAAAAACTGCAGGTTCCTTCAAAAACATGATGAATAGGAAGAATTTCAAGAAAAACATCATCCGGCGTAAAACGAACCATTGAACATATCGATTTTATATCTTCAATAATATTTCCCTGTGAAAGTATAACCGCCTTTGAAACACCCGTTGTACCCGAAGTATATAATATTTCAGCACTATCGTGCGGCTGTACGGTTATCTCTTTTAATTCCGTAGTTCGAATAGTATTAATACTTTCTGAAAATGATACCACCTTTTTTGTTGTAACCGCTTCATCAAATGAAACAATATTTTTACACTTTTTTGCATGCTGAATAATATTAATAACATTATCACTTGTTTTTTTTGAAACACATATCAGCGACACTTCAGCATGATTGAGTATATGGAGAACATCGGATTCCAGCGCTTGTGCATCAATCGGCACGACAACCGCACCGATTATAATGAGCCCGATATATGCAATACACCATTCAGGGCGATTCTCACTATACAACGCAATACGATCGCCTTTTCGAATAGCATATTTGTTTTGCAGCACCATACCGAATGCAGATGCACGTGTAAAAACATCACTATAGGTATACGTTACATAAGACCCATTTACTTTATGCCGATATAAAATATGATCATTGTATTGCTTCATTGAAGCAATAAGCATTTCTCTGATCGTTGTATATTCAATTCTGTCGGCAACAATATAATCTTTTGGTGATAATCTTCTTGATCCCATTGTTCTACTCCCTTGCATATGCTGTAGTATTCACGATATCCCCCCTGTTTGTCAACCATCATACCGGGCGATGATGCAACACGACAAACGATTCATACATTAATAACACTTTCACCCTGATGACTATAACGGATATAAACCCATCGTATACTTTTTAATGAGCGCACTAATAAAATATAATACTGCGTACCCGAACAATCGAAATAAAACATTAATACCATAGTACCGTTAAAATATGCATACAGCATGATGCTCAGTTGCACCGTATTATATTATTTGGCAAGAACACTTTAAACCAACATTGTCATTGTACGTATATATTGATTTCTTTATACACAGTATTTAAATACACGATTACAGCACAGTGTATATATCATTTAACATACTGATTCATCATTACATAAAGATAAAATGCACTACAACCATTTAAAATACACATCAGTCTACAAGTATACTTGAACAGCATAAAAAACGCCCGTATGAATAAACATACAGGCGTGTAAAACGTAAACATTGATTTAATCTATTTTAATTGTTGAGTGTATTAATTAAACTACCAAAGTTAACATTGGATTTAATCTTTTTCGCATTAAACAAATCATCGGAAATGCCTTTGTTTATTTCAAGCGATATCACCGTAACCGTTGATATCAGATCATCATTATGATAATTTTTTATTGTATATGCCATTTTCCATTGATTTTTAATTTTCTTAAAATCAGAATATACGACTGTCATGGTATCTTTCTTTACCGTTGTTTCTGATTTAACCAATACTAAATCATTTTTATCAATCCAGATTTTTCGATTTTCTTTGTCTTGTTTATATTCAATGATATAGCAGTCGTTACCATTAATTTTTTCACTTCCGATAAGCTTAGCGTTTTCCGGAACACCGCCCCACCATTTATTATTTTCGCTGTTTTTATATTTTTCAGTTTTCTTTTTGGGAACCTTTATTTTGAGCCCTGTCCCCGGACTGACAATCCATACATTTTTACCGTCATAAATTACCATTGAACTCATGCCGGCTGCAGAATTACTGCCTTCAGTTTGAGGCTGCATTGAAGAATTAAATCTGAATTTTTCACCTTTGATATACGAAGTACTGATAGTAATCATTCCCTGCATATCCGATTTGTGAATCATAGTCATATCATGTATTTCAGCAGTATAGCCGGAATACTTCGCTTGAATCTTTTTACTGACACTTTCCCAGCTTTCAGCGACAACATGCATTGCAAAGATCACAAACAGCAGGGACATTAATAATACCGTTTTTTTATTCATAGCACACCTCCAGTAATAATTACTATATCCATCATTTATAATCATAATACAATAATTGTCAATACTAAAACATATCATTGTGATGCTAAAGTAATAATGTCAGTGTTAATGTCAACACGTTCATATCAATATGGAAACACTACACAAACGATGAGAAAAGAAAAATGTATAAAAGCCCTCACCTTATACATTGAAAGCAGTAGAAACTCAATCAGACCGGCAGCACTGCTTTTATTTGAAAATTAAATTGTAACGATGCAGCCATCTTTCATAATCTTTAGTCTTCCCGGGAATTGCCGATATTTGAAACAAGACTTAGGAAAGGAGACGCATATGATCCACAATCATGTAGATATGAAAGAATGGACACAAAAAAAAATTTCGCTGTGGGAACAGTATCTAAACGATAATCCGAACAGTAAAATTGCTAATCGTGTACGTCGAGGAATAAGTATGCTGAAGGATCTTCTGTAATGTGATAATACAGGGCGGCATAAGCCGCCCTTATTTATTATGCCGTGCAGGCACGTTTCCATTGCTGTACAACCTGAACAAACTCATCTTTTGCCGCAACTGCACTTAATGCTATTCGAATACTTTTTGCTCCTGAAAATCCGCGGATATAATCTTTACCAATCCGTCTGATGAATAAACATGCTTTATACTCCCCATAATAATTGTATAAAGCTTTAAAATGCTTCTCCATTACTATACATGCTTCCTGTGGTGATGTCCGCTGCGGCAGTGTTCCGTCAGTATAATACGCTGTTAAATCACGAAACAGCCATGGCGACCCTAAAGCGCCCCGTCCGATCATGACCCCATCACAGTGCGTCTCTTGAATCATATGATCACATGATCGATAATCGCGTATATCGCCATTTGCAATAAACGGGATTGATACGGCTTTTTTTGCATTCGCCAATACCGAATATTGTATAGTACCGCTGAACCCTTGCGTGCGAGTACGGCCATGTACGATTATTATATCAGCCCCGCTTTTCTCAATTCCTGCCAGCCGTTCCGGTAATCGTATACAATCTTCTTGCGTCCATCCTAAACGAGTTTTAACACTTACAGGAATGCTAACCGCATCTTTCATAGCTTTTATTATATCATGTAATACTTCCGGTGTTTTCATAAGTGCGGCACCGGCGTTATTTTTAATAATTTTCGGAACCGGGCATCCGGCATTGATGTCAACAATATCAAAGCCCATACGTTCAATTATTTTCGCTGCACCTGCCATTATTTTCGGATCAGCACCAAATAGTTGTGCGCCAAGCGGATGTTCATCATTCCCTTTTTGAAGATATTCAAACGTCTCCGGTGAATCATGCATAAGACCGTACGCTGATACCATTTCAGTAAACATTAATGAAGAAGTATACGTACGGAGCAGTTGACGGAAGGGCTGATCGGTATAACCTGCCATTGGTGCCATAATCAATGGTATTGATAAATGCAGTGAACCTATACGTAATGATTGTAATATATGCATATATTCAGTATATGATGAAAATGTTAACTTTTAAACCATGAAATCAGTAAGTGTATAACCACGGCGCTGCAACAATGAATCAAGTAATGATATCGGCAAACCTATAACATTATAATAACAGCCATGTATTTTTCGCACCAATACCGCTCCTTCATCTTGAATCCCATAACCGCCCGCTTTATCAAATGGAGCACTTAACGAACAGTATTTTTCCCGCAGCGTATCGTTGATTTGTCGAAACCATACCACTGTTTTTTCTGCATCAACAATAATATCCGATGCTTTCCCATCCATCCCTATCTCAACAACCGCAACAGCGGTAATGACAATATGACGAGTACCGCTGAGCGCATGAAGCATAGTTATCAGCTCTGCACGTGTTCGCGGTTTATTAAAAATACGCCCTTTTTGCACAACAATCGTATCAGCAGCAATCATGACGACATGACATCCCGAAATGTTTTTATTCGATAAAATACACTGTTTCAGTTTACGGCAGGCATTTTTCTCTGCCGTAATAATAGGGATACCATGTGTTGCTTCTGAAATCGTTTTCCGGTAGACATCACAGCGAATATGCAGTTGATCAAGAATTGCTTTGCGGCGTGGCGATGCCGAAGCAAGTATCAGCTGTGGCAGTTCTGCCTGTGGCAGTTCTGCTTGTGGCAGTTCTGCTTGTGGCAGTTCTGCTTGTGGCAGTTCTGCTTGTGGCAGTT
>CAZBCL010000001.1:140729-293421 GCA_964490645.1 uncultured Spirochaetia bacterium
GGCAGTTCTGCTTGTGGCAGTTCTGCTTGTGGCAGTTCTGCTTGTGGCAGTTCTGTGCGTGGCAGTTCTGCTTGTGGCAGTTCTGTGCGTGTATTAAGAGCGCTCATGCGTTGAAATAATTACTTGGACGTTTTCCTCATCCATATTCATAATACTGGCTATCTGTTGGGTTGAAAACCCTTCCTGTGCCATTTTTACTATACCTTCAGTTTTTTGTGCACTTTCAGTACCATTCCGTACCGTTGCTGCAACCGCTGCCGGGACTTTATACTTCTGCAATTCTTCAGGACTTACCGCTTCCGGTAGTGCAAAATCATCCAATAATTCTTTTGCCTGTAATACTTTCTGTAAGACCTCTTTTGCATCCTTTGTTCCACTATTCAATTCTTTCAGGGTTGTTTGTGTCCATTGTCGATATTTTTGGAGCTGTTTTGTCCGCACATCAAGATCTTCACGTAAGACATCAATTTCATTAAATCCGTTGAGCACTTCTTCAATACGTGAGTCAATACGGTGTAACTCAAGCGAACGATTTTCAACATCTTTCAAATAAGAATCAATTTTATTTGTTTTTGCGGTAATAGTATTAAGTTTTTTATCAATGGAACCGGACCCATGCGCTAATTTTTCAACCTGTTTAACCGTATCGGATAAATCTTTCTTTAAGGCATCTATTTGAATACTGTCATCCTTCATTGATTTTATTTTTACATTTAAATCTTGATATACCGTATCAAGATTATTCAACCGTGATTCAATTTCTTTAACAAACCCGGTTCCTTGTTCAAAATGAGACAACATCTTTTCAGAGTTTACGGCAGTTTTTTCAAGTTCGTTCAGCTGGCGTTCAATACGATTGATTCGCCGATCTTCACCTTTTAAATGTCCGATATTTTTTGAAACCGTTGTCTGCAGTTTTCGTAATTCACTAATTTCTGTCTGGAAGTTTTTAATAAGCTTCTTCTCTTTTTTCATTTCATGAATGCTTTTATGTATCTGTTCAACCTCGCCGATAAGCTGATTTTTCAATGTTTCTGCATGTTCAAAAAGTTTTGTTTCTGTCAAATACCCATCGATTTTATTTTGAATCTCTTCAATCCGCGTATTTAATGCATTAATTTTGGTAACTTCTTTTGTTAATATCTCTTCTCCGGTATGCTCAATTTGCTTTTCAAGCTCATTGATGCGATGGGACAATCGATTCATATTATTTTCCGACATCGCAGTCAGTTCCTGTTCCTTCTGAGCAACAATATTCGATAAATCACCGAGTCGATCCTGTAATTGCTGAGAAAATGCTCCAACTTGTTTTTTAAATTCATCCCCTAAACGTGTTTCAAGATTATTTGATTCAGAATGTAAGGTTGCTATCTGCTGCATCAGGTCATTTATTTGTTCTTGCGCCTCACTGATAAGGTCATGTTCACGCTGGAGAATATGTTCGTGAATAGTATTTGCACGGTCTTGTACTTCATCAACACGTGATTGCACACGCTCAATCATTGCATTACTTGCTTCTGATAATTCACCTTCAACCGTTTTTGCTTTCTTGGAAAGCGTCTCAGCAAATACTTTCAGCTTACGATCCGCTTCCGTTGACAATGCTTTTTCTTTGATAATTATGCGTTCCTCTCGTTCTTTTAAGCGTACTTCCAGATCACGAATTTGTTGTGCCAGCCCGGTAATATCCTGTTGTACGGCATTAATAATCTTTCGTTCCTTTTTCGTAACATCAGATTTAACGGATTTAAAATATGAATCCAATTCCGCATTAAACTCTTTAAATTTCGCTTTTGCATTTGAATTAAATAACTTTTCAAATTGTTTGTATTCCTTTTTAAAGGAATTGATTTTCGTTTCAATAGATTTAATATCACGCCGCACACTATCCGAAATATATTTTTGTCCCTTCGCAAGCCGTTCTTGAATCATAAGCCGAACAGATTTTATCTGTTCATCACCCTTTACTTTCAGCATTGTATGCTTTTTCGTAATATCATTTTCCATGTCATGCATACTCGCAACAATATGCTGTTTTCGTTCTTCAATATCTTTCTCAAATTGGGTATATTCATTTTTAAACGAACCGATTTTCGTTTCAATGGATTTAATATCACGCTGCACACTATCTGCAATATCCTTTTGTCCCTTTGTCAGCTGCTCATGTATCATATGCCGAACGGATTGTATCTGCTCATCACCTTTCACCTTTAACGTTGAATATTTTTCCGTAATATCATTTTCCATTGCTTGTATATTAGCAATGATAAGCTGTTCTCGTTCATCAATATCGTGTTCAAATCCTTTTATTCGATCGCTCAATTTTTCGATTTTACTATTAGTCTTTTCCAGCAACGCTGATTCCACCGCACCGTAACGGGAAGTAATTGTTTTCATCTGCTTGCGGAAGTTATTAATTTCCTTCTGCACCTGATCAAATTGTTTCTTTTTATAACCATCAGCAAAATCTTTAAAGGCTTTCGTATTGGCATACAACAAAGCATTTAAATTTTCTTTACTATTCTCTTCAACGGCAGCAATATTTTCTTCTATCTTATTTGTTCGTTCAGCCATCTGTGTTATAACCGTATCAAGCTGTGCAATATATTCATTATGGCGTTCTGTATAATTCTGTGCCACCGCATCAAGCCGTTCATTGAACAATTCAAATTGCCGACGTGTTTTTGAATCAACCTCAGATGCTACTTCTGCCATTGTTTCACTGAAGCCCGAACGTGCATGGGTTATTTGTTTATTCAGAGTGCTAATCTCATTACGAACCGCTTGAATATCCGTTTTCCGTGAAATAGAATATTTCTGCTCAATTGAAGTAAGGTTTTTTTCGAGCTCAGTAAATTTCCGTAAAGCCGATTCATGCAGCTGCTGCTCAACATTTTTCATCACCTCATGAGCAGACACGGAAAGCGTTTTAATTTCCGCACGTAATTCCTGAATATCTTTTTCAACTGCAGTTTGATTCGCCGTTGTTTCCTGTTTTTGCAGTGCAAGCAATGATTTTAACTGTGCATTAAAATCATCAATACGGCGGGACATGTGTTGTGCCGTATCTTCCTGAACGGCATTAATCGTCTCAGAGAATGCCGTTACATCTGATTCAATCGTATTTCGCAATGTGGTAACGGTTGCAGCAAGACTGTCAATATCCTTATGCGCCTGATGCGCTAACGCATCCGCTTCTTTCCGATTAAGCGCTTCAATATTTTTCATTTGTTCATTAAACGCCGTTAACCGTTTATCAAACTTTTGTTCAAGCCCGAGAACTTTACTATTGTATACTTCAAGGATTTTATTTAAATCATTCCGCAGTTCAACGGCGAGTGAAGCTTTAACCCGACGACCTTCAGCAACCGTATCCTTATACAATTTTTCAATGGTATGTAATTCACGGTCAAACTTTCCGCGTGCTTGTTCAATACCGCGTTGCACATCATTACTGATACTTTCAGTTTCCTGTTTTAATACATTAACTTTATTATTCACAAATGCAATTTGTTCTTCCTGATACTCTTCCTGCCGATCATGCAATTCATGCAGCTTCTCATTAAATACTTCAAAATGCTCACCGGCTTGATTAATTAACTTTTCGATTGCTTCATTCAGCAGTGATTCAGCAGACTTCACCGATTCCTGATATTTTTTATCAAGAGCACTAAATCGTCCGTCAAACTTTGTTTCAACTTTTTTCAACTTCGCAGTAACCGCTGAGACTTTTCCCGTTATATGCTCAAGAGAACGCTGTTCCGCTTCTTTTAAATGTTCTTTTATTCCGTTAACCTGTTGGTTCATTTCCTGAAACTTAATACTTATTGCATTTGAAACCATTTTCTCCGATTCAACTAAAGCGGTATTAATATATTTTGCTTTTTCTGTCAGTTCAGCAATTTCAGTACGCGCTTCAGCAAGAATATCATCTTTCGCTTTTTGATGTTGCTCTTCCAGTGCTTGCATACTTATTGCAAGCTCCTGATGGCGCTCATGCAGCGTCCCTTTTAATTCATCATCAAAAGCAAGAATTTGTTCATGATACTGTTCTTTCTGTTTTGCAAGATCCTGTCGCATTGATAAGAGAACCTGTTCTTTCGCTTCCTGATGTTTTTGTTCTATTTCTGCAATTACGGAATTAAGGCGATTAATATTCTCTCGTGTCATGCCAAGCATTTTATTTTGTGCTTTAATAAAATCCTGTTTTAATAATTCAATATCCTTTTTCAATCGGCGGCTTTCATTACCCGAAATAACTTTCAATTCTTTCTCAGAGCCTTTAACCATATTCTGAACATTCTCAATTGTTTGCTGCAATTTTACATTCTCAGCATCAACTAATGCAATAAGACGTCCCTCTGACTGACTGACTTTCTTGTCAATACGAAACAGTTTCCCATCAAGCTCTTTTTCAAACTGTTTGAACCGCTCCGATGCATGATTCTGAATCATTGTTTCCAAGCCGGTCATCTGTTCAATTAAGTTGTTTTGGGTATGCACTAATCCCGTAACTGAGGATTCAACGCCCTGTATCTGCTTTTGTTCCCCGACAAGGTACTCATACTGTTCGTTTGTTTTAATTGCCAGTTCAGCAAGCGAACTGACTTTATTCTCAATTTCCTGAAGCGTATCCTTGCGCGTTTCAAGTTCAGCATTCTTCTTCTCAATAAACTCTAATCGATCGTCAGCTTGTCTGATCAGACCGGAAAGTTTTTTAATAAGAATCTCAAGCTGAATAGTCGCATCTTTAGACATTTGAACCTTTTGATCAGCAATCTCATTCAAATCCCGATGCGTTTTATCAGCAAGGCGTTTTACCTTTGCTAAACTTAATTGTTCATGATCAATTCGCCGCAGCAATAAGGCGATTAATGTTGATATACTTATAGTAATGATAAATGGTAAGATACTTGACAAAATACCCCTCCCGATATTTTGTTGAGCGTTTCATATATATTTATTTTATGGCAACGCCGTACAATTATAAGTGTACAAAGGTATTGTACAGTAAACCTTGTACTATGTCAAGATAATTGTTGTATATTTTATCCATAATAAAGAATATAATATGTGTATATTCAATGAATTGTATTATATACTGCTATTATATTAATGTTTATTTTAATAACATTAATTCCGACAATGACAATAAAAGTTATGCTATTTTAAAAGTTTTAAATAAACAATTGACATTTTTACTGATAATGATGTATAGTTAATTATATATTGGTAGTAAGTGGGGCGTACGCATAGCGAGTAAGGGCGAGAAACTGTGAACTTTTCAGCTGTTCTATCAATTATTGTAACGTTTTCTTCGTTTACAGTCGCGGTGTATTTCGGGGGATTATTTTTCCTACAACGTAAAAATCGACGAAATTTATTTATTGGTGTTTTATTTTTCCTGCTTGGCATAATCTGGCTTGGATCCCTTCAGCGTTTTTTTGCCGGCATGACGCAGATACATCCGACATTTTGGATTTATGCTTCACAAGTAAGCTATATTATAATCGTTCCAATCATTTCAATTGTTACCGGCTTCTTCATTAGCGCAGATCTTAATAAAGCCCTCATTCTCCCACTCTCAGCATTATCAGCAGCATTAATTGCATTACTGTTTAGTACAAACCTTATTATTGATACATCACAATTATTTTTATGGAGCACCGCCCCATATCATGCGTATGGAATTCTTCATATCATCTGTGATATGCAATTTATTGCTATTGTTATATGGGAATGCATCAATGTAACACGAGTAATTATCCGCCAACCCCATCGACGACGATATATCGTTCCTTATCACTTAGGGTTTCTTTTTATCAGCATTTCAGTTATTTTTGAATCATCAATACTATCATCAACCGTCCCGCATTTTTATACACAATTCCCGATAAGCATCCTTATGCTTCCTGCTATTATCAGTATGGTATATTCAGTACTGCGCCGATATACCGATACCTTCAATTTACTTGAAAAATCAGAGCAGAAAGTAAAGCGCTTATTATTTGAATCAAAACAAAATTTAAAAGATTTCATTGATCTTATTGTAACAACTATTGAAGCAAAAGACACCTATACCCACGGTCATTCACAACGTGTTAGTCATTATGCTACTATCCTTGCCAATGACTTTCATTTTTCCCGTACGGATTTATCACAATTACAGCTTGCCTGCCGTCTTCATGATATCGGTAAAATCGGCATTCCTGAAGCAATATTAAATAAACCGGGACGACTCACCTCGCAGGAATATGAAATTATTAAACAACATCCGGTTATTGCTGTTGATATTCTCGGCAATGTACATGATTTTATCCGTATTTTGCCGATTATTGCCCATCATCATGAATATCTTGACGGCAGCGGATACCCGCATGGTCTTAAAGCTGAAGAGATCTCTCTCGAAATTCGCATAATCTCAATATGTGATATTTTTGACGCACTGACAACAAAACGTTCTTACCGTGATGCTCTTGCATGGAGTGAAGCATTTCAAATCATCCGCAGTATGAGCGGAACGAAACTGGATGCGACCATTGTTGAACGCTTCATTGCCATTATTAAAAAACAATATCCACAACAATTTACGCAAACCCTGTCAGTTGACCCTCATTCAAACAATGCGTCATAACGTCGCTCTATCTTCACCTCATACAAGGTGGTTATCATTATCAAAATAGAATAAGATGGTATCGTATGCATCAATTTAAACGTATACCTTCATTGCACTGATGCATATCATTATCGATATTTATTATCTGAATATATGTTTCATTGGATTCGCGCAGGGTTTTATTGAACAGCGGCAAGTAATTGTTGTGCTCTCTGCGTAATGACCGAAGGATCATCAGCAGCAATAAGCATATCGTTTATCAGCCATGAACCGGCACCAATCGCAGATGCTCCGGCAGCTATAAAAGCAGTTGCCGTATCGCCATTTACGCCGCCAAGTGCAATAAGCCGCGCTTCAGGAAGCGGCGCTTTCAATGCTTTAATATACTGTGCCCCTCCTAATGATGACGGAAATATTTTAATATAATCAGCTCCTGCGTCTATACAACCCATAACCTCAGTTGGGGTTAATGCCCCGGGGATAACGGTTACCCCATTTTTTTGTGCCGTCGTAACAACACCGATATCAAACCCGGGTGATACGATATATTGTGCTCCTGCATTGAGTGCCTGCAGTGTTTGCTCAGCATTTTTTACCGAGCCGGCTCCAAGTATTATTGATTTCCCAAAACGGGTATATATATCAGTAATATGCTTAAGTGCATTTTCCATAGTTAAGGTAATTTCAATACATCGAATTCCTGTTTGTATTAAAAGCTCACAATAATATAATAATTGTGCCGTGTTGTTCAATCTGATTACTGCAATTATTTTATCATTCTCAATCGCACTAATAACGTCTGATTTTATCATCGCTGAATTCTCCCGCCCCCGCCGGTTGCAAGCAATCGTTCAATATCACTACGAGTATTAAAATTACTATCCCCGGGATGTGTATGTTTAAGTGCCGATAATGCTAACCCATAATCAATTCCCTGCTGCCAATCATTATTGATATATCCGAATAATAATCCCGCTGTAAACGAATCGCCTGCTCCGATACGATCAACAACCTGCACCGTATACGTTGTGCCGCGATAAACCGTATCTGCAAGGACAAATGCACTCCAATTATTTTTTTCTATACTTACAGTCTCCCGTATTGTAATTGCAACTGCTTTAAATGAAAATCGTTTACGTAATAATTCGGCAACCTTTTCATAGGATTCAGACTCAATACCAAATACGCGTTTGGTATCTTCCTCAGTGGTAATTAATATATCCGTATATTCCATTAATGGCGTCATAACATCGCATGCTTTTTCCTGCGTCCATAATTTTGCCCGATAATTTAAATCAACCGCAACTGTACAACCTGCTTTTTTTGCTTCTATAACTGCCGTGCGGGTCATTGCTGCAGCATCCTCACTTAATGCCGGCGTTATTCCGCTGACCATAAATACAGTACTATTTTGAAAAACAGGTTTCCAATCAATATCAGTTAAAGAAATTTTACTGATTGCGGAGTGTTTTCGATCGTAAATAACATTCGACGGTCGTGGTGATGCTCCGTATTCCATGAAATAAATACCAACCCGTTCATCTTCCGGTGCCCATGCAATATATTTTGTATCAACCCCATGAAGGCGCGCTTGGTTTCGTACAAACCATCCAAGCGGATTATTTGGAAGTCGCGAAATCCAAGCTGTCTTTAATCCAAGTCTGCTGCCGGCAACAGCAATAGACATTTCAGAACCACCGGCATATACATAACAGGAAGACATCTGCTCAAAACGTTCATTATTCGGTGGTGAAAACCGCAACATTGTTTCACCAAAAGTAACTATATCATACATTTTCTTTCCTTAAACAGGTGATACATTGAATTATATCGTAGTATACTATTCCCGATAATAGTACGAAAACAATATGAATGCAAGTCCATTATACTTATTTACAAAATACACTGACTGAAACATTACTAACCAATCTATATACAGTATTAACCTGACATTATGATAATTTAATAGTACATTATAGTAGTATAAGTAAATATTATTGAAAGTAATAAACAATGTTACAAAACGTAACGCTAATTAATGTTAATGGAGTTATTGTTCTCAAGTGGGTATATAATACCCGTTTGTTGGCGTGTTTTGTCCTTCACCTGATTCATCGCTGAAATCATGTTATATGCCATTTTTATTACTATTCTTTAATATTACAAAGAATAAATGCCGAAATTATAGCGTATACGTGTAATTTTTTACTGTACATAAAATATTAATATTTTATTAATATTCATATTTTTTAAGCTTTGTAAAATGCATTATAGACTGCAATTAAAAATGCAGTACATAACAAATATAAAGTATTTTTGGCACAGAACTTGTAACTAAATAAATGCGTGTAATTAGTTAGAATATATCAGTGCGGCAATAGGTGTGATATGCAAAATAGTGTTATTTATAAATTAGCGTTAAGCGCTTTATTAATATTTACAGCACTCATAGCCATGGAAGCGGCAGATTTCTCATCATTCGAAGTATCGGATATTACTGAGAACTCTGCCGTTATTTCATTTAAAACAAAAACTCCCTGCACAACGCAGGCAGTTTTCGGATACAGCACCGCAGCCGATTCCGGTCGTATAATAATAGATTTTATTCCATCAAAAAAGCATTCCTTCACTATACAAAACTTGAACCAAGGTGAAACGGTATATTTCCGTATTGAAGCAACAATCAATGGTCGTATGTCAATAAGTGATATCACATCATTTACCCTCCACGGCATCCCCGCGCCGAAAATTACACGCGTTACTATTGCTGAACTGACATATGATACCGCTCAAATTGCATGGGAAGCATCCGGACCGGTTCAGGTAACCTTCTGGTATATGCTACCGCGAAAACCGAAAACATTCACTGCATATACAACTCCCGGCTATGATAAACATGGTGTTTTTACCATGAATAATCTTATTCCGGAACAATCGTATTTCTTCGGTTTGAATGCAACGAATTCTCTCGGTGAAGGAATCACTGCAAAACCGGTCTACTTTACAACACCGGAGAAAAATTTTGCCTTAGGTGCTCATGTTGAAGGAACTTTTACGGAAAAACCGAATGATCCGGCATGGGACAATTCAAAAGATCTGCTTTCACGCATTACTGATGGTAACATTAATATATTCTCATCAATGGCAATCAGTAAACCGATTACTCATGAGGATAATTTTATTATTATTGACTTAAAAAAAGAGTTTCCGGTTCAACGAGTACAAGTGTTTTGGCGAAATTATGCATACAGCAAAGATTATTCCGTTTATACCGCTGATACTAAAAATAAATGGACATTGCAGGTCGCGCATGTATCGGCAGAGAACGGTCAAAAGAAAAGATTCGGGCAATTTGAAGCCTGTATTAATGAAATAGCATTCTCGAATGTCATTTCATGCCGATACATTAAACTTGTTATAAAAAAGGAATCTGCATTTTACAATTATTGGGAACATAAATCCCCGCATATGCAATCAGTACATTTATATGAAATTAAAGTCCTTCCCGCACGGGAAGGTTAGATATAGAGAAGGAGGTGATATCGGCATGCACATTATTTTAATGAAAGGAGGTACCCATTCAATACACCAAACCGGCACGACAGAGTCGGTAATTACACGTACGCCATTGCTGCATACGGCGTTTAATACTGCAGCCGCATTGATAACCGGCGTTATGGTTATCGCGTAAGTACAATCACACATACGGAGAGTATGTAAACTATTTATGGAGGACAAAATAATGTCTAGAAAGTTACTAATCACTTTGGCAATAGGACTGCTGATTGCAATCCCTATTGCAACAGCAGAAATTCTCGGTGAAGCCGGCGACGCGGTTTCAAATAACGTGTTTATTCGCTATGACAATGCAGGCGGCACACACTTTACCAATTCAAATACGGTTGGCGGTATTGTTGATGCAATGTTCGGTCTGAGCATGCAAAGTAATAATACCGAATGGATTAAAAATACAGCACCAAGTTCAGCAGTTGTATTCACCTATTGGGTATCAAACAAAGGAAACACAACTGTTTGGGTCTATACCTCAAATGTGCAATATAATGTACAAGCAGGATGGACACGAAACTATTTTGATGATGCCGGTGCAACTGCCGGTTCACTTGACGGAACGGATAATAATATTACCGCTGCCGGAGGATTTTGGCTTGATGCAAACAATGACAGTTACATTCACGTTCAAATCACCCCCGCTGCAGGCGCCAATGATCAGGATGCATGGACCAATGCTTCAAAAGTAACCTCAGTCAGTAATTCAGGATGGGGAACTGATCTAACGTATACCGGTATGGATAGTGTCGAATACGGCGGAACAAACTATTTTTCAAATAATATGATTGTTGTTGTTTCCGGTCCGGTTATTCAATCAACAAAAGTTGTTAAAATTTCAAACAGTACGACCTACTTAGGACTCGGCGGCGGCAATACCGATCTGGTTCCGGGTTCAATGCTGTATTATGCCGTTATCTGGAGTAATGCCGGTTCAGGCGATGCAATAAATGTTACTCTCAATGATACATTGCCGACAAGTCAAGGATATGATTCCGGCACTGCATATCTGGTAAATGATGCATCCGCATACACTTTAGCAGGATTTACCGCTGCTGATGTTATAACTGCATATAATGATGCTTCCAGAGTTCTATTAAGTGATGCTGCCGGTGCAGAAAATGCCGGTACGTATAATCTTGATTACACTGCAACGCCGTCAACGCCGGCAGGTGGAACAATCAGTATGACGTATAATGCGAATCTGCCAAGTGCAGCTATGCAGATCATTATATATAGGACAATTCAAAAATAAGTTGCTGATCAAAGGCTCTCTCCGGGAAACCGTATATCGGATTTTTCTCGGATAACAAGCTTTTCGATTGCCAATGGACAATGTTTTGTCTGACATTGTTCGGGCGCGAAAATGACTTGCGGACAAAACCGGATGTACATTCGTACGTACCGGAAATAGGTGTTTTTAAAGAACGTGTGAGTATTCACGCAAAAATCTTTAAAAATACGCCAAGGAGTTTGCGATGGGTGGTTTTATTAAAAACCACATAACCTTCGCGGGTCTTGGGAAGCCATCGTCGAGAGCGATGAGCAACTTAAGAAAAACAACAGTTGATACATCACGATTCCCGCGAAAGGATTCTCGCTTAAACAAGGGTACTCTGCCCTATAAGAAGCGAAGTCTCTTCTTATTTATCGCGAGTGCGATTATCGCCCTTGGTCTGTTTATTCTTCCGTCCACAGTTCACGCATATTCGCGTTCCGGGACAATTGCTACAAACTCTCTAACAATAACATATATGCCGACTTCCGGCTCAATTACCTACACCAATACAAATAGTGTAGTACTTACGGTTACCGATTTTATACTCATGAACAGTACGAACACATCCTCTTCAAATAGAGCTCCTGCAGGACAATGGATTACCTATACGCTGCCATTGCAGCTGACCAACAACTATGATAATACCATTAACCTGAATTTTACGAGCACCAATGCAAGCGGAGTTGTTTATGAGATTTATGCGGACCTAAACGGTAATGGGACGTATGAACCTGCTGTTGAAAGCAACACTGGTCCCATTACCGCATTTGGCCCGATATCTTCGAGAACCAATAGTATTACAACGAATTTGTTATTGCGCGTGTTTGTCCCTGCATCAATTCCGGCAGATTCATTATTTACGAACACTTTTGAATTTTACGCCGCCGGATTTGCAAACCCTGCTTTGGTTATGACGAATCTGACCTCAGTTACCCAAAGCGGTTCGTTTACCAATGATGCATTTGTCGTTGAAATCAGCGACGGTATTCGGAGCATTACTTCATATGATCCGGGAAATCCGCCAAGATTTGAAGATAGAGACATCACCATCAGCATAACACTTCAATCACGCATTTCAATCGTAACTGATTCGGTCTTCATATATTTCGATGCCGGTTCTATTCCTGACGGACCGGGCGGAATAAACACCGATGAACGAATTGTTACGTTGACAAGTAGTGATGGAATTCGCTGGACCGGAACAATACCGGCAGATGATTTTGAATTGATTGCCGGTACAACCATGCAGTTTGCTGTTGTTATTGAGGATAACTACGTACGTCAGACATATTATTATAACGACACAACACATGAACCTTGGAAATTTATTATCCAAGACATTGCCTATCCTGATGGTCAGCCGTTGATATATCCAAAAATTATCAGTACGGTACAAACAGCGGATGCATCATGTCCGAACTGTATGACATTGCGCTTTGAACCGAAAAAGGCAATGCATATTTCCATCACCGTCTATGATGTCCTTGGTGAGAAAGTGAAAACAATACTTGACGAAAACCGACAACCGGGAACCTATACGGAAACCTGGTGCGGATATAATGACTCAGATAATAAAGTCGCAAGCGGCTTGTACTTCATCCAGTATCGAACCGATTCGGGTATTAACAACACCCATAAAGTTTTGGTAACGCAATAACAGTAAAGGAGCAGTCGGATGCAAAAACATCAAATATACACAACCATAACGATAATAATACTGACCGTATTATTGACTGTTATCTCCTTTGCAAAACGCGGTGATTATAACGGTGTCAATACGGGCGTCTTTACTCAAATTCCCGTTTCCGCACGTGCACTCGGCATGGGCACGGCATTCTCTGCCGTTGCGGATGATACTGCTGCACTTGAATATAATCCGGCAGGATTAACATATTTACGAAAATTAGGTATCTCACTTCAGTATCAGGACTGGATTGCAGATACAAGTATACAGTATATGGCAATAACGCATCCAATGCCGCGGCATGCAACTGCCGCATTTGCAGTACGCCATTTTGGCTCAAAACCATTTAATAATTATAACGAATGGGGGGAAACAATCGGTCATCTTCATTACGAAGCTTTTTCCGTTACCGGCGCATATGCACGGCGTTTTAACGAACGACATGATTTCGGTCTTACGACACGAATACTCTCGCAAAACATCAGTGCTGATCCGTTTAATATAAACGGAAAATCATATTCCACTGATGGGAAGGCATTGTATACCATTGCATTTGATGCCGGATGGAAATACCGTATCAATCCGTTTAAAATAAATTTTATGGGAAAAATGCGAACTATTAATAATCTTTATATTTCCGGTGTACTGAAAAATATTGGGGGTGGAATAAAGGGAGAAAAACAACGAAGTATGATTGTATTCGGTGCACTGTATCCAATACTGCCAACCTTAAAAGTATCTCTCGACTTTAATAAACCGGTATATCGCTGGCACAGTTTAGCTGATGGAGACTATCGTGTGAATACCGGCATTGAATATACGTGGCGTGAAATTATTTACGGACGTGCCGGTTTTCGACTGGCATCAAACGATCCGAATTTTATTGTACTTGGTGCCGGACTTCGCCATGCATGGAGCACCTATGAACTGACAATTGATTATACCGTTATGCCCTATGGTTCTTTGTTTAATGGGCATCAAATCTCTGTCGGACTGAAAATGAATGGTCTGGTTAAAACCGATTTAACAGAAAAAGAATTACGCATGGTACGGTATTATTATCAAAAAGCCATGATTTATTATATCCGAGATGATATTAATGGCGCAGCAGCATATATTGATAAAGTACTGGACATTGATCCGCATAATTCCAAAGCCCTCATGCGCAAAGAAGAGATTGATGCTATTCAAGAATTATGGGAACGTACCGGGGTACAACAGACTAAACTTGACAACGATGGTACTCCTGCATCATTTCCTGACATGTCGGAAGACACGTCCCCGGATCCATCAATGAAATACCGAAAAACAAAAAAAGCACGGAAAAATAATAAGAAAGGAAATACATCTTCATCATCGGAGAATACAGAATAATATACTCCGGCGGGATATTTAATATGGTACTGATTAATTTATGAAACAACGTCCGCTTTTAATAATTATTGCGCTTCTCATTATATGCACAGCACTCTATGCACAAGAAACCAGTACTACTCTCAGTGGCATCACAGCACCGAAAGAAATATTTGCTGAAGGTATGGATTATTACACGGCAGGTAATTACACCGCAGCAGCAAAAACATGGGATCGCTTGGTTGAACTTGATCCTGATAATAAAAATGTAATGCATTATCTTGAACTGACATACACCCTTATTCATAAAAAACATATTCTCATCGGACAGGGCATTGAACAGTACAATGACAATGATCTTATTGACGCATACAGCACCTTTAATCATATCGTCAGCGAATACGGAAATGACCGCCGTAGTGAAGAATGGATGGAACGAATACAAGTGAGTCTTAATGAACAGGCGCGACAACGAAAAATAAACCAATTAATTGTTGAAGGGGATGCACTTATTCAAAAAGAAAAATGGGCGCCGGCACAAGCAGCATTTCATCAAATTATAACTCTTGAACCACAACACAGTTATGCACGACAGCGGCTCAGTTATATTGACCGGCAAATCCGACAAGCACAAATAGCCGCACACGTTCAAACACTGTTAGCTGAAGCACAAACTGCCTTTAATAATAAAAACTATCGTCTTGCATTGGACAAGTGCAATACGGTTTTAACCCTTGCCCCTGATAATGAGAAAGCTATTACACTTATTAACCGTATCGTATCCTTACAGGAAGAATTAAATCGTCAGGAACAAATTAAGCAATTATTAAAGCAAGGTATTACCTATTTTGACAATGCTGAGTATGTTGTCGCAAACTCATATTTTGAACAGGTATTAGGGCTTGATGAAAACAATGCAACGGCTCGTAAATATATTAAGCAAATAAAATTACTATGGGATAAACAGCATGAATTAACCATGCAATTAGAACAAGCCCGTAAATTTCTTGAACAAGGTGTTTTCTTTCATAATAATGAAAAGTTTAAAGATGCGATATCAAAATTCGAAAATGCCGTAACTTTAGTTGAAGAGAATGAGGACACCGCATCACTGCAGATAAAGAATGAAGCCCAAGCATGGCTTGAAAAAACACATGCCGCTATTGCCGACTATAAAAAACGCCGCCGCGAAGAAATGGAAGAACGTATACAGGAATATCTCTCAAAAGGTATTTCATATTTCTATAATGAAGAATATGAACAATGTATTTTATGGCTCAGCAAAGTTCTTGACATTGATGAAGATAATGAATTTGCACATGATTACATTAAACGTTCAAAAGATATACTCCGTAATATTTCGGAAGAAAAAATCGGACCGGATTCACCCTATTATGCATTAGTTGAAAACCTCAAAGATAAGGGATATGAATTGTACAATCAAGGGCGTTATAGTGAATCCTTAGAGTATTTTGAAAAAATTATATTATTATTCCCGGCTAATCGGGAAGCACGTACCATTATTACGAAAATTGGTGTACGCCTTGACCCCGAAATTAAAGAGGCTGTACTTGAACAACACTACCGTGCAGGGATTGCTGCTCAAGAACGAAAAGACATGCGCCGCGCAGAAAATGAATTTAAAACAATTACTGAAATTGATAAAACATATCGTGACGCACAAGCACGACTTGCCTCTATTCTGAGAAAAAAAGAAGCGAAAAAACCAACAGTGAATTTCATCAGCAGGAAACAATTAGAAACATGGCATACGCTGGCTATTGATTTATATAATAAAAAACAATTCACTCAAGCAGAGTCAACAGCAAAAAAAATTCTTACAGACAATACTCCTGATAATCCATATCGTGTAAAAGCAATTAATCTGATACAAAAATCACGTATGGCAACCGGTGCAACATCAACCGCAGCAAGCACAACGAAAACAACGCAGCAGCAAGATCCGGAAGCACAACGACTTTACCTGCAATCGGTTACTTATTATGTTAACGGAAATTATGAAAAAGCCTATGATTATTGCCAACGTGTTTTAAAACGTGATCCTCAGCATGTCAAAGCACAGGAAATGAAAGCAAAGCTGAAACGAAAATTAGGATATTAATACCACCGCCGCTTAATGCTTCCTCGACTTTACCCCTATAACGTTATTTATTCGCCAATGATAGTGTATTGCTGATTTTATATTTCCGGGGTTGCCATATGTACGGAATAATGCAAATATATCATATGAAAAGAACAGACCCCCTTTCATCACAAAGACGAATTACCATGCTGATTATATCAGCATGGAGTGTATTAATCATCGGCGTTTTATTTTCCATATTCTCGCCATTCCTCTCAGCTCAAATAAATAGTGATACTCAATCAAACGGCATAACCGTCGTAGCCGGATCTGAACCCACTGCCCCTGCGGCAATACACAAACTCACGCCGGCTGCTGAAAACAATACCATGCAATGGTATGATGTCCCTGAAAATAATATTGTATTAGCAATTATTGTTTTAATTATAACCATTTTCGGACTGTATTATTCAAGCGACAAACTTGTTGACAGTTCAGCTGAAATCGCTACTGATCTGGGAATGCGCAAAGCATTCGTCGGACTGACGATTGTTGCATTCGGCACTTCAATGCCTGAGTTTATTGTGAGTTTCATTGCTGCCATGAACGGAAAATCCGCTATTTGCTTCGGCAATATAATCGGCAGCAATATTGCAAACCTTGCATTAGTTATCGGTATTGCTGCACTTATTACACCAATGATTGTCGATAAAAAACTTCTCTTTAAAGAAGCATTAGTTATGCTTGGCGCAAGTGCCTTACTGATATTCTTTACCGCCCAAGACGGAATCAGCCGCTTTGAAGCAATCTTTTTTGTTTCACTTCTGGGCGCCTATCTTATTTGGTCAATACTGCGTGCAAAACAACCATCAACCGGAAAAGAAACGCATCCACACCTTACCGCTAAAGTAATACTTGTTTTAATCGGTTCAATGATCCTTTTATTTCTATCAGCACGATACCTCATACAATCCACCATAATCATTGCGCATGCCCTGAATATTCCTGAGATTGTTATTTCAATTTCAGTTATTGCGCTGGGAACATCCCTCCCTGAATTAGTAACCAGTATTGTTGCCATTATTAAAAAAGAGCACGAAATATCTATGGGAAATCTTATCGGATCAAATATTTTTAATATATGCGGAGTCATCGGCATTACCGGTTTAATAACGCGGCTGGAGTTTAATTTTTCAGAAAATCTTTTCTCATTACTGGCAATGATGGGTTTTGCTATTCTGATATGGATCTTTATGATTACCGGAAAAGTTATACGACGATGGGAAGGCGCTCTTGTATTATTGTTATATACAATCTATATTATTATTATATTTGTCATTTGATAAATATATCTGCTCATTTTCCGGCTAATCAAAATTATAAATCACTCGATACTATGAAAAGACACGGTGTATTGTACTAAAACCAATAACAGCACCTTGATACATGCGAGTTGTATTTATGTTTAAACATATATATCGAATAGTACTGTCAGTTGTATTTATTACCATACTATTACTGCCGGTGAATAATGCTGCGATTATCGGATGGGAAAAACCGACATTGATATCCGCTGCTTATGACGGAAACTTTCCGCTTGTGGTAAAAAGTGAAAACTACCTCACCTGTATGTTTGTCTATACTACTGATACGTATAATGCAATTATGATATGTGTTAAAAGTAATCTTCAAACTCCCTGGTCTGAACCAATGGAAATTCAACGATTATCTCCCGGACCGGCAGCACCAATTAGCTGCTGCACTGCACCGGGGAATACGTTTTATTTGACGTGGGAAGATTCCAGCAACCGCATATATTTTTCAAAATCAACAAATGGTCCCTATAGTTGGACACCAAGGATAGATATTATTGATACTGATATTCTTGGCTTTCTGCCGCAAATTTTTGTTGATAATATGAACCGTATTCATATTTTTTATCATGAAGCAAAAAAGAGTGTTGATAAGTTTAGTTTATATCGAATATACAGTGAAGATTTCGGAATAACCTGGAATACAAAACAAGCAATAGCAACAGAAATACAACAAAATGTACGCGGTTCGTTTTTTCCGGCAATTTTATTACTCAGCAATCAGTTTTTTCTTACATGGCAAGCCCGACAAGGGGGTGAAGAAGATGAAACACTTGATGATGAGTTATACTTTATTAAAAGTGATAACTACGGTGATACGTGGTCATTGCCTCATCAAATAGCCAACAATCTGTGGAATGATCTGCGTCCGAAAATGATTATTGATCCGAACTCAAAAAACCTGTATCTTTTCTGGGAAGCAAACCGTGAAGATGATTATGATATTTACTTTCAGGAAGGCGTCGCTCTGATTGATGGAACATACCAATGGAAGATACCGCAGCTGCTCTCGGACACGCCGACCGGATCACATTATGCCGATTGTATTCTTTCCTCAAATCGTATTAATGTTGTTTGGTACGACTATCGTAACGGAGAATCAGAACTTTATTCACGCACAATAACCCTTTCGGAAAAAACAAACATTCTCGGTAAAGAACATCGCGTAACCGATATGTCGGGTAATATTAAAAACCCCTCATTAATATCATTCAGCAACCGGTTGTTTTGTATTTTTCAGGAAATCGCCGGAAGCATTCATACTATTTATTATATAGTAAAAGATACTGATTGCTCAGCCCCCCGTATTACTTCAACCACTCATACTTCGGGACAACCATCCGCTGAGGTTACTGCACATATTATCATCAGCGCGCGTGATGACCCCTCTGGCAGTACCGGTTTTGCTTATGTTGTTGATTCATATAATAATACTACTCCGGATATTATAAATGCATATGGCAATGAACTGACACTTAATTTGAAAAATTTAAGCGAAGGCATACATTATGTGCATGCCCGTGCAATTGACGGCGCCGAGAACTGGAGCCCGACAACAACCTTTACGATCATCATTGATCTAACCGGTCCGCCGCCGCCGACAATTTATTCATCAACGCACCCGACCATTACCCCCTCATATAATCGAAACCCTATATTTTCATTTCATTGTGATGATACAATATCCAATCAAGGATGGTCATACATTTTAACAACCAATCGAAATGAAGAACCACCGGAAACATTAATGACTACTGCAACTCAAGCATTCTTTACAAATATTAATCCGGGGATGTATTTTTTTAAAGTCCGTGCATTAGATATGCTGAATAATTGGGGAAGCGCTGCAGAAAAAAATATTCAAATTAGATTAGATTCCACCCCGCCCGCTGCACCGTTCATCTTTTCTCCGACACATATTACGAACATTGCTTCGACAAACGCACACCCGATATTTCAATTCTCCGCATCAGACCCCATATCAGGAATCAGCGGTTACAGTTACTGTTTATGCACTGCAACCAATATCGTACCGCCGGCAAAGATTTTAACCACTACCAATACTGTTACCCTCTCCCGTGTCTATCATGGCACACAATGGATGAGTGCCCGTGCTGCCGATGGTTCAGGAAACTGGAGTCCGCCAAGTTATTACAGAATAATTATTAATACCCCTCTTTCTCTTGCATTGTATAGCCCGACGCATACCAATACCCTTCCTTCATCCAATAATAATGTCCTGATAGAATGGCACCCGCCGGTAGGATGGTATTGTGAAGGGTTCAGTTATGTTATGACAAAAAAATCTGATGAAGAACCGAATGATTTCATTAATAGCACCGATACAACAAATATATGGTATAACAATCTGGGTAATGGACACTATTATTTTAAAATAAAAGTAAAAACCATCAAAGGAGGTTGGAGCGCTTCCTATTCTCTTGAGTTTAACATCACCGGTGTTGAGGAAACAGCTATTGCTGATACAGCAATATTTGATAAAGACGGGTGGATTATTCAGGAACGACGTGTCGGTTATCGGGTAAAACAAGGCGATACACTATCGGGTATTATCAGTTATGTACTGCAATTAAAACTATTCGGTTCACATAAACGATATTTACACGCAATTGCACAATTTAATAATGTTGAAAATTTTGACTCTATCCGTCAAAATGATATTATCTGGTTTCCATGTATCACCGTTCACGAGGATGATACCGCTCAGGAATTAGCAATGCACTATATCGGATCGGAATCCGCTGTTCGTAAAATGATTATTATCGGCGATAAAAAGGATACGAATACGCTTGAAGCAGGAGATACGATAATTTTCCGTGATACCGGTTTTTTATCACATATTCACCGATAAAACAGCTCTCTATGCGGCATTTTTTCAGTGATGCCTGATACATGGCAACCGCTTTTAGAATGATATTTGATGTCAATATTTTAAATTATTATATTGATTTCTTACGCAGAATAAATTATAATTATAAATGAAGCTATAAAAGAGGATACATTATGCCGCCAGAAAAACCCCCGGTTGAAAAACTAACCAGTACTGAGGAAGCGAAAGAAAAACGGCGATATCCCCGTTTTTTATGTAATTTTACAATGGAAGTAAAAGGACTGGGAGATGTTACCGGAACCGTTGTTGATATGTCTCTCACCGGTTGCAGAGTTAAAATTATTGGAGAAGACTTGCCAATTACTGAATTGGAAAGTCAAATCGGCAATGAATTAAAGCTTTCGTTTATCCACGAAAATAAAGTCGTTGATGTCTGTCCCGCATTATTCCGGCGTATTATTTCCGAAGGTGAAAGTGAAATCGGGCTCGCTTTTGAGTTTAATGAAATGCCGCAGCAACTGCTGGGAAAAATATTTTGTATTGTTTTTAACCACTACCAATAATACGCAGGATATAGTTATGACAGAAATCCAAAATCAGCAACTGCAAAAACCGGCTGCATCAAGCACGAATCAAAACGTCCACAAAGTTGAACATTTTCTTGATAATGCTGAAGAAGGTTTCTTAGCCGTCGATAATGAAGGTATTATTACCTACATTAACCAATCGCTTCAAAATATTATCGGCGATGAAAAACGGTCTTCACTTATTGGAACAAATTTTAAAAAGATATTTGATAGCGGCAAATCAGCTGAAAGTGCACACGATCTGGCTCGTTCAATGGAAGAAGCACATATGCAGACATTGAAACTCCTTTCTGATGCACAAAAAGAAAAAAAAGAACTTGTTGAAAAATTAGCAAATATGCAGTCATTATTCCTGACGACAACCGTTTCATTTATTAAACTCATTGAAGCCCGCGATCCATACCGTATCGGGTATTCCGCACATGTTGCTCGCCTTGCAATGATGCTTGCCCGTAAAATGGGACTACCGAAAGACAAAGTGCAAAATATGGCATATGCCGGAATATTTCATGACCTTGGTATGGCACAAGTCCCGATGGACATTCTTCAAAGTGCAACCAAGCTGACGCCTTCACAGGCACTTGAAATTCAGAAACACCCGCAACTTGCATATGATTATCTTGCTAAAATAGATTTTTTCAAACCATTTCTTAATGACATTCTTTATCATCACGAAGACTGGGATGGTTCAGGATACCCCCGGCATCTTAAATCAGAACAAATTCCTATCGGCGCACGAATATTACATGTCTGTGATGCCTTTGTTGCATTGACCTCAAAACGACCGTATCGGTTAGCCCGCAGCCGAACACGAGCAATAGAAATACTTATGGAAAATAAAGGCGCTATGTTTGATCCGAAATGTATTGACCACTTTTTCTTCCTTATTAAAAATAAAGTAATTTAAGCAGTTTATTCCTGCTCTCCACGAGTAGCTTTTTTTTGCAGTGATAATGATTTAAAATATTCTTCAACAAGTGCTCGATATTGTTCCGGGTACTTCTGTGAAGACGGAACTCCAAAATCATGTTCTTCCTGTTTTTGTTTTATTACGGCAGGATCAATATCCTGAATATCGGTTTCATAGTGTGTTTGTTCAGCAGTTTCAGCCTGGCGTTTCTTCTTTCGTCCTTTACTCTGCAATGAACGCTGAGAATCCAGCATTCGTTCCAGTACTTTATCCTGTTTATTCAGTAATCGTTCATCAACATTATATTCTTCAAGCTGTTTTTTAATTTCTTCCATTTCACCGGCAAGATTACCCAACTGCCCCATCATTTTATCCATTTGATTACCATACATATCATGCATTTGCTGTAATGCATCCTGTATCATTTGCTGCTGATGAGCAAGTTCCTGTAAATACTGCTGCAGCTGCGGACTTGCACCGCCGGGCTTATTGCACTGCCCCTGAGCACGTTTGGTCTTTTTATTCAACTGTTTTTGCGCTTCAGCAAGTGAGTTCAACATATCCATCATATTATTCCCGGCCATTGCTTTAGATTGCTGACGAATTTGTTCGCTTGATTCCAATAACATAAGCGTTGCTTTATTAATACTGCCTAAACCCACCCGTGACAATGAATACGCTGACTGAAAATCCCCGGTGTTGATATACTCAGCTGAAGCAGTACACTGTTCTGCTATGGTATCAAACATACTGTAGAGTGTTTCATCCAGCATGACCGCACCGCGCATATCATCTATTAATTTATTTTTCAGCGCAGCAACTTTTCGCGCAATATCCAGTTCCTGTTCAGCCATTGAATGTGTACTGAATGCATCGCCCCCTTTAAAATCAAGGCGCCCTTCAAACGGTCTATCCACATCAGGATCGTCAATCCCGCATCTTTCACGAGCCCCATCAGCGACTGCTTCCTGTACTACCCCTATCCCGCCGAGGACAAAAATAATCTCATTTAATTCCTGTTGAATCTTCTCCATGGTTTTACCCTGCATCATTTCACGAGTATCTTTCATCATCCGGCTGATACGCTGCATTGTTTCCTGAACCTTTTTTCCCTGACTGCGGCAGGCACTCATATTTTTTTGGCTCATATTTTGTGAAAACTGCTGCATATGCTCCTGAAGTTTTTCCTGCTGAGCAATATGTGCCGCTTTTTTTAAATCTGATGCGGCATCAGGATTTGTTTCTTTCATTTTCTCAGAAAGCTCGCGTAATGCTTCTTCAAATTTTTCCGTCTCACGAGCATTCTGTTCAGCTTTTTTCTGCAACTCAGCAAGTTTCTTATCCGCAGTTTTAGGGTTTTGCTCCGCTTCACGTGTTTCCTGTTCCAACTGATTGTGTTCTTCCTGTAAGGTATCTAATTGATCAATAAGCGAGTCAAGCTGACGCTGATGCTGTGTATATTTCAATTGCTGTATCGTACGATCAAGCTTTTCAATAAACTCTTTTTGATTATACTGCGCAGTTTTCATATTCTCTTGTGTTTTATTCAGCATCATCTGCTCTGCTGCTTTCTGCAGCTGCTTCATTGCATTTTTCATTTCTTCACTAAGCAATTCATTCATAAGCTCTTGTATCTGCTGCATCTTTTTGACAATTTCCGGTGCTGCCATATTATTCTTTTGAGCCTGCGCTAACGTTTCATGTATATCTTTTTGTAATGTCGCCATTTCCTGCTGCAGGTCTGCCTGCTGAGCAGCAAGATTTTCAAGCTTCCGCCGGTCAATATAATTTAATTCTTTTTCCGTATCTATCTTTTCCGTTAATTTCTCTGTTGCTTCAGAAAGTTTCTTCTGTTCCTGTAATAATTCTTCAAGCTTATTGACCTGCTCATACTCACGTTTATTAAGCATGTGCAGGATTTCCATCATTGAGGGATATTTAATAACATAGGTTGGCGTATGTACAATATGTGCTTCCGGAATACGCGCCCCATCATCAGCTTCAATATAATACTCGATACGATCACCCGGAGTTAGGGTTATCTCATGTTCAATATCCCAGGTAAACTCCTGACGTACAACACGCTGCGGCTGAACGGCAAGTTTCTTTCGCACCCCGGAAACATTCAAATCAGGGACAAATGCCCGCTTTACGGCATATACAATAGATAATCCATTTATTGCAAAGTCATCACGCGCAACGATTATCAGCGGCACGTGTTGACCTTCAGGCAGTAATATATCCCGCCCCGGAGCTTCAAGCCGTACACTTGGAAAATTATCAGGAACCGGAATAATACTATAGGTAACCGGAGTAGTATTAGTATTGCCATTATTATCACGTAAGCGAAAATAATACGAATCTGCCCCGCGTACTGTCAATGCGGTTGAAAATCGCCGACCATGAATGGTTAGCGGAACGGAATTCCCTGCTTTCGTAAACACCATCAATGCACGATCGAGCTGATTATTGCATTCACCACGTATAATAACCCGTGTACCGATAACCGCTTCAATATTGCCGTTCCCTTCAGCACTATAATTTGGTATGTGCAAATATGGCGGATACATATACTGCACCGTAATTTTTGAAAGCAACGGACGGGAAACAACTGATACCGAATAACGATCAGTTTCAACATTCGCATGTGTTTTCGGATGCTGAAACAATATTGAATATTTAAAATCCGTTGTTACATCATCAAAATAAAATCGATACACCTGTGCAGGCACTAATGACAATACTGTTGCATTGGACGAAGAAACCGTTTTTATATTTGTTGTACCAACAAATGTTAACGGATCCTCCAATGTTTGTCCTGCCAACTGATACTGTATATGCAGATTACGCGGTGTCCCCCCTTCAATTAAAAAGGTTACAATAACATCACTTCCTTCGAGCACCGATATATTTCCGGGTTCAACCGAAAACGGGAGATTTTTTGCTGCCATTCGCATATCGCACGGATTAATAAAACGTGCAGCATGCAGCCGGAGACGACTCTGTGCTATTCCTGCGGTAACACTCAGTACAATAAGAATGCTGACAATCCAAACTGCAATCCGAGTAATTTCTTTATATGAAAATAAGGATGAAATTCGTACTTTCCGAAACCGGCGAATGGTATCTTCTATCAATGACTGCATAAGAAAATCACTACTATACTGCTGCCCATCAGCCATTTGTACGACGGATATAATCTGATCATGCATATGCAGTTTGTTTTCAATATCCACAGCACTTTTCTCAAGTGTCTGTCGATTACGAAATATATGCAGAATCTGACGTATAAGAAGAATGCATAAACCGCTCACCCATCCTCCCCATATACACCAGCGTATAAACTGAGGAAGATATACAATGCTATCAAAAAAAAGAAAACAGAGAAAAACAATCAGCGAGAAAAAAACAGCGAGAAAAAAACGAGTGGCAATAGTTAATGTCCAGTACTGCCGCGTGTATGATTGAACTTTACGAATAATGTACTGTGCAGTGTATTTCATAGGTATACTATAGCGTAACAACCGCAAAAAATAAACGTCTATTTATCATTTTTGCCGACCGAATAATTTACATCCCGGTTGTTTCGATATGCTCTTTTTTACCGAACCGAACACCAAATAACCGGTATAATACCATCTCAGTAAATAGTATAGCGGTCAGTACCAGTAAAATAAGTGCGATAATCGAAATTGCACAACTGAAGGTATCGGAAAATCCGCGGGATAATATCAACCGGACTAAGGCAATAACCGTTACTATTGCCATAAAAATCATTGGAATATCAATATACCATGTCGGTTTCTTTCTTGAAAACAACCATAAAGAAATAATCATCAGCGCCAATGCGGCAAGTAATTGATTTGTTGCACCAAATGCCGGCCAGATTGACTGCCATATCGGAATAACCGTATCAGTACCGGGTATTGTTACCCGTTGAAGAACCGTGATAAGCGGTATGACGACAATTCCAAGAGTCAATGGATATTTCCAAGCACTTTTAACCGGTATATGCAATAATTCAGTTATAACATATCTGCTTAACCGTGCTGTTGTATCAAGTGTTGTAAGAAGAAATGTTGATATTGCCAGCAATGCAAAACTAAAACTTATTGCCGGCGGGACATGCAGCCGTTCAAGAAACATTCCCAATCCGCGAGCGAAAATACTTGTTGCTTTAAATTTCCATTCCATATTATGCGCAATCATACCATCAGTAACAATCGACGCTATATCATTTTTTGAAAGCACCATAACCGTTGCCAGTGCAATCAGTGCAAGGATACTTTCTATAACCATCCCGCCATATCCGATATGTCGTGCATGACTTTCTTTCATTAGCTGTTTTGCCGTTGTACCCGAAGCAACGATACTATGAAATCCTGATACAGCACCGCAGGCAATAGTTATAAAAAGCACCGGAAATATTGGTCCGATACGGAAAATCGATGTTAATGAGTGAATTATGGCAGATATTCCCTGTTGATTCACATCACCACGCGCACCTAATGTTTCCCGAATTGAATGCAAAAACGTATCAACCGACGCGCCGGTCAATACAGCATCGTAATTAATTATTCCTCCGACAAGAATAATCCCGACAACACCGATAAGAACTGACGCAAATAAAAGAAATGATGATAAATAATCACGAGGCTGCAGCAATACCCATACCGGCAGCAATGATGCAATAAAAACATACACCGTCAGTATTAATGCCCACATATGCTGCGCCGTTACTGCTCCGCCGAAAAGCGATTGTCCGACCCCTGCCAGAATTGTATTATTGATGGGAAGCTGCATACCAAAGAACAGCCCGCCAAATACCAGAGAAACAAATACCACGGTGAGCAACCAAAACGGCAGACGCGTATGCTTTAATACCTGCCCGAAAACAACCGCCAAACCGATATACCATAATGAGGCAGTGGCAACATCACCGAATCCGGCTAATGCCTCTGCAGTTAAATCAAGAAAAACAATCATAACATAGACTAAAAAGAAAAGAACAAAGATTAAAAAAACATGATATGACAGTTTTGAAAGATTGCTTTTTATTACATACGCGATTGACCGTGCATCATGCCGTATACTCACGACTAATGATGAAAAATCATGTACTCCGCCGATAAGAACAGTACCAAGCACTATCCATAGATATGCCGGCAGCCAACCGAATGCCAGACCTGCAACGATAGCACCGATAATCGGACTTGCACCGGCAATGGATGAAAAATGATGCCCAAGCAATACCAATGGCTTTGTCGGCACATAATCAACACCATCGTTATTTGTCTCAGACGGAACCTCACGTGCATCTGATATATCATACTTCTTTTCTAAAAAACGCCCATAGAAAACATATCCAAGAATAAAAACAATAATCGCTCCGGCAAACAGTAATAACAGCATACTCTACTCCCGAAATAATGATGTACCTAATGGTATGTAATAACGGTATTTTTTTCAAGCACTATTATATACCCTATAAATATTAAAGATAGGAATATTGACAATATCAATGAAGCATGAATATATGCTATCTATAACATTCACGAATGGAGATTGTAACCCAAGCATGAATATCCCGCGTATCCGCCGACCTGTCGTTGAAGGAATGTTTTATCCTGAAGATACGCATACCCTGCACCACACTGTTCAACACCTGTTGGATCTCGTTCCTGATACTGATCCTCCGCATATGCCGTTTGGCATGATTGTACCGCATGCCGGTTATGTATATTCAGGGCTCACCGCTGCACATGCATATAAATCCATTCAAGGGAAAAACATCGATACTATTATTCTTATCGGACCCTCACATCACATCCCCGTCAGCGGCATAAGCGTTTACCCTGCGGGAGATTATATTACTCCGCTTGGTCCGGTCCCGATAGACGCATCAATTGCCGAAATATTTCTTCAATGGAAATATGGGGAATGTATCATAACAGCTCATCAGGAAGAACATTCACTGGAAGTACAATTGCCATTCCTGCAAGTAATTCTCGATACGTTTGCCATAGTCCCGATTCTCATGGGCAATCAATCGCAATCCATGGCACAAAAACTTGCACAACTGCTACTGTCTGTTATAAAAACATCAAAGAAACGAATTCTGTTTATTGCCAGCACTGACCTTTCACATTATCATACCGCTGCGGCTGCACAACACATGGATAGTAAAGTACTGCCGCTTATAGAAACCATTGATCCTGACGCACTGTGCCGGTTTCGTGATGAAGGATTGATTGAAGCATGCGGTGCCGGACCGATGGCAGCACTTCTTTATGCTGCTCAACAAACAGGAATTACACGCGGATTGATTAAACATGTTACTCATTCCGGAGTAGCTTCCGGCGATCACAACAGAGTAGTCGGTTACGTTTCGGCGGTTCTCTATGCATAATACATCTTATCTCTTCTTCGCTCTATTGATTATACTCACTATCGTAATACTGCTGCTGCAGCCACTGCATGCCGCCGGACATATAACTGATATTACATGGACAATTAATGACAACGGTAATGCAATTTTCATCGTTACCACCAGTTGTGCAGGATATGTTACTATTGCTGTTGATGAGGTTAAAACCCCGATCTCGAGCATTCACGATGTTATCGATAAAAAGATTTACTCCCGCCATTATACTTCCGGGAAACAGTCAAAAAAGCATACAATTATTGTTTCCAATCTTACAGCGGGAAAAACATACTATTATGTCCCTTTTCTGTATATGCCAAACAGCGGATACCAATACTGCACCCCAATGGATTTTTATGTTCAATACGGTCTTTCCTTCAGCGGATCCCGATTGCCCCAATTTACTCAATTTGATTTATACTACACCGCTGCCGGAAGAGTCCCCGTTTTTCATCTCGAAAGTGATATGCCGACAAAAGCCTCTTGTTATATCTTCACTGAAAAACCGGATATGCTGAACAATTTGAATGTCATTCAACAGCAGGCAACTGCCGTTATTACCGCAAAAGACTATGCAACCGTGCATGATTTGAAGCTAACCAAGTTATCAGATAAAACACTGTACTATATTATTCCAGTGATTGAAACAACGGGCAAACAAAATACGTTTTACTCACCTTTTTGCATTCCGGTTAAATCAAGCACAACCCCTACCGGAGGAAAACGGGTTCGATGGCAATCATCGTATACATTGACGGTATCAGGAAATCGAAAGAATAGCGAACTTCATTTCTGGATGGTTGATATGCGCGCTACAAATGAAATGCAGCATTCCGTACAGCTTGAATCCGTTTCGCCGCAGCCATTCCGTATTTCAAATAAAAAACTGTATTTTTACTTCGACTCCCCACAAAAAAATATTGTCATCACTACAACATGGTCAGCGGATATATATCCATTCATGAACACCCTTTCAGCACAGGAGAAATCCTATTCACCTCAGCAGCAAGCTGCGGTGAATCGTCAACAGCCATGGTTGACCGCAGCAATACCGGGAAGAATTTATCCCGAAAATAAAACAATACAGACCTATGCGCATTCTCTTTTCACCTCATCAATAGTATATTCAAATATATTTCATACCTACCGATGGATAATTGACCGTTTGGAATATGATTATGCAGCCGGTAAAAATCTCCGCACTGCATCTGATACCATCTCATCCGGACGGGCTGAATGTTCAGGATACAGTGCTGTATTTGCCGCACTCCTGCGGGCACAACAACAGCCGGTAAAAATTGCATTCGGTGTAATGCTGCCTTCTGCCGAAAGCCCCCGATCAGAACTGAATACTCATGTATGGAACGAAGTATTTTCACGTGATGAAAAATGGCTGCCGGTGGATGTAACACATGGTGAACCGGAAATCATTAACTACCGATGTGCCCGATATTTTCCTGCCGATCGCATTACATTCGGATATATGCGAGGACCGGAACAGTTAACACGTATGGAAAACGGTTCAACACCAAAAATACTGCCTATTGATAATTTCACGTTATATTATCGCTATTCCAGCGGCGCAATTGCAGTCAGTATCAGCGAAAAACACACTCTTCTTGATATTGAAGATATACACTAAAATCAGCCGCGGTTATACAATCCTTATCATATTCTCAATGCCTTCTTATCCCCGATAACAATCACATACAAAACGTTAAGTTTTTATAATAAAAAATCCGATACTAATAATGAGTAAGCCTATCTGATGAAATAAACCAAATAGGCGGGGACATATCAAACGAGGAGCTCTTGATCATGAATGGTCAAACCTCAATAACAGCAATTGTTGAATCTCAAGTACAGTCTCTTAACCGCATAAACCAATTACAGGGTAAACTGATACAACAGCAATTGGATTTAGCAACAAAATTGTTACGCGTCGCAACGTATCAGAAAGTTGGAGAAATCGGAGTTGGTGAGAATACGGATGTTTACGGATAATATCATTCTGAATTCGTATACATACAGAAAGGTTGAAACAAGATGATTCAGAGAACACTGGATGGATATCGTATCGGCGCAATTGCAAAACAGCCGACTTCATTATCAGTACAAAAAATACCACAGCGGCGAAGATCGTTTAAAGATGCATTGAATAATCTCAGCGGGCGTTCAAGTTTGTTTGATGCAATAAAAACACGCTATGAACGAGAAAAACAGATCATGTTAAAAGCTTCTTCTGTTGCGCCGGTTGGTCATGTTTCAATCATCGGCAATACTTCCGCATCAAGAAAGACCTCTCCCGGAAACACACATACGATGCCGTTAACGACCGTACAAGAGCCGCATCGCGGTCGAACTATTGATATATATGCATAATAAATTGAATTATTAATCAGCCCGACATCTTTTGTATTCTATCCCCAAATAATCCCAAATTAAAAAAACTGCTGTATTTTATTCTTTAGATTTATCGTTTGTAGTACGTATTCTGCGCTATAACGAAACAGACTATCCCCTGCTCTTGACTTTTAATACAAACGAACAAAGTTTACTGTTGTATCGCCGGAAGTATTACCGGCGAAGAGATACATTGTTATTCATGAATAATCGGAACAAATATTTTTTGCCCCGGATAAATCAAATCGGGGTTTTTAATCTTATTGCCGTTTGAATTATATAAGCCAACCCAGCTGTATGGATCCTTGCAGTATCGTGCAGAAATATCCCACAATGAATCGCCACGTTTCACAATATACGAAATAATTTTTACCGAACGATGTTTACGAGCGCCGGGATGGGCAGCAAGGTCAGATTGAACCTGCTGTTTTATTCGTTCTTCCATTGAACTAATACGACTATTTTGCCGCATTTGTTCCTTTTGAATATTAGTCAATGTTTGTGATGTTGTTCGTAATTGACCGGAAACACCCAGACTTCCCTGTTCCTGAAGAACTTCCAATGCAGCTTGACGGGTCATTGTCTGAAAGGGATTACCAATACGACTTGATAATGCCGGCACTTTAAAAAGTAAAACCGTAACTAATCCGGCAAGAAAAATCAAACCGGCAATAATGGCGATAAACCATGTTCGCTGCTGACGTAATAAATGTTTTACTTCAGTAACGGTAAAGGTATGAACATCACGATGTTTGCGCGCTGTATGAAATGATGAAAGGTCTTCCAATGGCGGCAATACAATTTCTTTTTCATATACGGTATATGTTCTTTCCTGATGATCGGCCGGTACAGTTTTTTTATGGGTAAAATTAAGCGTCTTTTTATTATTCATAACACTATCCTTTGATGAAATATCGGAGGACGTGGAGGATTTCGATAATACCGATGCTGTCGAACGCCCGCCGAGAACAAGCATATCTTCCTGTGTATTCATTGCCGGTTCTGCCGCAGCTGATTGCTGCACACGTTTTTCAACTTCAGCATTCTGTAAAACAATAGTATCAACCTTTTTACCTTTAAACCGACTATTTGTTTGTGATTTCAATTCCTCAGCAGCATTAAACTTCACAACCATACGAGCGGGATACGTTACCATTTCACCGGTTGCAGGATTGCGCCCGTTTCGTGGAGCACGTTCATACACCGAAAAAGTTCCGAAGTTCGGAATACGAATACTTTCACCGCTTAATAATGCAGCACTGACCTTTTCCCCCAGAGTATTGAGTATTTGTTGTGCACTGGTTTTCGTAAGATCAAATTCCTTTGCCAGTTTGGCAACTAATTCTGAAACTTTCATGATAGAAGTCCTTTATTGCTTATTCAATGATCTATCAAGTGCTTTAGCTGTTTTAAACTTCGGCACCATTTTCTCAGGGAGCCAAATAATCTCTCCCGTCTGCGGATTACGGCTTTTTCTAATTGACCGTAAATGTGCGGAAAACTTGCCGACATTATTTAATACACACGAATCCTGTCGGGCAAGTCGTTCTGCAATAGATTTAAAAATATATACGGTAATATCATGTGCTTTTTTCTTACTAACGGCAGTTTCCTCTGCAATTGCATCTGTCAATTCTTTAAACTTCATCGTGCTTACTCCTTAACATCCAATAGCTCATAAATTTTAATCGGCTTTTCTTTCCCTTTGACATAAATCGGGTCAACTTCATTGACAATAACATCATTACTAATATCGAGATATGTCGATTCAGCCATAAGAATATCTTTTAAACCATTTTTATTTGCATTATCACAAAGGCGTGCGGCAAGATTTACATTATCACCAATAACGGTATAATCCATACGCCGTGAACTGCCCATATTACCGGAAATAACCTGTCCGGTATTCAATCCGATACCAACACGGATTTCAACTTTCCCTTCAGCAATACGTTTTTCATTGAGTATTTTCAATGCAGCAATCATATCGACGGCACTCTTACACGCATTAAATGCATCCCGCGGATCATTTTTCGGAACACCATATACCGCCATGATTTCATCACCGACATATTTATCGATAGTACCGTTATTTTCCATAATAATATCAGAAAATAATGTTAAGTAATCATTCAGCATTTCAACAACATCATGCGGTTCCATTTTTTCTGAAGTTGACGTGAAACTCCGTATATCACAAAACAGCATCGTTACGGTTGTATAATCACCGCCAAGTTTTATATCACCGCTATCCAGCATTTCCGAAACAACGGCATCACCGGCAAATTTACTTGAAATATCTCTCAACCGCTCACGTTCACGAAGACCGCCGGTCATGGAGTTAAAGTTATGAGTAATAAGCCCTATTTCATCGCTTGATCGTATATTAACATGAACATTAAGATCACCGTCAGCAACACGCTGCATCGCACTAACCAGCGTTTTAACCGGCGCCGTGATTAACAAGGTCATTATTAATGCAGCAATACCACTGCCGAGAATTGCCAGAATACCAATTAAAAATATTGTTTTCTGCAGTGATTTTTTTGCCTGCTCAATCGGAGAACGATCAAGTCCAATATGTACTTCGCCTTCATAAGTATTTAAATTCGGCGCATCAGGCTTCATGCCAATCGGATATGAAATATCATATATACCGGATGGATTGACCCCTGCGGCAATAGTTTTTCTGATTTTAGGGCGGGCATTATAATATTCACCGAAATAGCTTAATACTAATGGCGGTAATTTCGGCACACCTATCTGATTAGTCCCCGAAAGACCGATTCCCGTATCATCAATATTATATTCACGTTTATAGGCACTAATAAACTCATTCGGCGATGCATCTTTTTTTTGGTAATACTCTTTATACGACATAAGCTGCGGCAGCGGCTTATAGGGGTCTAAAAACTTATGCCGCGATGGATCAGGATAACCGATATACTGAAGATTTTGATTAATAACCGATACATAAACGACATTCTCCATAAGAATCAAGTCATCAACAATATCTTTGAACTGAAGCTCAATATCACCGGCTATTAGTGAGTTATTATAAAAATTACGATCAAATGCCACCGGAACCTGATTTTGCAGTGCAATAGAAACAAGAGCGGTTTTACAGTGATTTGCAAGATTCCTTCCCTGCGCATACCCGTTTTGCATCATTTGGTATTCTATTTTATTACCGGCAATTTTCGTTGCATTAAAACTGATAAGAATAACAATAAGCATTACAATAACAACAATCAGCAATATCAATTTTTCTAACAGCGAAAAACGAACTTTTATTTTTTTTGCCGGGGCATCAGCATTAAGTGCCGGTGCGGTTGAACCTTTATTTTCTGTCATATATAACTCCTTCCCTATCGATTAGGGAATATTTCATACCATAATTGTATCATAAGTCTGTATAAAATTCACGTACTAATTATACATACGCTTATATACCTCTTTATTATGTATCGGAGTATATAAAAAAGGGTTTAGGCAATTGAAGCGATAAAATTGAGAGGAAATAAATTATCAGGATTATACATTTTTAAGAAAAAAATGAGCGGGCGATGGGAATCGAACCCACATAATTAGCTTGGAAGGCTAATGTTCTACCACTGAACTACGCCCGCATCGAGTGTAAAATGCACACCTAATATACGTGCCTGTAAATAAATGTCAAGTGTAATGCTGGTCTTTGTCATGCTCAGCGCAATGTATTATATATGGTTATACCGCTGCTGCGCGTGTAATACGATATGTATTCATTATGCGGCAATGGTTACGAAACCACGCTTAATTATAGGTAAACTACATTTTATACACATGTGATAATTATGCATATGCTTCCAATCATAACGGTTGCTATACCATAATAATTATATTACACTCATGCATTAAATGACCGGCAAGGAGGATGTCCATGCATACAGCACGAATTGGTATTATCGGCGGAAGTGGTGTTTGTTCTATTGAGGGACTAACTATTCTGGAAGAAAAAAAAGTTGTAACCCCGTTTGGCAATCCGTCCGATACAATTGTCATCGGAACTTTTAATACCGGTGAACCGCTGGCATTCCTGCCGCGGCATGGTCGTGGTCATACAATACTGCCCTCTGAACTGCCGGTTCAAGCGAATATGTATGCACTCAAATCGTTGGGCGTTGAAGTTGTTATTGCAATCAGTGCCGTCGGTTCATTACAGGAAGAAATAAAACCGGAAGATTTTGTTCTGCCGGCACAAATTATCGATCGAACGAAAAATCGGCCAAGTACTTTTTTCGGTGAAGGCATCGTTGGTCATATTCAGTTTTCAGACCCGTTTTGTACTGATATACAGGATGATCTTGCAGCAATAATGGATACACTCGGATATTCGTATCATCGTGAACAAACCTATGTTTGTATGGAAGGTCCGGCATTTTCCACACGCGCAGAATCACACTTCTACCGCTCACTTGGTGCCGGTATAATCGGCATGACCGCACTGCCGGAAGCAAAACTCGCTCGTGAAGCGGAAATGTGTTACGGACTGATTGCAATGTCAACTGATTATGACTGTTGGCGTGAAGGGGAGGAAGACGTTTCAATAGAAATGGTACTGCAACATGTAAAAAATAATGCTGAACGTGTTCAGCATATCATTAAAAAAGTCAGTGCCGGCGGCATACGAAAAACAAATTCCTGCCCATGTCAAAGTGCGGCAAAATTTGCTATCATGACAGCACCGGATGTTTTACCGGAAAAAACAAAAAAGAAATTGGATCTTTTATATGGTAAGTACTGGAATGCATAACAGCACACTCACTTTTAATAATACAACCGCACGCATAATACGTATACTCTGTCTTTGCATAATACTTCTTGTCATTACAACCCCTGTTTTTGCAAAAAAGAATAAGACAACCTCTACAACAAATACCGCCGTATCAAACACCATTTCTGATGTGTATGTTGTCCCGGAAGCCGCTGCGCATTACACTGAAGTTCAGCAATACTATCTTGAACAAAAACGCCCGAAAGAACGACCCGCGCGTATCCCCGACAAACCAATTCGTCGTATGGAGATAACCTTTTTCATCAGTTTACCCTTGATTTATTGGGACAGCTATTTATTATTGCAGGTCTATAATACTATTGTTAAAGATAATTATAATTTTGGCGAGAAACTTCCGGACGAACATGACCGATTTATCAATGTCAGTTCATTACTGCTGGCAAGTTACATAACCTATACTGATTATCTTAATCATAAGAATAGCTGGAAACAAATGCGTACTGAAAAACACAGCCGGACTCTTTCATATACCACACCATCCGATAGTCATGTGCATCATCAGCCGATGGTACAAATGCCGATAATCGGAATACGCTTTTAAGAGGACATCATGAATTACAGCTCAACATTAAATCTACCGAAAACCTCCTTTTCCATGAAAGCAAATTTATCGCAACGCGAACCGAAAATGGTTGAACAATGGCAATCAAATGACATATACGGTCAAATCAGAAAGCAACGCAGTGGTGCGGAAAAGTTTATTCTGCATGACGGTCCCCCGTACGCCAATGGCCATTTGCATATGGGACACGCACTGAATAAAACCCTCAAAGATATAATTATTAAATATAAGACGATGCGCGGATATGATGCCCCATACATTCCGGGCTGGGACTGTCATGGTCTTCCGATTGAACATAAAGTTATTGCCGATCTTGAAAAAAAAGGCAAGCACGATCTCCCGGCACCGGTTATCAGAAAAATATGCCGTAACTATGCACAATCATTTGTTGACATTCAACGTACAGAATTCATGCGGCTTGGTGTTTTCGGAAATTGGCAAAACCCCTACCTGACAATGTCAAAAGAATATGAAGCAACAATTATTGAAATCTTCGGCAAACTGGTAAAAGAAGGATATATATATAAAGGACTGCGCCCTATCCATTGGAGCTGGGCAGCACAAACCGCACTCGCAGAAGCCGAATTAGAATACAAAGATCATATATCACCAAGTATATATGTGCAGTTCCCGATTTCTCAAAAAAATGCGCAGCCCTTACACCTGCAGCATGATATACCGACATTCTGTGCAATTTGGACAACAACTCCCTGGACTCTTCCGGCAAACGTCGCTATTGCAATACATCCGAGTGCTCAATATGTTGCCGTACATGATATTGTTGATGATCGTGAGCAGTATTTAATTATGGCAGAAGATTTGGTTCCCGAAATCTTTGCTAAAATCGGACGCACCCATAAATCAATTGAAAAAATCGACACAAAAGCATTATGCAATACTATTGCCCGCCATCCCTTTATTGATCGTGATGTTCCGATTGTTACTGCTGATTATGTAACGCTTGATACGGGAACCGGTCTGGTGCATACCGCCCCCGGACACGGTATGGAGGATTATCAAACAGGTAAAAAATATAATCTGCCGGTTATTTCGCCGGTTGATAATGCAGGACGCTTTACTGATGCGGTTCCGGACTGGGCAGGTATGAATGTTTTTGATGCCAATCCGAAAATAATTAAACACCTTGATGCATTGCATATGCTTATTTTCAAAGAAGATATTACTCATTCATATCCGCACTGCTGGCGTACAAAAAAACCGGTTATCTTTCGTGCTACCCCGCAATGGTTCATGCGTATTGATACTCATAACCTTAGAGACAATGCATTGAAAAGTATTCAACAGGTGCATTGGCACCCGGCGCGGGGAGAAACGCGTATTACTGAAATGGTACATCAGCGCCCTGATTGGTGTCTCTCCCGACAACGGGTATGGGGAGTTCCTATTCCGGCATTTCATTGTACGAAATGTGATGCAACGATCCTGAATGAAACAACAATTGATCATATCCGAACTATCGTCAATACCGAAGGCATTGAAGTGTGGTATACGTACACGGCAGAACAACTGCTGCCGGCAGGATTTACCTGCCCCGAATGCAATGCCCCTGTCTCAAAAATTGAAAAGGAAAATAATATTCTTGATGTTTGGTTTGATTCCGGTGTTTCGCATTTTGCCGTTTGCGAAAAACGTGATGAACTGCAAAGCCCCGCGGATATGTATATCGAAGGTTCTGATCAGCATCGTGGATGGTTTCAGTCATCACTCTGGCCGTCTGTGGCATTGCATAATCGTCCGCCCTATAAAAACGTTATTACGCACGGCTTCGTCCTTGATGAACACGGTATTGCCATGAGTAAAAGTGAAGGTAACGTTATCGATCCTTTGGAGGTCAGCGGTAAAACCGGTGCTGATATTATTCGGTTATGGGTTGCCTCATCAGATTACCAAAACGATCTTAACTTCGGCAATACTATCATTGATCGTTTAACTGAAAGTTATCGCCGTATCAGAAACACCGCTCGTTATTTACTTGGAAACCTTACCTATTTCGACCCGAAAAAAGATGCGCTGCCGCTTACTGAATTAACTTCATTCGATAAATGGGCGCTCCTTCGGTTAGAAATATTTCTCAATCGTGTTACGACTGCTATGGAAGAATATCATTTCCATGTTTTCTTTCATGCATTAAACAATTTTTGCAGTGTTGATTTAAGCTCGGTGTATTTTGAAGTACTGAAAGATATTTTATATGTTGAAAACGCTGCTGATCATATCGGACGATCAGCCCGCACGGTATTATCAATAATATTTGACGTGCTGAGTCGTGTTATCGCACCGGTTCTGACATTTACTGCTGAAGAAATGTTTCAAACTCGATTAGCCGCATTACATCAACCTGAAAAAAGCATACACCTGCAGGACTGGCCGAAACTTGATTTGCCGTTCTCTGATACTGAACGCACTGAACTGAACGAAATCTGGGATACTTTAAACACCGTCCGGGCAGTTGTTAAAAAAGGGCTTGAACGTGCCCGAACAAGCGGCATGATTGGTCAATCCCTTGACGCAAAAGTTATTATTGCCGTACATGACACTTCACTGCAATCCTTCCTGAACGAACATAAAGATAAACTAACCCCTATTTTTATTTGTTCACAAACGGAAATTGCATCATCTGCACCAACACCGACTATTGAAGAAAACGGAATTACCGTTACGATCGTTAAAGCAGATGGTGATAAATGCCCGCGCTGTTGGCATTACGCTGCTGACATCGGCACTGATACAGCGTATCCTGAATTATGTCCGCGTTGTACATCCATTGTTAAGGAGCTTTCAAAAGATGATTAATACCGAAACCGGAACGGTGAATACTGCCGACGAGACCGCTAAACAAAAAAAAGAAGGTATTGCCGCATTATTTGAACCTATACCCCAATCTTCGTTTATGCCGCTGACACAGCATCTGCTTACCATTGCGGTATTCATTACTGTTCTTGGATTGGATCGAATGACGAAATGGTTCCTATTGCAATGGCATACCGCATGGACAACAGGACGCCAACTATTTGCCTTCACTCCGATTGTATATAAGTTTCTGCAAAATTTTAAAATACCTGTTTTACCGAATAATATTTTAAACTTCATTTTCAGCAGAAACACCGGCTGGGTATTTGGTATCGGGACGGGACTTGACCCCGCTTTTCGTGTGCCAATTTCACTGTTTTTTTCATTAATCGCTATATTGTTTATTGTCTATATTTATCTTATTACGCAGAAGCATATTTTACATAAAATTACTTTCGGAATGATTCTCGGTGGTGCCATCGGCAATTGTATTGACCGTGTTGCCTTTCCGCTGCAGGGGGTTATTGATTTTATTGATATGCCTTGGCTGCATGGAACACGTTTTGCAACCTATAATATTGCCGACAGTGGTATTGTCGTCGGCGTACTATTACTTATTATTATTTTATGGATAGAAGAATATAAAGAGAAAAAAAAGGAGCATGTTGCATTATCCGGCATTCAAAAGGATTTATAAATGCTGCCTGTTTTATTTTCAATTCCACCGATACCGTGGTTTCTCGCATTTGGTATTATTGCGCTTCTCATCGGTGCAGCATATCTGCTGTACCGCCGAATGATGCAACGAGAATCCTTCACGGCAAGCACCCTGCATGCTCCTGACACACTCATTGAAATATTACTGCACCGTTACCGCACAGTTGATCAATCATTGCTTAAACAGTGTATACATGCCGGCGGAGTACGAATCGACGGTATACCGGTACAACAAAACCCGCAGGTCAACCCCGGACAACTCATTGAAATTGACTTTTCATATAAAAATGAAATGAAAGAAGCCGGTGCTGATCGTAACCTGCTGAAAAAGTTTTATCACAGTAAACTGCTTGATCTTTTTACCGTTCTCGGTATCACGCTCGCATTTATTATCGGGATAACGGTATATACGAGTATCTCAGGAAATCACCTGCCGGTGCATACGTACGGAATATGTATCGCTCTTGCGTTTCTTTCCGGAATCCTAATAGCTTATTATCATGCTCCGCTGAATAACATTCCCCGAATGGCGATTATTGATCTTGCTTTATTAACTATGCTTGGCAGTATCATCGGTGCACGATTATTCTATATACTTTTTTACGAATGGAATGACTTTATACGTCCGCCTTTTACACTAGAACGCCTCTTCAGCGGCGGATTAGTTTTTTACGGGGGACTGATCGTTGCCGTCATCATCGGTACGGTATATATTATTAAAAACAAATTACCCTTTTTTAAGGTTGCCGATGTTATGGCACTTGCATTACCGATTGGTATTTTTTTCGGGCGATTAGGGTGTTTATGTGCCGGTTGCTGCTATGGAAAACCGGCTGCCGGTATTTTTAAAACGCTCGGCTTAGGTATGCGCTTCCCGTTAAGTGCCGCTGCAGGTCTTGATCCGAACTCAATACCCCCTATTGCATTTAATCATACCGGACAGATCAATGCTGCTGTAACAACTGTACCATTGTATCCGACACAATTAATCGCCGCACTTAACGGCTTATGGATTTTTGGACTTTTACTCTTTTTATTTCACCGTACATCCCGCTTTAACGGGCAATTATTCTGTTTATTATTGATATTGTATCCGCTCGTTCGCTTTTTTGAAGAAAGCATACGTGCCAATGAAACCGTATTCGCTGAAGCGCTCGGAACACTGACGGGAATACACTTGACTGTTTCACAATGGATTAGTATCCCCATAGCACTTGTCGCTGCAATAATATATGCTATACTCTATTATAGAGCAAAAACATCGTATCAATCAGCATGATTATAATAACGCTGTAATATAAAAGGAATACCTCATTTTATGAGCATGGAACAGGAAATACTCATTGTCGAACCGGCGGATAATGATATACGTCTTGATGTGTATTTATCGCAGAACTTTCCTGATACCTCGCGAACCCGCCTGCAGCGTTTAATAAAAGACAATTTTATTTTTGTGAATAGTAATAAAATCTCACCACATTACAAAGTTTCCAGCGGTGATAAAGTTACCGTCGTATTCCCGCCGATTGAACAATCCGAACTTATCCCGGAAACCATGCCGCTTGATATTCTTTATGAAGATGATGATCTGGTCATTATTAACAAACCTGCAGGAATAATTGTTCATCCGTCATTTAAAAATTACGAGCATACCCTTATCAATTATCTGCTCGGATACGGCATTACCCTAAGCAGTATTGGTGCGCCCATTCGCCCGGGTATCGTTCATCGGCTTGATAAAGACACCAGCGGTATTATCATCGTTGCAAAATCAGATGCGGCACATCTGCGTATTGTAGAACAATTTAAAAACAGAGAAGTGAAAAAAAAATATCTGGCAATCGTTAAAGGGAAACCCGCCAAGATGGAAGGAAGAATCGAAACACTTATCGGACGCCATCCAATTAAACGAAAAAAAATGGCAGTCGTCAGTACAGACGGAAAATCAGCGATTACCGATTACAAAGTTTTGGAATATTTGCCTGATGCAGCTCTGATTGAACTACGCCCCTATACCGGACGGACACATCAACTGCGCGTACACATGGCGCATCTGCATCATGCTATTATCGGCGATCCAATTTACGGCTCTATGAAACATGATATTGATCGGTTCGGACTTGCCCTGTGTGCTTTTGATATACAATTTGCACATCCGCGCGGTTTACATCCGATGCATTTTCATATTGACCCTCCTGAACGCTTTGATACAATTATTTCATTTCTTAACCTGCACCGAAGTATGGATATAAAAAAGAAATGAGCATATCACACCCTGCAGTGCATACCCGTGAGGATTTTACTGACGTTCATAAAAACTTCCTGAAACACGGTCTTATACAAATAAGCGGTCACAGTGATGATACGGTAATCGAACGTTTTCACATGCATTATACACTGCTTCAAAAATGGAATGCCACTCATAATTTAACGCGTATTATTACACCAAAAGCAGTTTGCCGAAAACATTATTTCGATTCGCTTGCCCCGCTGCTTGTCAATGAAGTGCATACCCTGTTTTTTCCGGGAGCACGGGTATTTGACCTCGGCAGCGGTGCCGGACTACCGGGCATTCCGCTTAAATTATTAATGCCGCATATTCACCTCACCATGATTGACGCAAAAGAAAAAGTTATTGCCTTTTTAAATAAGCTTGTTATACTGCTTAACCTTACCGAAACGCAGATACGACATGCCGCTGTCGGACATAACCATGTTCCGGAGGAAGAAAAAGCGGATATTGTTGTTGCGCGGGCATTCGGACAGTTCGAACGTTTTTATATATGTGCCGGCAATCTATTAAAACCCGGCGGTATGGGGATATATTACGGCGGAAAAAATATTCCCGCTAAGCTTCCCGATACGATACAATTATATCCGGTAACGGTTCCGTACTTGCACCAAGAACGAACCTTATTGGTTTTTAAACAGCAGGCATAATTATTATGGGACGAATTATTGCATTTGCAAATCAAAAAGGCGGCGTCGGTAAAACAACAACCGCCATTAATCTTGCTTCACGACTTGCATCACGCGGTCTGTCAATTTTACTTGCTGATCTTGATCCGCAGGGAAATGTATCAACCGGGTTAGGAATTGATAAAGACCGGCTGACACAAACAATATATGATTGTATGGTTCATGACCATTTTGCTGACGAGATTATTGTACCCGGACCGGTTGAACATCTTGATATTCTGCCGAGCAATACTAACCTTGCCGGCGCACAAGTTGAACTTATTGATGAATCGTTTTTCAAAGATGATATGAAGTTTACCCGTTTGAGACGATTACTCATTCCTTTGAAAGAACGATATGACTTCATTATTATCGACTGCCCCCCATCGCTTGGCATTCTAACATTGAATGCACTGGTTGCGGCTGACGGAGTAATAATACCGCTACAATGTGAGTTTTATGCGCTTGAAGGACTTCGTCTGATACAACATACCGTCTCAATGGTTAAGCAAAATTATAACCATCTCCTCGAAATTGACGGAGTTGTTATGACGATGTATGATGCGCGAACGAATCTTTCAACACAAGTAGTTGAAGATGTGAAGACTTTTTTTAAAACGCATAGTGGACATGTCTTTAACAGTATTATTCCGCGTAATGTCCGTCTCTCTGAAGCACCAAGTTTTGGCGTACCCATTGACCGGTATGACCAACACTCCTCAGGGGCACATGCCTATGAGGCTTTCACACAAGAATTATTGGTTCATCTGAACTGGAAGAAGGAAAACAATGTCAGCGTATAATAAGAAAAAAGCATTAGGTCGCGGACTTAATGCATTGATGGGTCAATCCGCCGCTGCTGCTGTTCAAACCGGGAAAACCGAAAATCATCTTATTGATATCCCGCTCACTGACATTTCACCAAATCCGTACCAACCGCGAAAAACATTTGACAACCTCGATGAACTTGCTGCTTCGATACAGCACAAAGGCGTCATTGAACCGATTATTGTACGTAAACGAAAAACGGGGAAGTACGAATTGATTTCCGGTGAACGCCGTTTTCGTGCAAGTAAACGTGCCGGTATGACCAGTATCCCCGCAGTAGTAAAAGAATGGTCAGACCTTGATTCTCTTGAAGCAGCCATTATTGAAAATATTCAGCGGGAAAACTTCAATGCTATTGAAGAAGCATTGGGCTATAAAATGCTGATGCACGAATTTAAACTCACTCAAGAAAAAGTCAGTCGTGCTGTCGGGAAAGCCCGATCATCTGTGGCAAACCGGCTTCGCCTCCTTGAACTCCCGAAAAAATGGCAGTCCGACATTGCTGAAAACAAAATAACCCCCGGTCATATTAATGCGGTTCTCTCGGTGAAAAATGAAATTCGCCGTAAAGCATTATATGCCAGCATCATCAGAAAAGGGCTTTCAGTGCGCAATGCCGAAATAACCGCCGCAGCAATTAATACATCAGATACGGGAACTGCCGCTCAACGAAATACAACGAAAAGAAAAAAAACACACGACCCCCATGTTCGTGATCTCGCACAAACACTGACCGACTCACTCGGCACCTCAGTTATTATTAATGGATCATTGAAAAAAGGAACACTGATGATTACATATCACTCAATGAAACAACTTGATACAATAATTGAAAAATTACGTGATTAATTACAATTAATAACTCATGCCTCAGGCACAGGAAGAGAAAACCTTCTGCCGGTATATATATCAACCGCATCAGGCTAAATAATCAACCACCCGAAAATCAGTTTGTTTGACATGTTCTTCCCAACTGCGTAAAACAGCTATGCGAAACTCTTCGCCGCCGAATAAATCAGGGAGACCGCCCGCAAGCGCAAGAAAATCAGTGATATTTTCAGCAGACTTCAATGCTGCACGAAACAGTGAGGCAGCCCGATGTTTATCACGAAGATGCGTATAAACACTATATCCAAGTGTTGTATATTCTTTTGATGAATCAACATTAATTTCCGCTGCATTAAAGAGAAACTGCCCCCATTGAAAATCATCAAGTACCGTTATTGCTAACTCGGCAATAAGAACAAAATCATTGCCATTGAGTGCTCGTTTTTCCGCTCGCTCAAGCAGTTGTCGTGCTGCTCCGCGATCATTTAACCGGACTGCGGTTACACGTGCAATTGCACAATAATCACTGCATGAATGAGCATGCGTTACCGATTCTCGAATAAGTGCAAGTGTCGCTTCATAATCATCATGAATAGTCATATAATGATCAGCAACTAATGCATAATCGCTGCATGTTTTAATCGTATGGCGTGCTGTTTCTAATATACATGCTGCTGCCTTCGGTTGATCAAGCAGGTCAATATATGCTTGTGCAATTATACAATAATCCTGTGCGGATGAAGCTTGCTGATGTGCTGTTGTAATACTTTGTTGAATAGCATCAGCAGTATTTGAAAATTGCCCCATGATACGTGCATATTGAACCAATGCTGCCGGTGTTGCTATACAACCGCTGCACCTGTTCAATAGAGACAATGCACTCTGTTCATCATGCAGCAATGACACAAATGCATTGACCATTCTCTCAAGAATCTCAAGTGAAGTATGCGCATCAGCCCGAAGTTCATCAATAAGTAATTCCGCCGCCCGATTAAGAATCTCATGCCCCCACTGCTTTTGATCAAGCCGATGAATCACTTCTTCCGCCAGTTCAAGCAATTCAATTGACCGCGCTGCAGTATCATACGCCTGCTGATATAATGCATACGTCCCGTCAACATCCCACAGCTGCACCAACCGGCAAGTCCCCAATTCACGAAACTCAGCGCTACTCTGTGCACCGGATGCTGCATTTTCTATGCTTTCATGGATGATATCACGGTCCCGGCTTAAGTATGCCGTTTCCAACAAATGCTTGAATTTAAAAAAGTTTTTTACATGTTTATCTAATTGTTCCATACACTCATTTTCGACACAATCATACGCTTCATTTAAGCTTTTATTTCTATTGTTCTGTATATACAGTAACCGGTTAATACTCATACAGCACATAACAGAGAATGTACAACATGCTTCATTATTCAGGCTGTACCTCAATTCTTACTCAATGCCCGTTGTCTCGCAGCAGTGCTATCTCTCAATTTATAAAGTATTCTGTTTTTTCTGAAAGGGTTGTATTTTACACCACTATACCGTTGCAATAGTATGTCAATGAACACAAAATGTACGTATGAAATCTGCAAAACATATAATTAATAGAAAAAATATAATAGCTATTATGATTATTATTTGATAATAATATGCAATTATTCCTTATTTATAAAAGGTTTAATCTATTGTAATTATAGATATACAGATATATTAAACCCCACCCGCCTTCCGATGGTGCCAGGCTGAATTGACCGTCAGTGCGACCGTCAGTGCCAGGCTGAATTGATCGAGATCTCAACGATAAAGAAGTCTAACTAATGACTTCCGAGATATAAAGAAATTAAAATAACTATTGCTCTTGACAAACTATACGCTTGTTTAGTATTATTGCTCTTGATGGGGAACACTTAAAACATATAGAACTATCCCGCAAAGATATACTCTGGGTATAGAACAAACATGGATTATCCGGCAGGTAGGGAAAAATATGAGGAAAATTGTTCATCTTGATGCTGACAGTTTTATGGTCTCCATTGAACGACAACAGCGAGGATTATCATCGCAGCAACCGATTATCGTTGCGACAAATTATCACCATAACGACTTCGTTCTCGGGTGCTCTCATGAACTGAAAGCACTCGGCATATATCCGTCACAAGAAATTAGACACGCCGAACGTCTCTGTCCGGAAGCACCGATTATTGAAGGAAACCCGACACAGTATCACAGAATTTCACAGGCAATATATACGTATCTTTTCCCGCACGCACCGGCAGTAGAGCTGAATAGCGTTGATGATTATTATCTTGATATGAGTACAATGCCATTACGTGTACCACATTTAAGTACATGGAGCACAAATCTGCGTGATTCCCTTCACAAAGAATTCGGTTTATCATTTTCAGTCGGGATAGCACCGAATAAGCTAACAGCAAAAATAGCAGCAAATCTGTATAAACCCGCCGGTCTGGTAATACTCCCATATAATGGAATCGAATCGCTTTTCCGACGATTGCCGGTACAGTATCTGCCCTCATTAGCACGAACGGAAATATGTGAACTTTCATATCTCGGTGTTTTCACATGTACTACGCTGCGATCAATTCCGGTTTCGCTTTTACGAAAGGTACTCGGGGCAAAAGCATTACCCGTACACCAGCATGCTGCCGGTATTGACTACTCGCCCGTTACACCGCCAAAGCAAAATCCTATTATTAAAATTACCCGGACAGCAAGAGTTCATTTTTTTAATATGCCGTATTATGAATCACTGCTGCATGATGCGGTTGCGGCACTCTCCTATCTATTGCGAAATAAAAAAACATGCGCTTCAGTATTCCGAGTACGATTAATATACCGGGACCATCGAAGCAGTGAACGTGTATGCCGTACTGTACGTACCAATTATGAACAGCCGATGCAAAATCTGTTGCGAAAGCTCTTTTATCGCATTTATACGCGCCGAGTAAATCTGCACAAAATTGAAATAACAGCAGAAAATCTTTCCGCAACCGATGACATCGTAACACCGCTCTATTATGAACACATGAAACACACTGAACAATTATATGCGGCAATTGATTCCGTTCGACACCGTTACGGTCGAAATGCACTGCGATGGGGGATATAAAAATGAAGATCGTACAATTACATTGCCACAGTCATTATTCCATGCTGCAGTCAACCATTTCACCGGCAGCACTGGTAACCGCAGCAAAGGTACTGCATTATCATGCCATCGCGCAAACGGATGTCAACACCACGGCAGGATTGCTTGAGTTTTATTGTTCAGCCCGTGCCCATAGCATTACTCCCATTATGGGGGTAGTTATTGATAATCCGCATGATCCATTTTACCGTGAGCGAATCAGTGCTGAAAAAAGTGAAAGCGGTCGAAAGCAGGATTATACCACCGTAAAAGCATATCAACGCAACCCACACCACTACTGCATATTACTTGCAAAAAACTACAACGGCTACACCATACTGTGCCGAACAGTATCTCGCCGATTGTGTGATACGACTTTCAACTATACCCAAGAGCTCGCCGAATTGGATGATTCGGTCATCGTGTTGTCGGCCGACACAACGCTATTCCCGATTTTTGCTGAACGTCGGCCGCACAATACGTATGCTGAACTTATCCCGCCGCATACAGCAGATGAACGCCGGCAGTACGAACATGTACGTCGGATGGCAGAGCAATACCGGCTTCCGCTTGCCGCAGGTAATAATGTACGTTTTCTTCGCCCGCATGATTATGAACAGTATCGTATTCGTGCGGCCATTGGTCATAACGAAACCTGTACAACCTTACCAAACCATGCCGCCGTAGGTGCACAACGATTTATGCTCTCACCATGGCAAATGCGCAAAGCTTTTTATGACTGCCCTGAAGCGCTTATTAATACCGAACGCATTGCGCAACAGTGTAACTGCAACATTGACCTTGATACACTCAGATTCCCGCGCTTTCACAGCAATAATCGCTGCAAGAGTATCGGTACAACGAACGACCAATTAAACAAGCAGCACGTCCGATCCTCTGAACACCGTCTTCGCGAACTTGTCCACAAGGGATTACGAAAACGATATCCGATTATTACCGATGAAATAGCACAAAAAGCGCATTATGAACTGCAGACAATTATCACACTCGGGTTTACCGACTATTTTTTAATTTGTCATGACATCATTCGTTATGCTGCCGCGCGGAAGTACCGTTATCTCGGACGCGGATCAGCCGCAAATTCAATCATTGCCTTCGCACTTGAATTAACCAATATTTGTCCGGTGAAGTATCACCTTTATTTTGAACGTTTTCTTAATCCTGAACGGCAAGCACCACCGGATATCGATCTTGATTTTTCATGGAAAGATCGCGATGACATTATTGACTATATTACCAGACGCTTCGGCGGTGAAGAAAAAGTTGCAATGATAGGAACCATAGTTACATTTAAAAAACGCATGGCACTGCGTGAAGTCGGAAAAGTCATGGGACTTTCAAATAGTCAACTGACTGCGCTCACTGCCATTTTTCCGTCGTGGGGAGAAGGCTCATTCAAAAACCCTCATCGGCAGTATCCGGAATGCCGGGATTTCCCGATACAGCAAGAACCCTATTCTACAATTATTCAACATGCCGAAAAGTTGACTGGTACACCGCGGCATCTGAGCATACATGCCGGTGGTATGGTCATCAGCGACGTTCCCTTGTGGCACTATACCGGCATCGAACGATCACCAAAAGGTGTTATTATAACACAACAGGATATGTACGATATTGAGAAATGGGGGCTGGTGAAAATTGATATTCTTTCACAGCGTTCACTCGGTGTTCTTAATGACGCGATTACCATGATTGAGAAAAATCATATTCTCACACCGCCGGTTGACAATTTTACCGTGATAACCGGTGATCCGGCAACCAAAGAACTCATACGCACTGCTCGTACTATCGGTTGTTTCTATATTGAATCTCCGGCAATGCGCGGGCTGTTAGCAAAACTAATGATTGATGATTTCGAGCATTTAACAGCAGCAAGTTCGGTTATACGTCCGGGGGTTGCATCAAGCGGAATGATGCAGGAATACATCGACCGGCATCATCACCCCGAACGCATTACATTTGCACATCCGAAAATGGCTGAATTTCTCAAAGAAACATATGGCGTGATGGTATATCAGGAAGACGTCATTAAAACCGCACATCATATCGGCGGGCTCTCCTGCGCTGAGGCTGATATATTACGACGTGCTATGAGCGGCAAACATCGTGGCGAAAATACCATGAAAACTCTTCAGAAACGATTTTTTTATAATTGCCGGCGTAACGGCATGCATGATAGCGTCATTGCCGATATATGGCAGCAAATGAAAAGCTTCGCGGGTTATGCATTCTGCAAAGCTCATTCAGGTGCATATGCCGTACTGTCGTTTCAGGTAGCATATTTAAAAGCCCATTATCCTGCGGAATTTCTTTGCGCAGTCCTGAGAAATCATGGCGGCTATTACCGTCAGGGAGTTTATATTCAGGAAGCAAAACGCTTAGGCATAGCGATTAAATTACCTGATATTAATAAAAGCGAAAAGGAGGCGACGGTTATTGATGGAAGCATTCATCTTGGACTACGTTCAATCAGTCAGGTAAGTAAGAAAAGTATTCGTTCACTTATCAATGCACGTCCGTATCGTTCCTTCGGTGATTTTTTACACCGATCACATATCGGACGGGTCGAAGCAATACTATTAGTACAATGCGGTGCAGCGGACTGTTTCGGAAAATCACGCACCCGATTACTCTGGGAACTGTACGCTCAGTATAATTGTTGTACACATCATACCGACTCTGTTCTGCCGATGGAAATATCCATACCCCGATTGACCGGCATTCGTGATACGTACACCGACCTGCAGTATCTTCAGATTGAATATGCGACATTCGGTTATTTTGTAACAACACATCCGATGAAACTTTTCAACGACTATCTGCCGATGCATATCCCCGCCGCTGAAATTTCGTTATATGCCGGAAAACGAATAACCGTTGCCGGATGGCTCATATCAAGTCGCCGCATTACCACAACGGGAGAGAAAAAGAAACCTATGAAATTTATTTCTCTCGACGATACAACGGGGGAGGTGCGATGCATCATATTTCCGGCGGTATATGACCGCTTTGCACACCATACTATCGGAAGCGGTATTTTCGTTGCAACCGGTATCGTTCAGAAAACCTATGATGCATACGACCTGATTGTTGAACAGATAGAAAATATTAACCTTGAGGCACTTGCTGTCAGAATCCGCCCGACACTGCACAGGATACAACACCACTGCTAAATCTCACGGATGCGAATATGTTGCATCATTGCCGATAATTGATCTCAGGCGCATCCACTGTGCAACACTACATCCCTGTATGGATTGTGAAAATTCGTATAAAACTATATCGATAATAACTGTTATTATGAAAAGAGCAGCGTCGGGTAATACAAGAATGCTACACGATAAGTGTCTTAGCGAATACTTCTCCGAATGCACGGGCATTTTTTAAATCCTCATTAGTTGGTGCTCCCTTAAACTCAAAAATGCCGGTGTTTTCCCATTTTAATGGTTCAATCATTTTCTCGGCATTTTTCGCCGCACCCTTACTCCATCCGTAACTGCCGCAATATGCCCACTTTTTATGAGTAATCCGTTTAATTGCGGCAAATGATAAAACGCCTGCCATCGGCGGGTATAATGCCTGTTCATAGGTCGGACAACCTATCATCACACCGGCTCGCTCCCAAAGATAGGGCAGAATATAACTGACATGTGTTCGCGCAACATCAAATAATATACAATCCAAACCGGTTGATTCAATCCCTTCCCGTACTGCATGTACTGCCTGCATGGTATTTCCGTACATCGTTCCATATATAAATGTAACTGCCGGTTTTCCCGGTGTACCGGCATAGCCGGCGAGGTCATTATACATTTGTATAACTTTTTGCGGCTGCGCACGCCAGATACGCCCATGCGCCGGCGCAACAATATCAACTACGGTATTCGATAAACCGGCAAGTGATTGTGCAGCACGTTTTGAATACTGCGCTACAATGTTGACATAATATCGTTTTATTTCAGCATCAAACATCTCGGAATCACTGCACGTATCATCAAATATCATATCTCCTAATGCTCCATACCCGCCGAAAATATCACTTGAAAATAAAATTTTATTCCGCGTATCATACGTCATCATTGATTCCGGCCAATGTACCATCGGAGTTGTAATAAATGTTAATTCTCGATCACCAAGCTGCAGTGTCTCGCCATTTTTCACTGCCTGCACCGCATCGGTTATGCCGTAAAATGACTCAATCATACCAACGGCTTTCTCTGAACATATAATCGTGAGATCACCGGCAGCATTAATAAAACGTTTCAAAGCGCCGGTATGGTCCGGTTCCATATGATTGATAATAAGATAATCAATATCATGAATCGGAATAATATCTTGTACCTGCTTGAAAAAATCATCAGCGGTTATTTCTTTTGACAAATCTATGATGATATTTTTCTCGCCTTTGAGAATATAACTATTATACGACACCCCTTCCTGATGAATCGGCCATACCCCTTCAAAAAGATCTGTTGACCGATCGTCAACACCAACCCAATAGGTGTTCGCATGTATTTCAATTGGTTTCATTATGAGACCTTGCCACGTTGATATGTGCATTAATTGCTGCTGTTATTGTTGCGGCAATTGCAGGTTTATCAGTTGCATTGGAAGCACCACTAATAACGTCTATATTTTTCTTCTTCACAATAGATGAAAATATTTCAGGAGTTGGTTCACTGCCGAAGGCAAGTATTACAATATTTGAAACGTCTTTTGCGTGCCGAACATACGTACGTACATTGCGGGTAAGCTGCCCTGCATAAATAACACTTGCTATTGCAATGCAGTTATATCCGGTAGTATCGGTTTTTTTCAAATCGCGCTCATGCAGAGCCGTTACGATAACCCCATCACGCTGAAGATTTGATCGAACAATTGATAATAAGGCATTAATGTTTTCCCGGGTATTCGTAATAAAAAGAACTCTATTCGTTCGTATCGGCGTAGTACTCAATATCAGGGAATTGATATTATATGAATCATCAACTGCCTCTTTAGTATTTTCCGGTGCATGTGATGCCGCTGAAATAATGTTGCTCCGATTATTCAGGATAAGCAGCAGCATAACCGTAATAACAATAATAAATAGAAATGCACTAACGGAAACAACTTTATGTTTCACTGGTAAAACCCTCCTATATTCATTAATGACAATACTACGCCTGTATACGATATAATTATTAATAAGTCAATATAGCACGAAAGCATTAAAAATAGTATTCGATTATGTTTTAAAATGATATATAGTACATTAAGAAATTATTAATAACAAATAAAGTCTAACCGTATATAGTATACTGTACGTTGGTATAATAAGCATTTCCGACAATGATGCGGACTGTAAATAATCGAATGCCGATATGCATTATATGTATATAACAATAATATACGTATATAATATATTCTTTGACAATTACCGTATAACATGTACACTAAAAACGGTGAGTATTCACCGAATATATCATACGAGGAGGTTTTTTATGTCAGATTCAATCACACAATTACTCGGCGCTGATGCTGATACGTTACTCAATCATACCTGCACAACTATTTCCAAGGATATGCTGCATCTTCCCGGTCCTGATTTTATTGATCGTGTTATGACACAGAGTGACCGCTCTATTTCCGTATTACGGAATATGCAGACGCTGTTTAATGCCGGTCGATTAGGGGGCAGCGGTTATCTATCCATTCTCCCTGTTGATCAGGGAATTGAACATACCGCAGGAGCATCCTTCGCCCCGAATCCGATATATTTTGATCCGGAAAGTATTATCAAACTCGCCATTGAAGGCGGATGCAATGCCGTTGCATCAACACTCGGTGTGCTCGGTATTGTTGCACGAAAATATGCGCATAAAATTCCGTTTATACTAAAATTCAATCATAATGAATTAATGACGTATCCGAACACGTATGATCAACGGTTATTCGGCTCAATTGAGCAAGCATTTGATATGGGCGCAATCGCAGTCGGTGCAACCATTTACTTTGGCTCAGAAGAATCACGCCGTCAGATTGAAGAAGTAGCAAAAGCATTTGAACATGCGCATACGCTTGGTATGGTAACCGTACTATGGTGTTATTTGCGTAATACCGAATTCAAAAAAGATAAAGACTATCATGTTGCTGCTGATATGACCGGACAGGCAAATCACCTTGGAGTAACCATTCAGGCGGATATTATTAAACAAAAACAAGCGGAAAATAATGGTGGTTTTAAAGCCATTGGATTTGCAAAAACCCATGATGATGTCTACACGAAACTTTCCAGCAGCCATCCGATTGACCTGACACGGTATCAGGTATTGAATTGCTACAGCGGACGGGCAGGATTAATCAATTCCGGAGGCGCATCATCCGGTGATAATGATCTTGCACAAGCCGTGCGAACGGCGGTTATTAATAAACGGGCCGGTGGTATGGGACTTATCAGCGGACGTAAAGCATTTCAACGCCCAATGAAAGAAGGTGTGCATCTGTTGAATATGATACAGGATGTTTTTCTTTCAAAAGAAATTACAATTGCATAACAGACACAAATACAAGTATACTATGGTACGGCGGGATTAATAATCCCGCCTTTTATATATGATTACTGCATATACAATACCGTGAAAGTTAAAACTGATGAATACTGCAATACAACACCATACCGGTATACTTTCGTTCTTTCAAAACGACCGCATAGGATCTATCGACAGTGATCACCGCACTTCTTCATCAATTACTCGTGAGATAGTCGTACTGACAGTGATTCTCATCACTGCATTACTGGTCAGATTGACTTTTCTTACCGGCTTATGTGCATCGGATGATTTCTGTTATGCACGATATGCAGCTGATTATTTGCAAGGACATTTTAATTTTCTGTTTTATTACACACAATTTACTGAAGGGCATACATGGAATTTTGTCTGGCGCTTTTTAATATGGCTGCCGGTTGCACTCACGTTCAAAGTATTCGGATTTACCGCAACCGGTGTTGTAATATATCCGCTGCTCTGTTCACTGCTGACCATTATATTGATATGGTGGATAGGGCGTATCTGTATTTCCCCGACAGCCGGATTATCTGCAGCGCTTATTCTTGCCCTCACTCCCGCAGCAGTCAAATATGCAACCTATCTTCTTATAGAACCAATAGGAAACTTTTGGTATACACTGCCGGTTGCACTCATCATTACTGCTCTCCGCTACCGTGAGCAGCTGCACCGACCATGGCGATTTATATTAATCGGCTGTGCCGGCATCGCAACCGGACTGGCATACTATGTTCGGGCATATATCATTTTACTGCTTCCGGTATTCGGATTACTATTTATTTTTGATATGCTTACCAAACCGAATGAAAAGAGCACGAGCAGCCGAAACGCAGGATTATTCATACAGGCAATACCATGGATCATGTTTCCATGTGGTATTGCCGCAGCAGTACTGCCCTTTGAATTATGGCAATATAACTTAACCGGAGTATTTAATCTTCGCTGGCAGGTTGTACAGACCATGGCGAATGGATGGGCATCAGCAACCTCGCCGGACCACATGCATGAATTGATAACATATTATTCACGATTGCTTTCCGGTTCAACAATGTGGCAGATATTTACCATAACGGCATTATTCGGTGTCGCTCTTCTTATTATTGCTGCTATTAACAAGCGTGTAAAACAGATGAATATCGTCATTCTGTTATATGTGATTGGCGTATTTCTGTGTAATGAGTTTATGACATCATCATTATCACACTATCAGCCGCTGCATAAAGTTGAACGCTTTGCAGCTGTTTTCGCTCCGATCATTGCATTGAGTGCCGGCAGTGGACTGGCAATTATTCTGCCGTATGCTTCACTGCTTCCGGCGATACTCTATATCGGCAGTGCTGCAGTAATTATGTTTTTCAATACCGCCGATCCCATGCCGCTGTCAAGCAGTACAATGCCGATTATGAACAGCACCCTCACCGCGGTCAGCAGTATACTACTATTATTAGCAATTATGTATATTATTCGCAAAACTATATTTAAAAATAATACCGCACTACGATGGATTCATTACGGCATTGCCGTACTAAGCACAATAATACTTTTTCAGCTCATGCTGACCGTTACTCGCCGAACTGTCCCGGTCAGTAATTATGCCTTCCATTCTTTCGGCAATGCCACCCGTGCACTTTGTACGAAAATTCCGCCGGATGCGCGGATTGTGTACCGACCGGGAATTCGATGGAATACAGCAACACAATCGTATCGCAGTGATGTCGATTGGTGGGAAAATCGTATACTCTATTATAGCGGATATACCATACCTGATGATCATTGTATGCCATTGTATTATCGGCAAAAATTATCTGATATTCACGATGCCTATGTTCTTATGGATTCATCATGGATATCACGGCGAAAAGAACTAATGGAATTGGATATGCCGGATCACTTTCACCTGCTGGAATCAAATTGGACGGGAAAAGTATATTATGCTCATAAATGATTTTAACGATATATTATTACTGCAGACAATTACCGGCGCATAAATTTTAATGGCAACGGCAGTGTAAAACATTCACTATGTGATCGGTAGTTTTAAACAGTGGAGTTCTCGAAAGGTATTATTATTGTATATACCGACACGGCAGCACTCTATTATTATATATTAATTTCAATGCCTATCGGACAATGATCACTACCGTATACATCACTCAGAATAAATGCATCGGTTACCATATCTTTTAAATTATTACTGACATAAAAATAATCAATACGCCAGCCGACATTCCGCTCACGCGCCCGTGTTTTATAGTCCCACCACGAATAGTATCCGCCCTCTTGTTTAAATATACGAAATGTATCACAATATCCATGTTCAATAACACGATCAATCCATGCACGTTCTTCCGGAAGAAAACCGGAATGATTTTCGTTTTGCCGCGGACGTGCAAGATCAATTTCAGTATGTGCAGTATTAACATCACCACAAATAATTATTTTTTTTCCCGTATCACGCACCGCATCAATATGACGAAGAAATGCATCATAAAAATCCATCTTATACTGTAACCGTTCACTGCCGGAATTGCCGTTCGGAAAATAAACATTAAAGAGAATAAATTTTCCATAATCAGCAATACTAAACCGCCCTTCTGAATCAAATTGAGGGATACCAATACCGGCTGCAAACGAATTCGGTTTGTTTTTTGATAATATCATCGTTCCGCTGTATCCTTTACGTTCAGCGGAAGAAACAAAACATCGGTAATCCGATAATTCCCGTAGTGCTTTCGGAATAGTATCATCATTCGCTTTCGTTTCCTGTATACACACAATATCCGGAGACTCAGCAGACAGCCATTCCAAAAAGTTTTTTTTCATGATAGCACGTATACCATTTACGTTCCATGATAGTATTCGCATAAGCCCGCCTTATAAACCAACGGCGCGGAAACCGCGCCGTTATGTATCGATTGAATGCACTACTTGTGCTATTTTGTTTGTGCCTGATTGGCAACGGCGGCGGCGGCTTTTGCCGCTGCTTCCGGATCACCGAGATAATAATGCCGTAATGGTTTCAGATTTTCGTCAAGTTCATATACTAAAGGAATACCCGTTGGGATATTCAGTTTTGATATTTCCTCATCGGAAATATCATCAAGATATTTTACCAGTGCACGAAGGCTATTGCCATGTGCAGCTATAAGAACTTTTTTTCCTTCTTTGATCGTCGGTGCGATAACCGAATGCCAATGCGGTAAAAATCGTTCAACGGTATCCTTGAGACATTCAGTATCCGGCTGCTCATCAGCGGTTAATCCGGCATAGCGCGGATCATTGGACGGATGGCGTTCATCACTTCTTGCAAGCGGCGGCGGAGGAGTATCATAGCTCCGGCGCCAAATAAAAACTTGATCAGCGCCATGTTTTTCCGCTGTCTCGGATTTATTTAATCCCTGTAAATCACCATAATGCCGTTCATTTAATCGCCATGACCGATGAACCGGTATCCACATTAAATCCATTTCCTCAAGTGCAATCCATAGTGTTTTAATCGCACGTTTTAAAACCGAGGTAAACGCAATATCAAATACATATCCTTCTTCTTTCAATAATTTTCCGCCCGCATGGGCTTCTTCCACTCCTTTATCAGATAGTCCAACATCAGTCCAACCGGTAAAACGATTTTCTTTATTCCACACACTTTCACCATGACGAAGTAAAACAATTTTATACATTTTATCCTCCTAAATTGTACCATCACCAGTAATTCTGATACGTTTTAATATGTAAAACTTTATTTGTGTCCTTTTAATATTGAATCATGCTATACACAATAATTTAAAAACACACGAATTACCGCTATCATAATCATCTTCCTTTCAAATGCAAGGATTTTTACTTCACAGAAACCAAAAATCAATACGGTTTTAATAAATCATAATACTGCAATAATAGTATGCTTTGTACAATACTCATTTATTAAAAATGTGTATATACTGCAAATGGACACGATACCGGGCAAATGTTAAAAGCCATCTCTTCGTTACTGCAATAATGCACAGTCTCCTTCCCCATGGTATTTGATATATAAAATGCTCTAATAAAATAAAATAAAATACAACACCGGATATGATAACAAAATACTGATTATTATAACAGACGCATGCATAATAATTTTGTATCCGTCAGGATATACCTGCAGCGATTTAAATCACAATGACGAGAGAATTGACAAGCGCAATAATATACGGTAGGTTAACTGAAGAGGGAGGGGTCAATTCATGACTCATACAACCATTCGGTCAATCACCTATTGTCTGCTTTTTAGTATACTTTGTTTTCTGTGTACAACCTTACACGGCGCACAATCTATTGAAACAATACTGAAAAACGCTAATGAATTACTTACCGCTGAAGACTATCATCGGGCATTAGCGGAATTCAAACATGCCCATAGTATTAACGCATATGACCCGCGTGTATATGACGGGCTTGCTCGTGTTTTTATACAACTTGGACGCACTGATGATGCTGATACTCATTTTAAAAAGGCAATACAAATCGACAGTTCAAGCACTGTTTTCCGGCTGCACTACGGATATTTTCTTATTGCCATGGCACGCTATGACAATGCCCAGACACAATTCAATACAATTCTCTCATATGAAATTCACAATCCCGATGCACTGGTCGGTATTGGTCGTATCCGGCTCGCCCGCGGAAACTATCGCGAAGCACGGCACTGGTGCACGGAAGCATTGAAGTTTGATGCCGCCCATACAGGAGCACTTCGTCAACTTGGAGAAATCGCATTTGATCTCGAAGAATGGGATATTGCACAAAAGTATTTTACCCGTGCATATCAAATAGACCCGACAGATGCAGATGTATTATTTTATCGTGCACGTCTTGCCGAACGGCAGGGCGATATGGAACGTGCTGCCGGATTTTATCGGCAGGCAGTTGATCGTGATCCGAATAATGCCGATAAACAACATCAGCTGTATTTATTTTATGAACGACATAATCGATGGAATGATGCACTTGAAACACTTGCTGCCGTAACCGAAAAAGCAAAGGATAATTTTCGTGCACATTATATGTATGCGTACGCACTGCTTCAAGCCGGACAAACAAAAAATGCAATGCATGAATTTGAAACATGTCTGCAATTAAATAGCGGAGATGAGTTTGCACGCTATTCATTGGAAAATGTGTATATTAAAACACAGTCATTCTATTATCCTCCGCGCATAGCTGCTGCACAGGAACATTTAAAAAAGGGTAATCGTGCATGGCAGCGGGGACATACATTTGAAGGACTTTGGGAAATGCGGCGGGGACTTCAGCTCAACGGTCAAAATGCAGAAGCACGCTATCGCCTCTCAAAACTATATCAGGATATGTCATTATATGTTTCATATATCCATGAACTGGAAATCGCACAAAAACTTGACCCTTCTGTTTCTTTATATCATAATGAACTTGCTCATGCCGCTGATACACAACAGCACCGTTTAGCGGTACAATCCGATATCGATCAATATTCAATTAACCGCGCTGCAACGCGATTGTATATCGCACCACTGCAGCCGACTGTATATATGAACACGCATATAAACGGCGGGAATCTTCTTACGGATATGCTGCAAAACTGTTTTTATCAACTCGGAAGAATAACCGTCCCACAACCGGATGAAGTAATACAAGCACTTCACGCCGCGCATCTTACTGCCGTACAATCACGGGCAGACGCACTTGCGGTCGCTGCACATCTTGATGCGGATTATGTTTTGTGGGGACGCTACATAGAATATAATAATGAACTTCAACTTATTCTGCATTTAACGTCTCTGCATACTTTTGCAGACGTACACCATTATCAGCTTCATGGCGAAGGCAACGGAAAAGTACACACGGTTATGATTGAACTTGCTGATGCCTTATATCGTGATATCCCGTATCACGGAGAAATCATTCAACATGATGAATGGGATATTCTGGTCAATATGGGTACGGTGCATGATATACAAAAAGGGCAAACCCTTGAAATATTTCGCGGTAATTTCTTTCAGAACTCAATACAGCCGATTGCAACAGCACAGGTTGTCGAGGTTGACGAACTTATATGCAAAGCACGCTTAAGCACCTATGCCGCACAAAACACTATCCGCCTGCATGATTCTGTTCGTTTTCTCCCTGAAGATAATAACAGGACAGAACAATGACCCTCGCACGAAAGTATGCTGTCATCGGTCATCCAATACATCATTCAAAATCTCCCGCGATGCATACTGCGGCATTTGCACAATGCGGTATCACGGCGACGTATGAAGCAATAGATATTGACCCCCATGCTGCTGATTCCATAATTACTGATATGCGCAATCAGGGATTCAACGGTATAAATATCACTATTCCCTATAAAGAAACCGTTCTTTCACAAATTGACACCATTGATACGTTTGCTCAACGTGCCGGTGCGGTTAATACTGTTCTATTTGATGAGACCGGCTCACACGGATATAATACCGACGGATACGGCTTTATCACAGACTTTAAGGATCATTTTACTGCCGCACCGCTTACCAACGCATCAGTTGCGCTCTTTGGCGCCGGTGGGGCAGCACGAGCAATTGCCGCACAACTGCTCACTGAACCGCTGATGGATATTTTTATTGTTAATCGAACAGTCGCACGGGCAGAAAAACTTGTTGCTGCACTTGCGCCGATTGCCGGCGAACGATCAATAACCTTAACTGCACTGCCGCTTACTGAATCATTGTTTAATGATATGTATATCATACCCGGGATTATTATTAATACTACTTCACTTGGTCTTCATCCTGATGATGTCTGCCCGGTTGATTTTTATTCAATCCCCCGTACCGGTATCGTATATGATATTGTCTATGGGTCTCATACACCATGCTTTTGTGCAGCAGCACATACAGCAGGATGGAAAACCGCAAGCGGACAGGGAATGCTGGTACATCAGGCAGCACGTGCATTTACACTTTGGACAGGCAAAAAAGCCCCGATTAAAGAAATGTTTCAGGCATGCATTAATTGACCGTCACGACGTCCAATTGAATAAATTTGTTCTTTACTCAAATACGGCAGTTTAATCGTAAAACGTGTATACTTCTCTTCTTCAGATTCAACACTTATTGTTCCCCCGTGATTACTGATAATACGATGACTGATACTTAAACCAAGCCCCGTCCCCTGTGCTTTTCCTTTTGTCGTAAAAAACGGATCAAATATTTCTTCAAGCGCATCTTTTTGAATACCCGCACCGTTATCAGTAATTATAATACTGCATAACGGAACATTCGATTCTATGATTCGTTTCGTTTGAATACATATTTCTTTAACACCACTAACAGCAGTATTATGATATTTTTTATTCAAGGCAAAGATGGCATTATTGAGAATATTGACAATAACCTGCTGAAATTGTTCATGATGCAATGTAATCGGCGGCAGCTCCGTATCGTACTCGCGATGTATTTCAATCATTGATGCACTGCATTTTGACGCAACAAATGTACATGCCATATCCAATGACGGATGAATATCATGCGATTCAATAGCATGCATATCCTGACGTGCAAAAACCAGCAATTTTCCGACAATATCAGAAATTCTATTACACATTCCAAGAATATTCCGACATCCGGTCTGTACTTCAGTTTGCGTTATTGTATCATCATCAAGCAGCTGCTCGGTCATGAGCATAATAACATTCAAAGGATTGTTTACTTCATGTGCGACACCGGCAGCCATTTCACCAACTGAGGCAAGTTTATCCGCCTGCATGAGTTTCATCTGCACTCCGGCTAATTCCTTTGTCCGTTCTTCTATTTTCGCCTCCATCATTTCTTTTAAAATCGTTTCTTCGGTTATATCACGCGCAATAATAATTGATCCGAGAAAACGAATATCTCTGTCAAAAAGCGGTCGAAAATAAAATAATACATAATGTACGGATTTGTTTTTTATATATGAGACACGAATAGTATAATGATGCGAAGGATGTTCATTCATCTGCGCAATCAAACGGCGAAACTCCTGCTTTTCCTGAATAACGGATTCGATTGCGGTATATAACGTATCGCTAAATGTTTTTTGCACATGAATGACACCCGGCAGTTGAAGGGTATCAGTAAAATGAGTATTACAAAAAACAATACGTCCTTCCATGTTAATAACACAAAGTCCATCCTGTATTTGTTCCAATATGGAGGCTTTTTCTATCTCATTAAAAAAAAGATATCGATAATACATTATCTGAACGGCAATGACACAAAAGATGATAAATGTTATGCTTTGTACAGCAGTATACGGCGGCGTATCGCCATCAGATAAATGGGCAATAATACCGCCGGCGATAATTACGGCACTTACTGAGAAAACCAATAATACGGCAAATTGCCGCAGTACTGCTCTCTTCTTGTTCCGTACATTCTCAATGATAACATATACCCAGAGTGATACCGCATAGACGATACCGACAATAAATGTCAACACCCATGTTTGTTTGACTATCCCATAGGTCAAGAACGAATTGCCTGTTATTGGTTTGATAAGAATACCGGTTCCAAAATATATATCACTGATACATACTGCCGCTCCTATGACTGCCGGCAGCGGTGAAATAATTTTAATCGTTTTTATTCGGGTTAATCCCGGAGCATAAATAGTTATTCCCAATAAAAATAAAAAGTAACCATTTAAACAAAAAGCAATACTGTATGAAAACGCAGAGAGTGCCTGCACTGCCGCTGCCATATGAATCGACGGCAACTGCATAGTAAAAAAATTAACCGCTGCATTAAGCATCATGATTGCAAGAAATACTTTATTATAATGCTTTCGCGGGTTCTGCCAAAATATATAGAAACCGAAAAGCACTTCACTCAGCATAAATAATGCTGATAAATATACATTAAATGGCGCTTTCATAAGCACAGTAGTACACCGTTTTCGTATATTTTACAATTACGATTTTAAATATTTTTACCGCAATAATAAATCAGTATTTATGAAAAATTAAATATGCCGATACTCTATAGTACATACGAAACACGATATACGCTCTATAAGGATAAATGACGATGAATATAGTTCGCATAATATCAATATTAGTCTTCAGTATCTGTTTATTAACCGCTGCATTTTATCAGCCCCCATTATCCGACGCTGTTAATTATATTGATATATTCCCAAACAATGAACACTGGCTAACCAGTATTGATTGGACATGGGGAGTGCTCACTGTTCGTGCACGAGTCCCTGTTCCGGAACCGATAGTCAATCCTTCAGATCCACGCTATGCCGATCCACGCTATCCGTCTGTACGGAACTATGCACAAGCGCGACTATGGGCAGAACAGCGTGCACGTGAATTAGTTTATTGTAATATGCTTGAAGATGTTCAAAAATTGCCGGTAACATTCAATTCAAAAATGAATGATTACCTTCTGCTGAATAAAAACTTTCAACGCCTTGCACAAGAACGTATTTCAAAATTACCCCTTAACGATTTGCGCTATGAACGTGATGACAATAATAATAATTCAATAACCGTTATCGCAGAGCTGAAGCTTTCATTGTACGGCACTGACGGTTTAACCGGCATGATGGATCCGCGCGAACCAATAACGTGGTTTCTTCCCTTCTCAACACAAAAACTTCCGAAAATTGTTATACCGGAAATAGTTTATAGCGAAGCATATCCCTCAATTGTTATTGATGCCCGCGGATTAACAGTAACCCCCGCTCTTGCTCCAAATATTCTTGATACACATGGTACGGTTATTTACCGTCCTGAATATGTTCGCCCTGAAGCAGCAATAACACGGGGGCTCGTTGCATATGTTAAAAGTTCAGATTTTCTCTCCGCTGCTCAACGACAGGCACAAAACGGTATTATTGTCCCCGCACTGCGAACGTTACCGAACAATACTACTGATCTGGTTATCGGTGAAGAATGGGCTCAAAAAATATACTCATCTCCCGAAACGCAACAGGCATTACGAAACTGCATGATAACCATTATCATTGATGATTAATATATACCGTTATACGCACTTCAGTCATTGAGCACATACCCGCGCAAACCGTCATATACCCGATAATTACGAAGCAAGAAACTCAACTAATTCGGTAGAGTGTGCATTTTCACGAAGATTATTAATAGCTTTTTTCTCAATTTGACGAATCCGCTCTTTACTAAGCCCGTATCGCGAACCAATTTTATTAAGCGACAAATGACGAATATCATTCAGCCCAAATCGCATCTCAATGACTTCACGCTCAATTTTTGACAATGCTGAAAGCATGGAATGCAATACGGAAATAAGCGAATTATCTTCCGAATGTTTTTCCGGCAATGTAGTATTGTTATCAAAAAGCACTTCACTGAAAGGACGATTGTTTTCTTCATCTGTACCGGAATCCAGCGGCGTATAGTGCGCTGCGAGATTTATCAGATGACTTACTTCTGATTCATTGATATTCGTCTCCTGTGAAACTTCCGCTGCCGTCGGCATTCGATTAAGGTATCCCGATAATGAATGTATTGCTTTATCTATTAATTGAAGCTCTCCTGTTTTATTCATTGGCAAACGTATAAGTCGGCTTTTTTGTGATATTGCTTTAAGTATTGACTGACGAATCCACCATACGGCATATGATATAAAATGATACCCGCGGCGATAATCAAATTTTTCAACAGCCTGAATCAATCCTATATTTCCTTCACTAATCAAATCACTGAGGGTAATCCCCGGAACATGATATTTTTTTGCAATAGAAACAACAAAACGAAGATTTGAGGTTATTAATAATTGTTTTGCCGCCTCATCACCATGTGCGGCACGCCGCGCAATTGTTATCTCTTCTGATCGTGAAAGAACCGGTATTGAATGTATGTCCCGAAGATACATTCGCAGCGAATCGGCACGTGGTGAATGTATGTTTTTATATATGGCCGTCTCGTCGGTGCTATACTTATTTGATCTCGTTGAATGCATAATAATTTTCCTTTCCTGCCGCTAGTATCCTCATCTCTGTATCACGTATCAACAATCCGCTCATCAGCACTGATGTGATAATAGCCTGCCTGTTTTGTATATACCTGTCGGCAATCACCGCTACTGCGCGTACACCGCCATCAGCATATACGAATATTTTATTGTATACTTTTATGTATACATTCAATACCCATAATACCGCTTTTTAGAATAAACGCAAGTATTATTTTCAATTATTTTTTTCTTTTCCCGCCCCGATGGAGAGAAAATATTCTCCTGAAAAATGTTTTTATTTTTTTAAAGTGTTTTCCCGGTCGTTCCGAATAATTGTCTTTAAAACTTAATGCAGCTTCTTCCATGTCAATTTGTTCATTTCGTTCTTTACTTAAATAAAACTGATGTTCAATTATCCACAAATAAAGATCCGATTCGGTTCGTTTCGTAAAATCATTAAGAATATTATGCTTGCGAATAATATCTCGAATCCAGCAATACACATTATCATACCAATCACATACCGCATCAGACCATGAGACCTCGGTGTTATTTTGTTCGGTCATGTAATACCGATGCACGGCAATGTGATCAATCAATTTTTGATAACATCCGATTGTTGAGAACTCTATTTGCTGCTGCGGGCGCAGCTCATCAAGTTTTGTTTTTTCTAAAAAGTCACTGTATTCAGCTTTAATTGCCAATGTCCGCCAGTTAAGATCTGAAGCAATCGGTATTTTTGTTTCAATTTCAATTACTTCAGCATCAATGTATTTAATATCTTTTTGCTTTGCAACACTGACACGATGATTTCCGTCTTGTACAAAATAGCTGTCGCCAACTTTATATAATACAACGGGCGGTAATTTTTTCTCGGTATACCATGCAGAATATACTGCTTTCCATCGGGAACGTGAATGGTCATTCCGGGGAAGAAAATATTTATCAAAATCTGCAAATCGGTTTTCAGAACCGATAATATGCGCGACCGGCACTTCCTGCAAACCACGATAAATCTGTTTTTGTAAACGCAGTTTTTTCCGTACATCATTTAAACTGATAAGTGTATTATTATCGCCTGTTAAATAAGCACGTAATGAATGGAAAAACGAACGAAAACGGGCACGTTCAAAATCTGCCTGTGCTTTCGTATCCGCTTCAGGATTAGGGCTCATGATTGTTCACCTCGGTATCAATAACAATATGACCGGTTGTATTGATAACACGGGTTCGACCGACCCGTGTTTCACGTTTCTCATTTGCACCGATATAATGACTATGACCATGTAAAAAGAAACGTGGTTGGTATTTATGTATCAGCCGACGAAATATTTTAAACCCGACATGCGATGAATCAGTTCGATCGTTAATACCCAACGGCGGACAATGCGTTACAATAATATCCGGTCCGGCAGGATACCGTATTTTTTTCAGCCATAGTTTCGGCAGCGTCCGTGCAACTTTAAAAAACATTTCCGTATCAGTATACTGCACCCCTTCATTATTATATTTATGTGACCCTTCAAATCCCATCAGCACCATTTGTTTATATGCAATCACGCGCTCATCCAAGTTTATGCCGCCGGCAATTTCAGTTATTGCAGCACCATAACTGGTATACTCAACAGGACGAAAATGATTCCCCCGCACATAAAAGAGCGGTTTATTAATGCTTGAAATAATAAAGTCAAGATAATATCGCGGCAAATCGCCACAGGAAAGTATCATGTCAACATACTTAAACTTTTCAATTCCGCTGCTGTAAATTATTGGATCTACCTGATCGCTGACAATAAGTATTTTCATGTAATCCTCAATAATACATTGTATACACACTATAATTTAAAAATATTCTATAGCATATTAATGTATTGTAAATATAAATACCGTATTAAAAACATTATGATATGCTACAAAACGACGATGGAATAATTAGAGTAATTGTGATAAATACGCAATTGCCGCGTTATATCCCGGCGTATAAAATCGATCAAGATGAGTCAGATCAAATGCACTCAATTCAGGCAAATCCGGTTCAATTCTAATATCCGGTATAGTCGTATCGGTTCGTGAAAGCTGCGCCATCATCATCATAAATGAACGTGCAGCAATTGATATTAAGGAATTGCCCCGTATTGACGGATTATGCAAACCGCTAAATACATCAACTGCAAAAATAAAATGTGCGCCATACTCATGAACAGGTGTCGTCGGAAGATTAGCGGTTATACCACCGTCAACATAATGATGACCATTAATTTCAACCGGTGCAAATAGAACCGGGATAGTACACGAAGCCTGCACTGCCGGCGCAACCGGTCCGGCAGTAAAATAATAAGGTGTACCGGTATCAAAATCCGTTGTTGCAATAATACAGGGAATTTTTAAATCCCTGAATGATAAATCACCGATTGTCTCTTTAATTAATCTTTTAATACCGTCATTTTTAACTAATCCGCGCATCGTGTACGATAGTGAAACGATTTTCGGCCAATTTATTTCCTGCGCCAATGCGTATAATTCATCACTTGAAAGACCGGCGGCAAATAATGCGGCAATGATTGCACCAATACTCGTCCCGCTGACAACATGTACAGGGATGTTATATTCTTCAAATGCTTTCAGAACACCAATATGAGCGATTCCGCGCGCAATACCGCCGCTTAAAGTTAAGCCGATTTTATGTGCCGTTATTGCCCGTTTCAATCGACGGCGAAGTTTATGCTTTTTATCAATAAACATTATCATTCCCCATTAATGCAAGCGCCGTTTATTCGAGTGCGGTTTGCTCATGTTCAGCAAGTGAATGAAATCCTTCTATTTTGGAATTAATGTGTGAAAGATGGCGTTCTGATTTATCATACGTATTTTGCGCATTTTGTAAATGCTTCCCGACCAGCTGAAAGGACTCGCTGAATTTTTCTATTTGTTTTTCAAGTCCGCCGATATTCGCAAGGATACGTTTTGCGTTTTCTTCAATATTCATACCACGCAGTCCCTCAGCAATGACTAATAAATATGCAAGAAATGAATTCGGGGAGACCGGTACAATATGGCGATCAACCGCATACTGCGATAAACCTCCAATACCCGAACTCTCTTCGGCTTTGATAAATGCTTCATAATAAATATTCTCCGCCGGAATATACATCAAGGCAAACTCATAGGTCCCTTCATCCGGACGAATGTATTTTGACGCAATTTTATCAATATGAGTTTTCATTGCCGTAATAAAAGCTTTTACGAAACCGCGCCGTTCATCATCATTTTCAGCATGTATCATTTTTTCAAATTGCTCCAACGGAAACTTTGAATCAACCGGAACCATCTTATCACCCAGCCGAATAATTGCATCAACACGTTCACCGTTTTTAAATGAATACTGCGCCTGCCATTGATGTGATGATAAAATTTGTGCAAGAAGCTGCTCCAGCATTAATTCGCCAAGTCCGCCGCGAAGTTTCGGTGCTTTTAATACATTTTTCAGCCCTTCAATATCTTTCCCAAGCAGCAGCATTTGTTCTGTACTGCTTTTAACATCTGTAAACATAGTATTAACAATTTCCATTGTCCGGTGATTTTCCTGCAGGCGGCTGTTTACCTCACCGGTCAAACCCATAAACCGATTTTGTATCGTTGTATTCATTTGTTCTAACCGACGGTCAAATGACGCTTGTGTTGCATTCATGGTATCAGCTAATAGTTTTATCGTCTCTTTTGATGAATCCTGTTCCTGTAAACGTGTAATGAGAGTATTGATATATCGCCGGTTTGAAAGCGTGATAAGGATAACCGCACCAATGACAATAACCCCTGTTATAAGAATATACATCAACATCATTTCACTCCCCGCAATTCGCATCCTTTGATATTATTCGCTTATTCAGAAGCCCCCTGATAGCATATGCTGCAACACCATCAGCAACACCGGTATTAAGAATATGAACAGCATGTAACCCCAGTTGTGTCATGAGCTGCATGGTTATTTCAATACCCGTAACAATAATATCACGACGTTCCGCCGAAAGACCGGGAATATGTTCAACGGTATACGGCGGGTTTAAATAAAAATAATTACGCAGCTTCAGAACATGCGCATGCGTAAGTGAGAGGTCATCCCGCGGAACACTATATTTTGCACTGATAATATCAGCAATTGCATTGAGTGTCCCGCCGATACCGTATGCATTTTTACGGTATAAACCGCCGACATCACGTCGAACCGTTTGCAGGGCTGCACTGATACTGTCAGTCATTGTTTGAAATGCCCGTTCATATTCTTGATGATTATCAAGACCGTCAACAGCATTACGCACCGCACCAAGTTCATAACTTATATTTGAAAGCATCTTTTTTCGTCCGGCACGTATAATTTCAGTTGAACCGCCGCCAATGTCAATAATTAAACTATTTTTAACATCAATCCCTGAAGCAGTCATTACACCGCAATACGTATACCGGCTTTCTTCTTCCGGGGAAATAATTTCAATAGAAAGACCGGAACGTTTTTTCACAAACGCAATTACTTCCGTATTATTCTTCGCTTGCCGCATTGCTGCCGTCGCGATAACTCTGAACTCATATATATTTTCATTATGACAGTGTGTCCGAAATTGTATAATACGTTCAGTTAATTTTGCCATCAAAACCGATGAAATAACACCATGCGTAAAAACATCTTTCCCCAAGCGAACCGGTTCTCGATTAAAATATAACCGCACGAATCTATTATCTGCCTGTCCCCCAATAATATGAAACCGAACGGCATTGCTGCCGATATCTATGATACCGACTTTCGTCCAGTGTTCTTTAAATTCATTTCTGGAAATATGCGGTTTCATACATAAAAATATATACTGAATTCAAGGTATGTCAATTGGTATCATCTTCACGTAATATACAACCACCTCACCTATACCGGTATCCCCTCATTGAACTCACTGTACAGGTGTTTAATATTACACAACAATAATCTATGATAGTGCACGACAGATATTCAGCAACGCTTTAATAAATAACGATATTATATTTACTTGCAATGACCCAATCACGGCGGATTTTACGAAATATTAATCCGCGACGGCGGACTTCAATACCAACTGAATAAACAATATCATTATTCCGAAGCAGCACCGTTGAACTATTTACCAATGCGATTAATTCTTTAACAGATGAAATGTTTTTCCATTCAGCATTTGGTGTTTTTATACGTATTATTTCATCGCCCGGCTTGAGCTTCATCTGTTTTCCCGCCGAATCAATAACAACTGCTGAACCGTTGCTGTTTGAATGCATTGATACGGTAAAATTGAAGAGTATTTTAAGAAGTACATTCGGAGCAAGGTAAAATACATCAGGACGAAGCTTTACAGTATTTGAAGGAGAAGATGTACTATACCGGTAATGCCAATAACATTCGATATCAGCAAGCGCACAGGAACGATATGTATTTGAATAAATATCGCAGTCAATATCTGAAAAGCACGACGGCAATTCGCCGTCGTTATTCAAATATTCCGCAAGCGGGCTTTGTTCAATCGCCGCCCATGAATTGATAACCCCATCAGCAATATCGGTTCGATGTGTTACTAAACCAAGATATGGGAAAAATGCCGGTTCTCCATTGCGGATTGACTGCAACGCCGCCCATGCTGTGTGAATAGGAATGTAATATCCGTATGGTATATTTGAAAGGGAATAATTGATAACCGCAATACCGGCAAGCGCACCATTTGACGTAAAAAGCGGCGCCCCGCTATTACAAGACATAAATGCAGGACGAGTCAAATTTCCGACCGGCAATGTATACCCGCGAATATCAAATGTTGTTGTTCGATGTACCGTGCACGATGTATGTATCGGCATTTGATTTGAGAGATATCCAAGTAAAGTCAGTGTATCATCAATCTGCACCGGTTTTGTTATCGTGGTGATTTCCGGCACTGCAGGACTTGTCGGCAATTCAACCAATGCCGCATCAACGGTATCAAGTGTATACACTTTCTGAGATGACGCTGCATCAACATTAATAGAAATCTCCGGTATCGTATCATTCGCAATAATAATTCGGGAGGCGCCGTCAATAATATGCGCTGCGGTTAATAACATATTACTGATAATAATTCCTGAACCGTAATTGGTCCGAGTCGTAACCGTATACAGATCGTTAATACTAGTACGGGTAATAATTGTCGGTAATTCTGCAACCGTCCATTCACCGATAATTGTTAATCTGACCACCGCCGCTTCAGGAAGTGGTTGCGCATATGTACTGACAAGAACAGCAATAATAAGCCCTATAACAAAAATAGTGTATTTCATTAATTATTCGACGTAAAAATGCACAGACCGTTCATCACATGCACCGGGGGCAAGTTTCATAATACCGAATTTTTTATCAAACGGTTCTTGGGCAGAGTGATCATCACACCCTTGCCATGGTTCAATACAGATAAAAGGAGCATTCGGCGTTGACCAGATGCCAAGATGCGGCATATCGTTAAATTCAATAACTGAAGTTATTTTTGCAGCCGGATCATATAATTTTACCGTTCGGTTTTTTATATGCGTCATATCAAATGTATACGTCATGCCCAGTTCTTCTTCAGTAACAGGGAAAACCCCGCCAAGTGTTTTTTCTATTGAGGAACCGGTCATAAAAGAATTATTATCCATTTCATACTGCGTATACTGCCCATGCGGCAACAGCAGCTGAACGTTTGATTTTGTGCCTTTTTCGGTTACCGGTGATTTCAATCCGGGATGCCAGCCAAGCTGATAATACATATCAGTATTATCAGTATTCCGTACGGTCATCGTTACGGTTAATAAGGTGTTTGCACCGTATCGGGAAAGTTCATACCGCACGATAAACTCATGTTTCCATGGATATACACAATCGTTAATCATACGCTCATTAATACCATACTCCGCCCATACGGAAACATCAGTTGCGCCCGCACCGTATAATTGAAACTCAGTATCACGAGCAAATCCGTGATTGTTTAATTCAATACGGGTCCCATCAGTCATTACTGATTTTTTATTAACCAACCCGCCGACTATCGGAAAAAGAAACGGCGCATGTCGTTTCCATCCGTTATGTGTTGGCGTCGGTTCACCGTCATTCCATAAAAGCGGTATCGTCGCTCCGGCCTTCAGCGCTCGTATGCTTATTAATTCAGCACCAACTCGGGCAATGGATATACGTAAATGCGGTGCAATCAGTTCATCCCGATCAGATAATTGTTGAAAAGAGTATACTGCTTCTATATTATTTTTTTGTTGTTGTTTTGTCTTTCCTGAAAAATATATTAGCCAAATATTTCGGGCATAAACAAATGTCCCGAACGCCTGCCCGATAATAATAACAATATCCTCACGCCATATTGCATACGACAACAGCATCAGCCCGCCAATCAATGATAAAAACCAAAATGCCGGCGGCACAACACTGCGTTTTTTCTTTTCTGAGGTAATCCACTGGATAACCATTCTCCCGCCGAACATACACTGCGCAAGAAATCCGAAAAGTATCCAACCGACTACTAAGGGATCATCAGAAAATAGTTGCCCTACTGCACGAACGGTATTTTTAATAAGATGACTTAAAATTGATACATACACCATATCTGTTTTACCACCTGTTAATAGTTCTTTTTAATGTGATATACAATATTTCTGTCTTTCATCCACCGTACGGCACGCAAATCCCGTGATGCCCGAAAAACACGATTCCATACGCCATACTTTGCACTGCCGTATTTTCGATGTCGGTGATGTACCGGAATCTGTGCAATACGCCCGCCTTCCATTTCTATTAATGACGGGAAAAAACGATGCATTCCCTGAAACATTTTAATTTTTTGCAGCAGTGAAGTACGAATACATTTAAATCCGCAGCCGGTATCTTTAATTGATTCATGTAAAATCCGATTGCGCCACCAATTTGCCAATCGTGATGAAATACGCCGTATAATGCTATCTTGCCGTCGAGTACGAATCCCGCACACAATATCAGCTTTTTGTGCAGCAGTATAAAAAGCCGGAATATCAGCCGGATCATCCTGTAAATCCGCATCCATAGTAATAACCCACTCACCGCGAACTTCACTGAATGCTGCATCAAGCGCAGATGATTTCCCATAATTTCGGTCAAACTGAATAATTCGTATATGCTTATTTTTCTTGTGCAGCTTTTTTAAAACTGCCGGCGAACGATCAGTACTGCCGTCGTCGATACATATAATTTCATATGACACCCGCATTCCCTGTAATACCGGAATTAATTCGGAGAACAGCTCCTCAAGGCTTTCTTCCTCATTACAGACGGGAATAATAATACTCAGTTTTATCATGCAATTATACCTTCATTATTTTATAGTATCCATCAGACACCTGCAGTGTCATGTATTCACAACAGATATCTGTGCCGCTGCTTTTAACCTATCTGTATTTATGGTTATTTTCCAGTAAATAATACGTCATAAATAATTTCTTTTCATCACCCTTGCCCTTCAGCCAATCAAGTATATCCGCTGTATCAACTGAATACTGCCACGTTTTCTCTTCCCGCAGAATGTGCCATGATGGCGGCGGTTGCCACGTATCAGGAATAGTGTTTTTATACCCGCCAAACCATGGTAACGGGGGATTGGATATCGGATTTTTTACGCCGCGACTGGTCGCAATAACAAGCCAGTTTGTTTCGTCATTTTTCTTTTCTTCAAGAAAGGCATCCGCTTGTGCCATCTGATATGGATAATATGCCGCATCAGGACGTTTATTCGCTTCAGCGGTTATCCATGACCAGCGTACATGATTGAGATTAATCATTGCAAATTGAGCATCTGCCTGTTCAGAAAATATTGTACGTGCCGCACGCGCTAACGATATTTCCGGATCAGGTTTTATTATTGGAAAGACAATCCCATACATGAGTGTCGGGAGCATGATATAAGTTATGCCAATAGCAAGAAGTGTTTCGTATGCTTTTTTCTTCCGTAATTGTACAAATGCAATTGTGATCGGAATAGGAATAATAAGAAATACGATAAGCAATGGGGTTATGGAAATATTCCATGGAATAAGTGCACGTCCTGCAGCTGAAAGGATAACTGCAATTATCAGCCCGGCAAACAAACCGCCCGCGGCAGCTCCCCATACTCCAACAGCAAGAATTGATGACCATATCTTTTGAGTAAAAACACGAGCCGAATGAAGTTTTTCCAGTGCTGCTGCCAGAGCGAGACTGAAAACAAATGTTAAATAAACCAGATAATTCGGTTTGTTACTAATAAGATATACCGTAAAAAGCATGACGAATCCAAAAAACACACTGTATAGAGTAAAAAGATTTCGTGTATCAGATAGATATTGTTTTTTTATTTTGCGCGAAAAAAGAATAATGAGTGCCGGTACTGACCAAGGGAAACAATAGCGGAGGAACACCATCGGATACCACCATATATGATGCAATAATGTTTCATACGTCGCCCGTAAGCGACCGCTTTCCTCATGTGTAAGCCACCCCAGTAATGGGTCACGATACGGGGTTGTCAGTAAAACAAGGTACCAGCCCAGCATTAACAGCACCATACTTAAAAAACCGGGAATACTGATTAAGCGAAGTAAATGTTTCCAACGGTTTTTACCTTTCGTGAACAGTGCAAATAACGGAAATACACCGACAGCATATAATGGGCCGACCGGACCTTTTAATGCACCACTAATGCCCAGTGATATCCAGCTTAATAATACAATAGTACGTTGATGCTTTTCTTTCTTTATCATACCAAGATACACTTCAAGAAATCCGTAAAACCCGGCACTCATAAATAAATTGTTTGCACTGTCAATCATTGCAACACGACTGTATTCAAATGTCAGAAACATGCCGGCATATATAAGCGCAGCAAGTTCACCAACACGATCACGATTATACAGGCGTTTTCCTGCAATCCAGAGTAATACCATTATCCCCAGCATGGATAATAAAGACGGCAGTCGCGCAACCCATATACGCACCCCAAGCAGTTTATAAAACGACGCCACTATCCAATACCAGAGAATCGGTTTTTGGAAACGTTCCCGTTCAGCATAAAACGGCGGATGTACGGTGTCTTTTAAATATTGCGCAACAAGAAAATCACCGGTGTCAAGCATACGCATCGGCGCATAAATATAAAAGGTTTCATCGCCCTGATATGATACCGGATTATCAATAACAAAACTAAAAAGAATCGTCGTTACGATAAGAAGAATAAGCAGCCGGACCGCAGAAGCATCATTGGCGGATAACCGTAATTGTTTCATTGCCAATATCCTTATCAGTTATTTAACCTTACCGACAATATTATTTGTCGGAACAACCGGTTTAGTGCCGGCACGTAATGCGTGGTTATTATAATAAACACCATCTGCACGTGCGGTTATCGGGCACGCAAAAAAATCATCAATAGTAATTTGTTCCAAGGGGGCAGGTTCAATACCTGCCGCCGTAATCGGGGTTCCCGGTTCAGCCTGCACACTCACCAGTGCCGTTTGTCCGTCAGCATTACTTGCCGCAAGCAGCATCCCCTGACTTTTTTGACCGCGTAATTGGACCGGTTTTAAATTTGCTACGATGCATATTGTTTGTCCGACTAATTCTTCCGGTGTATAAAACGCCGCAAGCCCGGCAACAAGCTGCCGTTGACCAAGTATACCGACATCAATCTGCAGTACTAATAATTTATCGGCATTCGGATGTGCTTCACACTGCACAACCTTTGCAGCACGCAAATCAATTGACGCAAACGGATCATGTTCATATAAATCAAAATCCTCTAATTTTTTAATCGGTGGTGACGGCACACCAATCGTATGACCGCGCAAATCATTGCCAAGATCATCCCACGTAAGCGGGTCAACTTGCAACTGTTGTTCAATTATCTCAGCAACACTCGGAATAATTGCTTTGAGTGGAATGATTATATCACGCACTAAATGAAGGCATGAGCCAAGCACTGCTTCCGCGTGTGTAGGATTTTCCTTAATAATTTTCCATGGTTCATTGTTTTGAAAATATTTATTTCCGGCTGTTGCAATATCCAGAATTGTCCTCACCGCCGCACGCAGATTAATAGCAAGAAACTGCTGTTTCACTGTATCAAATGCCTCACGTAATACAGCATGCGGACCATCAGCATCAACCGCATTAATCTGTCCGTTGAAATTTTTCTTAATAAACGTCAACGTTCGATTACAAAAGTTTGCAATTGTCCCGATAAGCTCACTGTTTATACGGTTTTTAAAATCATTAAAATCCAAATCAATGTCAATCATTTTGCCGGAAAGGTTTGCTGCATAATAATACCGCAAATACAGCGGGTCGAATTTTTGTAAGTATTGTGATGCCTGAATAAATGTTCCACGGCTTTTACTCATTTTTTGTTTACCGACAGTAAGAAATCCATGAACATGAATGGCATCAGGAAGATGCATCCCCGCACCGATAAGCATCGCCGGCCAATAAATGAAATGATGATAGATAATATCGCGTCCGATGAAATGAATAAGTTCATTCTTGCTCGGCATAATATACTCTTCAACCGCTGCAGTATGTTCAGAACACCATTTATCACATGACCCAAAATAACCGACGGGGGCATCCCACCAGACATAATAATATTTATCAGTCGTTCCCGGAACGGGGAAGCCAAAATAAGGGGCATCACGAGTAAAATCCCAATTGCGCAATCCCTCTTCTATCCAATTATTAATATAATTCACGACTTCTTCCTGAAGACGGGCATTACGCAACCATGCAATTAATTGATCGCGCACTGCATCAAGTTTGAAAAAAAGATGTCGTGTTTTTTTCAGTATCGGTTTTGTACCGCTGATAACACTACGCGGATCTTTAAGTTCAGTCGGTTTATATGCCGCACTACAGGATTCACAGGAATCACCATATTGATCCTCTGCGCCGCATTTCGGACATATCCCTTTTACAAAACGATCCGGCAGAAATATGTTTTCTTTCGTATCAAAAAGCTGTTCTATTTCTTCTTCAATAATATTACCGGCTTCTTTGTTTTTGGTATAAATATAATCCGTCCATTTTCGTGCTTCATCAGAATGGGTTGAATGAAATGTATCAAATGTTATACGAAAGGCAGTAAACTCACGTATATGGTCCTTATAACTCTCTGCAATAAGCTGTTCAGGGGTAATTCCTCGTGTACGTGCATTAACCATAATCGGAGTGCCATGCGTATCATCAGCACAACAGTAAATAATGTCATCCCCAAGCAAACGACGAAATCGTACGTAAATATCTGTTTGTATATATTCCACCAAATGACCGAGGTGAATCTGTCCATTGGCATATATTAATGCTGACGTTACCAGTGTTTTTTTTGCAGGGACAGGTGAATTCGCCATAATCTATTGCTCCGTATAATACTATCGTTGTGTATACACATGGTATTGTATAGAAAATAAAAAATACTTCAATAGTGAACTTAGCAATGAAATAATAGTTTTTCGATACAATAAATTGAGCCCCGAACGTATATTGTATAATACTACACCGACATCATAGTACCATAAAAAAAGGAACATTGTACAATGTTCCTTAAATCATTCTTCTACTATGCCATCAGCGAAATGTTTTAAATAATCAGAGTATTGAATAATCCCTACTGCTTATTTTAAAAAGAACTATACGTTATAGGATTATCATTTTACGGAGTAATGGTAATGTTTTCCATTAAAAAGTTTTCACCAATTTTTAACCCAACTTCAACAGACAGCCCTTCTGCAGGAAGCTCACCCTTATCGGTTGTAATTACTTTTGTAATTGTTCCGTATATCGGCTGCCCGTCAAAACTTGCAGAGTCAAGACCAAGTGGAAACTGCCATTGTGGAATATAGGTATCACTATCTTCAATAGCAAACCAGATACCATTATCATCACATGCACGTAAATAAAGAATAACCCCATCTTCACCCACACTGACAGATTCTGGGGCATCACCGGAGAATTGTTTCGGATCAGCTGTAATTTTTAACGCTGTTGCAGGACCATGTACAATTTCAACTGCTTTTTCACTAACGTTAATAACCGCTGTCTCACCTACTGTGTCTACTACCCCTTTGTTTGACTTACAGGCAAACAGTATCATCACTGAACATGCAATCATAATAATAAGTATACATTTTTTCATCAGCTCCTCCTTCTTAAGATTTTTAATACTATAGTCTCTATTCTCATTTTGTCAATACGTGTTTGTTTAATAGTATAGAACGATAATATCGTCAGTCAGTGCAGGCTTTTATTAAGCTTTCAATTAGTGTTCTTATACGATAAAGTATGCTTTATGATGTTCCGGTATACCTGTTCGTATCGTATCTCATATAATGCTATAATTATTAATATGTGCACGTTCCGTATTAATGAGAGCCCTTGGTATTGCCGTTCCATTTTCCGATGAGTTATAAATTGACAGTATGCTATGAAACTGATAAAAATAAACACCGATAAGGAGTATCAGTTGAAACGAGCAATGTATTCGGGAAGCTTTGATCCCCCGACAAATGGTCATCTTGACATTATCCGCCGTGCCAGTCTTTTAACGGATAGTTTAGTTGTTGCGGTTGCAAAAAACCCAAGAAAACAGCAATTATTTACCCCGGAAGAACGTATTGATATGATCAAAAACATTACTGCGGATTTAAAAAATGTTACCCCGGTCATTATCAATGGACTGCTCGCCGATTATCTTAAAGAACATAACATTCAGGTTGTTATTCGCGGACTGCGCGTCGGCGCTGAATTTGATTACGAGTTTACACGAGCGGTTATGAGTAAGAAACTCTATCCGAAAATGGAAACCATTATACTCATGACCGACGAAAAGTATTCATTTGTCAGTTCAAACTTAATGAAAGAAGTAGCACAATTTCACGGAGATGTCTCAGCGTATCTTCCCGAATATGTCGTAAAAAAAATGAAAGAAAAAACAGGATAATCATATGTCAATTATTGATACCTTCAAACAACGTGTTAAAGAAAATCCCGGAACAGTAGTTCTTCCGGAAAGCAGCGATCTGCGAACATTACACGCAACTGAAATATTACTTAAAGAAAAACTGGCAAAAAAAATTATTTTAATCGGCACGCCTGATACCATTACCGCGACCGCACAAAAAGAAAACATCAATTTACACGATGCACATATTATTGACCACACCATTGATGAAAAGCGCGACAGCTATATCAACGCACTCGTTCAACGGCGAAACGGAAAAACAAGTAAAGAACTGGCCGCAAAGCTGATGAATCGTTATCTGTATTTTGGAGCTTCAATGGTTGCCGCCGGTGATGCGGATGCAATGGTTGCCGGCGGAATCAATGCAACCGGTGATGTGGTAAAATCAGCATTGCATTGTATCGGCACTGCTCCCGACAGTAAAACAGTATCAAGTTATTTCATTATGATTGTTCCCGATTGTGTGTATGGTGAAGCCGGAACGTTGATATTTGCGGATGCAGCAATTGTACCGAATCCGACTGCTGAACAACTTGCTGACATTGCTCTCGCAACCGCGCGTAATACAAAAACAATGCTTGCCATTGAACCGAAAGTAGCCCTGTTATCATTTTCAACAAAAGGAAGCGCGGCACATGCTGATGTTAATAAAGTTACAACCGCATTAGAGATACTGCATACACGAAACCCCAATCTTGCCGTTGATGGTGAATTACAGCTTGATGCAGCTATTGTACCGAGTGTTGGCAAGAAAAAAGCACCGGACAGCACACTCGCCGGATCAGCAAATACCTTAATTTTCCCGGATCTGGACGCCGCAAATATCGGTTATAAATTAGTACAACGTTTAGCAAAAGCTGAAGCTATCGGACCTATTCTTCAAGGACTGGCAAAACCGGTAAATGATCTCTCACGCGGGTGTTCAGTCGATGACATTGTCAATGTTGCCGTTATTTCACAATTACAGGCACATCAATAAAATAATGAAACGGGATATATACTTATGGAACAAACGTGTATAATTTTAAAACCGGATGCATATAAACAGGGGAACATTGGTGATATTCTCTCTCGTTTTGAACATGCAGGATTGAAAATTAAAGATATTACAATCATCTCTATGGACCGCGCCACTGCAGAATCGTTTTATGCAGAACATACAGGAAAAGAGTTTTTCGACCGGTTGATAGCATTCATGACAAGCGGTCCCTGTGTTCCGGCAATATTAACCGGTGAAAACGTTATTGTTCGTGTTCGGGAAATGGCAGGTGCAACAAATGCCGCAACCGCAGCAAAAGGCACTATTCGCGGCGATTTCAGCGGACGTTCCGGTCCGCCGAATTGTTTACATGCAAGCGATAGCCCGGAATCAGCCGCACGTGAAATAAACTTCTTTTTCCCTGAATAAACCTTTTTAATGCAAATGCGTTTATACGCACAAGGAGTCCGCTATGACTAAAACAAAAAAAGTATTTGATTTTACAAACAATTTGAAACATTTTCTCTCCAAAGAAATCTGGTCAATAAACCTGAACAAAATTGAAAACCCCGTTAAACGTTTTTTATATAGTCAGTTGCGGGCATTTATGATAGTCGGACGCGGTTTTTCGGAAGACCGTCTTGCTATTCGCTCAGGAAATTTAACCTATATCTCTGCATTTTCACTTATACCGGTACTTATGATGGGTATATGGTTTGCAACGGTTATCATTGGTGCTGCACAGGTTGAAACGGTTATTCGTCAGCAAGGACATCAATTAGGAGACTTTTTCCAACCCCTCATTGAATATGCAATGCTTGTTGTTAACAATGCCGGCACAATTGGTCCGGTTGGTTTTATTGTTCTATTGATCATGATGATAGGAGCGTTCAATAATATCGAACAGACTTTTAATATGGTATGGGGAGTTCATGAACACCGAAAGATTTATCGGAAAATGACTGATTATCTTTTTATTTCGCTGATTCTCCCAATGCTCTTCTTTGCCGCATTGTATCTGATGACTATTGTTCAGCAAGCAGGTAATATTGATGAAAATATTGCCGGCACACTGGGAAAAGAAGGTCTAACGTTTGTTGAGTTATTAGGAAAATCATTTATCCTCCGGAAAATAATGTCAGTTATATCGTATGCCATTGTCTGGCTTGTACTATTGCTGTTTTATTTAATTATGCCGAATACCAATGTTAAATTCGCGCCGGCATTTACCTCATCCATAATCGCAGGAACCCTTCTGCTGATCGTCTATGAATTTGTAACCCATTTTGCATTTGGACGTACAGCCGGCGGCGAACATCCGGTACTCAGCCTTTTCGGACCATTTGCCATTATTCCGCTCTCATTGTTATTTATCAATTATGTTTGGATGGTTATTCTTATCGGTGTTGAATTATCATTTGCATATCAGAACCTGCATACCTATCGTCAGGAACGAGCAATAGAGCATGCATCTACAGGAGCGCAAGTACGCCTTGGTCTTGCCTGTCTTATTGCAATCAGTCAACGATTTCATGCCGGTGAAGAGCCATATACCGCGATGGAATTATCAGAACGTTTTAATGTCCCGACACGAACACTGAATGCTGTTTTACACATTCTCACCGAACATAAATTGCTGTCATTTATAGCACAGCCGAATAATGCATATCTGCCGCTGAAAGATTTCAGCACTTTTACTATTAATGATGTTGAACAGGTTATCACATGGTGGGGAGACTTTGATCCGGCTGTAAGTGACAGTAAGATACGGCTGCATATAACTAAGGTGTATCAGAAAATTATTGCCGGTGCAAAAAAAGCAGGCGGTAATATTTCCATTAAACAGCTTGCAGAATCATTAAAATAATACAACCATTAATTGATACGACATTAACAGCACACCCCACAATCATTCGATCATGCAATAACAATGCAGATGATGCCATCCCCGAAGATTCGTATATATTAAACACCGATATTTCCATCATGGAAATAGCACGCAGTATCAATATGTATAATTTTTTATTGCAGTATAAACCTTCTGATAATCAGAAAAATCATTAAAAAGCAGAGCGGGAGAATATTCAGCAAGCGCATTACGATCATACCGACTTGTTGCAACGGCAACAGAAACCGCACTGCCGGCATGTGCACAGGCAATATCACGCGGTGTATCACCGATAACAAAAATATCTGACGCATCAATTGCTTCTCCGTATATTGCATGATATTTTCTTCGGCTTATTGAAACATAGGTGTTCCGCTCCTCACCATCGTCCGCAAATACACCAAATGGGAAAAAATGATTCAATCCGCATCGCTTAATTTTTAAACGCCCGCCGATTTCATAATTTCCCGTTAACAGCCCAACACGAATACTTTCGTCACTTCCCAATACGGTAAGTAATTCTTTCATCCCCGGCATCGGAGCAACACGCGGCTCATGGTGTAATAATGACCGCAGTGTTTTAAAATACAGCGGCAATATTTCATCTATTACTTCTTCATATGACTCCACACGTAATCCGGCATTCTTCATCATCCCCTTTAATATTCGCACATCTGTATTACCGGCAAGTGTAATACCGGTCATATAATCGCCCGGACCGAAACGTTTTTCAAAGGTAATCTCAAGTGCACGTTTTCCAACACCGGCTGTTGTAACCAGTGTCCCATCAATATCAAACAACCAAAGTTTTCGCGTCATAATGTTACTGTAAGGGCAAGAGTAATAATTTATTTGCGTGTTGATAAGCACAGTATCTCCCATCAGGAGAAACCCCGTAATACTCATCAATATGACTGACCAGAAAAGTTAGATACTCATTAATATGCAACGGTGTCATCCCGCCAACACGATTATAGTAATATCGATAGAAATCAAAAAGAACAAGACTTCGATTATCGCGCCAATCAATAGCTCCATCACCGGTGGTATCCGTAAACCGCCCAACCAGCAATACCATTGTTGAACCGGGAAGAAGTTCGCAATACTCAATCGCTGCCGGCTCGGGAAGAAAAACAATCTGCCGGTACAGCATATCATACACCGAAAGCTTTTGTTTATCCTGATGTAAAAATACAATATACCGTCCGTCTGATGACCATATAAATTGATGCGGAACAATATCACTGACCTGAAATAATTTCTCACTACTTTGATCATGAACATTAATCAAATAAAACGCCGTATCCTTGATATTTATTTTGCCGTCGCGATTTATATCTTCAAGCATGAAAAAACCTGAAAGGTCCCTTCCATCCGGAGAAAATTGCGGTATTGACTGACGGAATGTACGAAATCGCAGCGGCGGAAGTGATGGCGTTGAAAGATCCTGCCAATGAATAACGACAGACGCCGCATCATCTGAATAATACATCCCCAATAAAATACTGTCATTATACGAATACTGCATATCCACTGCCGTATATGATCCGGGCATCGCCGCTGACAACCCATTAATACGAGGAAGAATAATACTTCGGTCAAATACCGTGTTATGATCCGGAAGTGCATAGACTGAGCCATTCACCAGAAGTGCACATTTATTATCAAGTCGCTCCCAACACAGCGTTTCAGGAATATGAGGACTAACCGTTTCAAGCATATGTTCAAGGTGAGCATTTTTCCCATCCGATGATTGTATAATACGCTGCGGTAATGAGACCTGTTCTTTATCAGAAATTAAGAGCTCCGAATCATGATAATCAACACGACCATCCTTATTGCGATCAGTAAAAAAACCGCTATATGCAAAATAACAACTATCGGAATCCCAACGCACCCCGGTTATATTATCAAAATGACATTCTTGAATAGTTTGTAAAAATTGTTTTCCCGCATGACCAAGATACAAACCAGTATCATCTGAAATAATGAATTTCTTTCCATCCGGCGACCACCAGAAACGATATTGCGGACCTACTGCATTTCGTATACGTATTGGCGTCCCGATCTGCACTGCTCTATCAGACACATAGGGAGAAAGACGGCGCGTTGAAACCGTGGCAAGATGTGCAATATCATTTTCATTGGCCTGCATAATTGCTTGTCCGGATTTTGGACGCTCCCGCATTCGAGTAATAACACCATGCGCCGTATGCGCACTGACATTCGTTACCATGACAAGCGCTATTGTTTCATCTGCGGCATTCTTCACCGCATAGACATCATGCTGCTGTACAATATAATCCTGTCCCATTGAAAATGTTATTGCAAGATCACGGCGTTCAGTGATAAAACCATGCAACGGTAAAAATCGATGCAACTGCTCAGTAAAAAATTCAGCTGCTTGTGCGGCAGTACTTCGGTCAGCAAAAAAATACCGATTCGTAATCAATAACGGCTGCTGTTCCTCCCAATCAACTCCAATTATCGTCATTGTTGCTTGTATACGATTATTCGTTGCACAAATAGTAAAAATTAGTGTTGCATCGTTTGTTCGAGCAGCTCGCCGGATAAACGCTCTATCAACATCGGGCAGATCAGGAAGGATATTGGTATGACCGGGAGTACGCACATATAATAAATTATACCATGGTGTTGTTTTAATCTGATAGGTTATATCAGCAATAAACGTATGAAACAGTGTTTCTTCAGACGTCCCTTCCTGTATATGTGACCCCCATAAAAGAACCCCAATTTGATTTGTCTGACGTTTGGTATACCGTGTTGATGCAATCGTTGCGATAATTAATAAAATGCTTAATAGTATAATGAAGCGTCCTCGTTGACGCATATGCTGCCCCTCCCGCTGTATTCTTATTGCAGTATACCTAATATTTTGTATTTTGCAAGTCATTTGACAAGTATAGAAACCGAGGGATGAAATCCAAGAAGAACGTGCACAGCATGCAACATTCACATAAACTCATTTATTTGTAATTGGAAAACCATCAACACTTTTAGTAACTGCCGCAACCATTTTTATATCCCCGACATTGCATATCCGTAATAATACCCTCTGAATTCAATTTGCATCAATACTATTGTACTACTGATATGAACATACACCTTAATTCACGGCGAGTTTAACTATCCGATACGATTTCATATGAAGCAGGTGAAAATTCGGAATCATGTATATCAACACTCTTCATAAAAAAGATTAATAAATTCTATACTATTTACATTTTATGGCACATATCCCCCGATCTATTATTTAAAATCCTGTTATTATTGCATTGTTATACAGTTTGTTTTGTAGTTGTATTAATATGTTCCAACGATAATATAATTGATATACAATACATTTCTTCGCCCCATTTACTATCAGATATACTATTCTGCTGCACTATGAGACTGCCATGAATAATAATTAATTACGTTGTTTTTATGATTATCTGTTACTTTTTTCTTTTTTTACAACCACTAAATGCGTATAGTTTGAATCAATAGTATATTTATACTTTTCTTTTAATTGAAACGCGTCCAGTACTTTTGTTTGAAGCAGCGCCAATTCATCCTTATAAACAATAAAATAATCAGGATCATTCCGTAGAATCGGCTCTATTGTCGGATTTTGAGAAAAGGAAACCGTGCTATAATTTTCAAAATATTTTAATAAGTACATATTTACACATAAAGTGTTCTTTTTATCAATTTGATTAATAATCTTTTCCACATCTACTGATATTTCTTTAACTTTCTGATCAGTATGTAATGTTAAAAACCGCCAACACCTACCAATAGGACTGCCGATAATGGCTGTTACTAATAATACTATTACTATCCCTGTAAGGATATATAATACAGTTTTATTGTTTTTCGTTGTGCTTTTTTGTATCGTATGCGTATCATTACTTTCATGTGCGGTCTTCCGTGCATTGCAAAGCAAACAATATTTTCCGGAAATAATACTGCTTGCAATTACTTCTAATCGATGCAAACCAACAACAAACGCCAAAAATGCAAAACTATATATTTGTGTAAAATGCCAGCTGCATTCTGTCAAAAACGGACAATTTTGCATTAATACTAACTTCGGCAATTGCAGTAATAAAATTTCCGGACATAAAAGACTTATATATAAAAATGATTTCGTATTGATTAAAATCTTTTTAAGTATAGATATATTTATTATGAGCCATGGATGCATTAACAAATACACACCAACCTTAAAAACGTTATCCCCGTATTCCCCGTTTTTTGAAACCAGCGCCATATTATACGTCATGCTATGTGCGATTGAATATGAATAGTGCGAATAATGCTTTATTAATAGTGTTGCACCAATAAAGTATACTCCACTTATAAGTAATGTAATCAAAGCCGTTTTTCTCATCTCTTTTTTAAGGAAAAGAAAAAACGCAAACAGTATCATATAGACAGCCATTTCTTCTTTAATCAAAAGAATTGCCGCTAAGCATATATAATATGCAAATTTATTATTTTTTATAATAATAAAATAAAACGCCCATATAATTGCCGGCAAAAACAGCATATCAGGATGAAAACCGTACACACTATCATTGAACAATCGTATATGATTCGGGATAATCAAGTATAATAATGCAACAAGAAATGGAAGAAGCCGAAATGTATTGGTATTATCTTTCGGACGTATATCTAACGACGTGATAGTTGTGTCAACTATTGCATAAACTGGAAATAGTGCCGAAACATACGCCAATGTCCATAGCACTAAAAGGGCAATTGCCGATTTAAATAACGCAACAACCGGAAGAAAAAGAAGTAATAGTAAATATGCGTGTATCCCAAGCTGAAAACCATATATGTTTTCATAAAAAAAATGTCCATGCAATGAGTTATTTAATACTTGATAATATAAAAACAAATCAGAACAATATTTCAAATTATTGAAATGCCACAGCTTATAAAATAAAAAGAAAACAAATGCGACACCAAAAAGTATCAATAAACTAAAATGAAAACTTTTCGCGGCAGCTGCTTCATTAACAGCAAGCGCATCTGATGACGGAAGTTGTGATTGTACGTTTCTCTTCATTAATTTATGCTAGTATTTTGATATTAAGAAGTCAAGAATTATAAACTCAACTATATTACTGAAATAATAATATCAAAATATACCGATATGATACTATTCTGCACACCGTAAAATAACAAATATTTGAAACTATATAAATCATACATCACTGCTGAATATTTAATTCACGGCGAGTTTAACTATCCGATACGATTTCATATGAAGCAGGTGAAAATTCGGAATCATGTATATCAACACTCTTCATAAAAAAGATTAATAAATTCTATACTATTTACATTTTATGGCACATATCCCCCGATCTATTATTTAAAATCCTGTTATTATTGCATTGTTATACAGTTTGTTTTGTAGTTGTATTAATATGTTCCAACGATAATATAATTGATATACAATACATTTCTTCGCCCCATTTACTATCAGATATACTATTCTGCTGCACTATGAGACTGCCATAAATAATAATTAATTACGTTGTTTTTATGATTATCAGTTACTTTTCTCAGAAAAAGATTATATCTTATGATTTATAAAAGCAAGCATTAGGTGTACATCAATAATGATTTATTGATTTATATATAACCATGAAATACATTTTATGTATATTAATAATTCCTATCACATTGGGAGATTGACATGTATCAACGAATGCCATGCATTATACGTATCGGAATAATTATATTCATACTCGGAACGATATCGATATCACATGCTGAAATCATGCGTGTTGCCGTAATGGATTTAAATCCGCAAGGTGTTGATGAGAATACTTCACGTGGTGTCAGCGACCTTATCCGCGGAGAACTCATTGGCCGCGAAAATCTGATTATTGTCGAACGTGGTCAAATGAATCGTATTCTTGAAGAACAGGGGTTTCAGCAATCAGGCTGTTCCGATACCGAATGTGCGGTACAAATAGGAAAATTACTAAGTGCACAATACATGATACTCGGATCAGTAACAAAATTCGGCACGACATTCACCATATCCGTTCGCATGGTTGATGTTGAAAAAGGGACCGGGATTGCCAGTGAATCGACTGATGCTCATGGTGAATCAGAATTACCGGGGACAACACGTTATCTTGTTAATAATCTTGTTGAGAAAATCAATACTGCCCGCTCACAATCAACACAAACACCATCACGCAAAATAAAAACAGACTCATCTCAAAAAACACGAAAGAATACATCATTACACCAATTCCGCAACAATGCTCGCCCATTATTACGGACATGCGCATATATTGGTTATGCAGGAGCACTCGGAATGGGGGTTATGGGAATAATGGCAAATACTGAACTAAAAACATATAAAAACGAATCAGAAGATCTGTATCAGAAATACAACAAAGAACCGAGTTCCCAAAACTGGGAAAGTTATGAATCGCATTATACTACAATGAAAGACACGCAAAAAAAGCGGAACTCATATTATGCAATGAGTGTCGGTTTTTGTGCAGTCTCAACGGTTCTTTTCCTCATTCCGGGTCCTGCTGCAACTGCCGGGACATTCATACGTGAACATATTGTTCTTGTACCAACTGCTGATACCACAAGCATTTATATTAATTATAGGTTTTAATTGATTTGAGGAGGAAAACAGGTATATGAAAAATACACCATTATTTACCGGTATTATTATATGCGCTATTATTGCAGTACTTATTCTCTCATGCACTAAAGTCCCTGAATTAAGCCCGCGTGATGAGAGTCGGGAACAAATAGATCCGTCAGACAGCAATCCCGGTGAACGTCATTTTGGTCCGGGCATATCATGGAATCCCACAAACGGATATTTTATTCCCGATAGCTGTACAATTGCGTTATGGCATTTTGATAATAATTTCCGTGATGTTTTTAATCTCCATGAATTCACTAATGAGAATGCGGTGCTGGTTGATTCTCCCTTTGGACGGGGAGTCGAACTGAATGGGGCTGATGCACTCCTGTACTGCAATGCATTACGCGGCTATGATCACGCATTAACCATTGAAATGTGGGTTAAACCATATGATCAGACAACATCGGGAATACTGATTGATACATGGGCGGGCGCACCTGTATTATACGGACCAACTAATCAACGCTCATTCAGTTTATCATACGCTATGGATGAAACACTGCATCGGAATATTTCACCTGACGGATATAGTATAGCTTCAGCAGCAACCATGAACGGCATCGGTTCTGAGTTAATGTATGTTGTATATACCTGTGATACCTCCGGCGAAAAAATATACATTAACGGAGAAGAAATTGAAAATCTGCATCGACCAACCCCCCGTATCAATGATACCGCAAAAACCTATCTCTCAATAGGCGGAAACCGTCCAAATATGACTGACTTCTTTCATGGTATGATTGATATGGTTAGAATTTCATCGGTTGTACGGTTCCCGAATGAAATTCATGAATACTGGAATATGGCATCCTCAAAGGTCATGCAATGGAAATGTCAATCGTATATTGATGCGGAAGCAAATACTACCGCAACTTTGAAAGATAAGGCTACTGATCAAACTATGTCAAGTATACAAAATGTTTCTCTCAGTTCTTCCGGTGTTATCGGCAAATCACTTGATTTTGCCGGGAATGGTTATATTAACGTCGGAATGAGAACGATAAGCAATGAAATGTCTATCAGTTTTTGGTTTAACCGGCAATCTATTCCTCTCAACAGCGGTTTCACCAATTGTATGGTTTCATATAATCAAGGTGAAGGTGAAAACTCACCTAATTATGATTGCCGTATATTTTTAAGCGGCACCAATAATATTCATGGGCGCACATACACACAACCCCCATCAGCTTCAGACCGCGTTGAGGATATTTTCGCAAATACTATACTGTATAATAGTTCATGGCATCATGTTGTTATTATTCTAACCAATACAGCAAGTGACTCAAAACTGCACATGATTATTGACAATAAAATAACCTATAATGGAACCGGGACAGCCCCTAACCTTCCGCGATTATTTGATTCAACGATAAATGCGTCCTTTTTCCTTGGTGCTTTTGACACTGCAACGCACCTTTACTCCGGAAAACTTGATGAAGTAGGATTATGGGATCGTGCTTTAAATGATTGGGAAGTAGAATTATTGTATAATAACGGGTATGGGCGAAATCCGTTTAATTAATACAATTTAAATAACAGCTTATTTCTTAATATAAACTTTTAGTTATTCGGCTATACAACGATACTCTTTAAAACTTATCGTGTATTTGCCTGCTTCACTATTTTTAGGAACATTTACCGTTGACTCTCAACCGTGTTTTATTAAACTAATCATTAATATACTATACATACTATTTTAAATAGTATGCAGTAAATAACATTACCGATACAGTTATACGCTTATATCAGCAGTATATCACAATACGCTATCGCAATAAATTATAAATGCCTTCTGCCATAAAAACATATTCATCGCGAGCAGAAAGGAATGACAGCAGTATTGTACACCGGTGAGGTCAATATGAAAAAAACAGTTTCATTGGTATTGTGTACCGTTATTTTTCTCTCAGCAATCCCTCTCAGCTGCACATATCGTCCTGTTGCCCCGAAAGAACGGGCGCTTATTGCTAAAAAAATCCAGCCGCTTATTGCTGAATTGTTTTATACAATAACAATTTCTGATTATGAGGGTTTTATTAAAATACTTGACCCGTCAATACGCACTGCTATGACTGGAAAAAACTTCATTGCTATACGTCAGCAAACTTTTGATATTGTGGGATTTTGTTCTGATTTTGTTGTTATTGAAATGTATCGCCGTGGTATACATAACTATTTAATATCCTGCGCCGGCACCTGTGATCGTGATTCTATTACAGTACAGCTTATTGTCAGAAAAAGAAAATCCGATATTTTTATTATTGGAATTTCAATGGACTCGCCGATGCTTCGTAAAGCAAAGACACCCCCGACAACAAATATCGACAAATAGAATAATAACGTATTACTCTATAAAAAAACGCAGTGCATGTTGATGGATATTGTTCACAAACTGCAGTAGTAAACAATGACAGAGCAGCCATTCTTTACGGCAAGAAAACACGCATACGGTATTGATATTATTTTTATCGTGATAGGGTTATAAAAAAAATGCAGTGTTTTAATCAAATGCGGCAGATTGTTGTGCCGGGAGTCCATATACGTTAACGGACATGTGCAATACAGTATTATCCCCGATATGCTGCTGCCAGATACCACGAATACTGTTCATACTATTCATCATAACAGCACCGGGATCATGATAATATCCCGTTGATGGAAAGCCCATAAAATCAAATCCCTGTATTGCTGATGCCATCTGCGGTGTATAACCATACTCAAGCATAAACCGACTTTGTGTATTAGGAGTGTATCCAAGCGATAAACCGCCGATAAAACTTTTCGATGCAACTGCACTCGAAGTAAAAAGACCGCCGGAATGCAGGGTAATTGACCAATTGTTATTGTTCAGGGGAAATCCCACACTACCGAGATACATCCCCATATATCCCGACGTGGAACCCATAGTTGACATCATAGACATCATATGCGAAACACGATACCGTGATAGTGAAGGTTTTAATCCCCCCATGCCAACGGTTGATGAAAATGATTTCGGCGGCGGCAATGAAATACGCGGTGATCCGTAATATGCCATAATCGCCGTTGCCGTAATTCCTGCTAGTATGATAATGATGCATATTCGCTGAAAACTCATTAACTGCCTCCTGAATTACGCAGTGTCTGTATACAGTGTAATAAAGGTATACACGAAATACTATTTCGTCAAGATAAAATACCCATTAAAAACAATGCAAAACACATACGGAAATAATCCGCAACGGAAACACTATACTAAACAATATAAACATACTGCCTAAGCCTGTTTAAAACAAAATCAGCAGCAGTACTGCCATACTTATTGTTAAAAACTTTTTTCTCATGATGATAAACCTTTCCCGTTAAAATTTCTCATTACAATATTAATAGCGATCCTGACAATAACAGAGAGTATATACATTTAAATATAATTTATTTGAGGCAGTCAAGATTTATTATTGATTATTTATTTCAGCAAATACGCTGTATTAACATATATTACTGATATTTCGCGAATTATATTAAAACCCCCACACTCTTGTATGCAGAGTATGGGGGTATTCCGGCTATTATTGATTACATCTTTACATTTATGCTTTTTCACGATATATCTATTCTTAAATGAACGTTCTAAAACGGTAAGGATGGATTAGTTATGCCACAAAGTTTTGAACCCACTTCACGCCCGCAGAAAAGCGGTTTTGTGAAACGTATCATTATTATCAGTATTATCCTTGTAGTGCTTTTATTCGGATTGTATAGCTACATGAAAATTGTTGCATTGAAGGCACCAACCTTTATCGGATCAGATGCAATGATAGTCGCTGAAGCAGACAATCTGCTCAACCTGCTTGAAAATCTTGAAGCAAGCGACACCGTTAATCTGCTTAAAGATGATAGAGAATATCGCAGTTTGTATGCAATGCTGATTGAATTACAATCTTCGTTTGTCCAGCAAAATAAAAGTTTCCTTCGCTTACTGAATACACCGGTGCATTTAGTTGTACCAACACATGATGAGCCGCTGCTTATTCTCGATATGGGCATGAAAAGTCTGCTTTTTGGAGCAGGGCAAAATATTCTGCCATTATTATTCAGCAATAATGAACAATTCAGTGTGAATACCTACGAAGCAAATGGCGCAAAATTACTTGATCTGACCATTAAGAAAAACAACAGTGTTGTGCATTTTCACGCTAAAAAAAATATTCTGCTGATTTCTCTTTCCCGTAATTCAATTTTACAGGCATTGGAAGCATATCAATCCGGTGTTCATTGGAATAATAATGAAAATTTCCAACAAGTTCGTGCTAATGTTGCCGGCAGCACATCATTGCGCATTTACTATAACGCCGCATATATATTAAATATTATTCAAGACAACTCCCCCGCTGAAACCGCCATTGATGCATTATCATTTCTTAATATAGCCGGCATTGCCGTTAATCTGAAAAAAGATTCAATTACACTTGATGGTTTTAATTCAACCGGACTCTCCAATAGTGCCGTCAACCGCATTTTTAATTCTCAGCCGCGCACCATTAAAGTCCCTGAAATTTTACCTGAAGACATTGAAACACTTGCAGTATTTACATTCGACCATTTTGAAGATGTTTATGAAAGTGTAAAAGAATTATTCTGCAATGACCCGAGCATTGAACGGCAATTTAAAAAGGGTGAACGCAATCTCCGCCGATTGCTGAAAGAGCCATTGGATACATCAATATTTTCATGGCTGGGAAATGAAATCGCACTTGCACAGCTTCCCGGCAAGAGCAATGCTGTTATTATTATTCATACCGGAAATCCCGGGCGCGCACAAAACTTTCTTAATGACTTTGCACAACGCGGATGGATTAGCGACAGTAATGTACCACGCTATCGCAATCAATATGATATTAAAAAAATCAACCTGCCGTTTGCACTTAATCTCATTGCTTCGGTATTTATTCCCAATCTTGAATTGCCGTATTTTTCAATTATTGATGATTTTCTTTTAATATCGATGGACTATACTGTATTACAGAAAATAATGGATGCGGCGCTCACTGATGCAGTATTATCATTATCTGATGAGTATAAAACCATTGCATTAAACATTGACCGGCAGGCAAATGTCTTTTGTTACTGGAAAAATTTAAATCGTATCGTTTCCTTACCAACTCGGCACGGCATTCTTCCCTCGCTCATTCGGTCATATCCGGCAGGAATGATGAGCATAAAATTCATCAATAGCGGTATGAAAGAAAAAGTATATCTTATACGAAATATACGAACCACTCCTGAACCGGCTGCAGGCTGGCCAATCACCTTAAACGGCAATGCTGCCGGTGAAGCACGTATTGCTGATATTGACGGTAAAGGGCTTGATGACATTATTGTCGCTGCACAAAATGGAAAAGTATATGTACTGGACTATTACGGCAATAATGTACTCGGATGGCCGATAAAAACAGACGGGAAAATAACCACACCGCCGGCAATCGGAAATGTTGATAATTCTGCAGAGCTTGAAATCGGCGTCGTTACTGAAAATGGTATTGTTTCGTTATATTCTAAAAACGGCACTATGATGGACGGATGGCCGAAAAATATTGAAGAGACGGTTGATACTCGTTTATGTTTTGCCGATATAACCGGCGATCGGAAAGATGATATTATTGTCGGAACAACTCGCGGCAATGTATATGCATGGACGGCAGACGGCACACCGGTGCAGGGATTTCCTGTCGCCCTTCCCGGACTGGAAGGTGTCGGTCGTTCAATAGTGCCGGTCAATATAAAATCCGGTGCTGCAAATGAATTGCTGGTTCCTACTATTACATGGAATGGACATATTTACGCACTTACCGGTACGGGGACATTACTGAACAATTGGCCAAAAGAAACAAAAACCGCCAATAAAACTGTCCCGATAATCACGCCTATGAATCCCGGCAACCAATCAGTTATATTATTTTTAACCGGAAACGGGACACTGTATGCATGGAATGTTAATGGATCAACCATACTTTCCAATATTACGATAACGTCACGCATAACAGTAAATCCGGCAGCAGCTGATATCAACAACGACGGAATAACCGATATTGTTACGCTTAATGATGCCGGTCTTATTAAAATAAGCGCTCCGAACGGGACAACAATAAAACAATGGCAAGCCGGTCCCCCGTCACGTAATTCGCAATTATTGATAACTGATATTAATGATGACGGAAAATCTGAAATTATTTATGCATTCCCGAACGGCATCGTACGAGTTTGGAATAATGAAGGCGTTGAGCTTTCGGCATTACAAATGAACGGATCATTTACACCGAGTATACATGATTTTGATCATGATCATTCACGTGAAGCCGTAACGGTTAATCGGAACGGAACGGTTTGTGTTTATCAACTTCCATAACAGGACTGATTATGAAGCAAATAACCATATTTTTCATTTTTTGTTTTTTTTCGGCAGCCGGAATCCATGCCGCATTATGGTCAATTGTTGATGCAACTGAACCATCAGCTGTTTATGATGCTCAGTATATATCTGCTGATCGACAGCATATAATTAATACCGCTGCAGCAACCGGAAATATAAAACCCCTGACACAACTCCTGAAAGAAACAAAAAAAGAAAAATCTTCTCAGAACGATCGTGCAGCAGTATATTGGTATACAGCCGGCTGTGAAAAGTATATTCAGGGAAAAACACGCTCGGCACGAAAATATTATAAAACTGCTATGAAAGTATCTCCTGAAAACCCCCTCTTTGTTTATTACTATGCAAAAACCTTTCCGGCACCAATAACGGAATATAGACGTATTCTTTCCAATAATTCTACGACAGAAGCATTATGGGCGGGGCTGGTCTATCTGCAGGTTGAAAACGGACTACTTGCCGATGCATGTGCAACACTGCATGCAGCGCAGAAACACTTTCACCACGCTGAACATACTATTCAAACCGAAATTCAAAAAATCGCCGCTATTTCTGAGAACACACCAATTGTTTCATCTGAAATCGGTTCTGTTTTAATCAGCAGAGAAATTAATTATATGCAGCTCACCGTGTATCTTTCAAAAATACTCGGTGATACTATCGCTGCACCTATTGATAATACCGCACCGGATCAATTACTGCAGTATTATGAGCACCTCGGTATTATCAATGAACAAAACCGCGGTTTTATCCGCCCGAATGCAAAAGTATACCGTGAAATCCTTGCCCTTGCATTGCTTCAATCATTTCTGCATATAACCGGTTCTCCGCCGGATACTATTGATTATAGTGCTATTGAGGCAGGAATTCCCGACTGTTATACAACGCATTATGCATATACCGCCGTACTCTTTTCTATTGAACGAAATTTACTGCCGCGGAAAACTGATGGCAGTTTCGGCATGGCTCACCGTGTAACCGGATATGCCGCATATATAGCATTTCAAGAGCTTCGTCGATTAATTCAATAACTTCCTATTGCATTGACACATTGACGATTCAGAAACTTCATTGTACTATCTTGCATTATGAGCAATACTACATTTGACATTATCGTTGTCGGTGGCGGACATGCAGGAATTGAAGCGGCACTTGCCGCCTCTCGTTCGGGAATGAAAACAGTATTAATAACAATGGATGCCGCACGACTCGGACAAATGTCATGCAACCCTGCCATCGGCGGACTCGGTAAGGGACAGTTAGTCGTTGAACTTGATGCCCTCGGCGGCGAAATGGCACGTGCTATTGATACAACCGGCATTCAGTTTCGCATTTTAAACGCAACAAAAGGACCTGCCGTACAATCCCCCCGTGCACAAGCAGATAAATTTGATTATGTTAATTATATGTGCAGATTATTCGGGGTCAGCAAAGGATCTATACCGGATAATGAAAACCTTTCGGTTATTGAAGACACTGTTTCATCACTCAGTATTAAAAATAATACTATAACCGGTGTCGAATGTATCAGCAGTGCACATTATACTGCACGTGCAGTAATACTGACAACCGGAACATTTTTAAATGGTCTTATTCATATCGGACTTGAACATTATTCCGGCGGCAGAAATGGCGAACCAGCCGTTGAAGGACTTTCCGACAGTCTTCGACACGCCGGCTTACAGTTAGGACGATTAAAAACAGGAACGCCGCCGCGACTTGATAAAGAAACAATAGATTTTTCAAATCTTGAACGACAGGACGGTGATGAACAACCAACCCCCTTCAGTTTTCATACAGCCGGTATACATATCAAACAGATCCCCTGTCATATCACCTGGACTACGACGAAAACACATGACATCATCCGCTCCCATTTTGATCGTTCGCCATTATATGGTCCGAATAAAATTATTACCGGTACCGGCGTACGGTATTGTCCGAGCATAGAGGACAAACTCGTACGTTTTCCGGATAAATTACGCCATCAAGTATTTATTGAACCGGAAGGACGTCGTACAAACTCAATGTATATTAATGGCGTATCAACATCACTGCCGATTGATGCACAGAAAGAATATATCGCTACAATTCCCGGACTTGAACATGCTCGATTTTTACAACCCGCCTATGGCATTGAATATGATTATGTTGATCCGAAACAATTATATGCAACACTTGAAACAAAAGTCGTTCAAGGATTATATCTTGCCGGACAAATAAACGGCACAACCGGATATGAAGAAGCTGCTGCTCAGGGTTTTATTGCGGCAATTAATGCGGCGCTAACATTAAAAGGCAAGCCGTCCTTCGTTCCGGGACGTGATGAAGCATATATTGGTGTCATGCTTGACGACCTTGTTACAAAAGGAGCCCCTGAACCATACCGTATGTTTACTTCGAGAGCTGAATTCCGTTTAATGCTGCGTTGTGACAATGCTGATAAACGATTGATGCCCATTGGTCATCAACTAGGGCTCATCAGCGATGAGGTTTTCGAATCAATGCGCCGGCGGTATGATAGTGTTGATAAAACTATTATTCGCATGGGTAAAACGTTTATTCAACAAAAAGATATTAATGCCGTTTCAACAACCGGACCGCATATTGACCGGCATGTTTCATTGTACCAGTTATTTAAACGACCCGAAGTTACCGGCACTCTTATGCAGCGCCTTGATACTGCCTATGCACAGTTGGATAAACATACCGCCCGATTAGTTATGCTGCATATAAAATATGATGGCTATATTAAACGGCAAGTACTGCATGTTGAACGGTTTCGCCGAAAAGAAAAAACTATAATTCCCGATACGCTTGATTACAGCAGCATTTCATCATTACGCAATGAAGCATGTCAGCGACTGCAGGAAATTCGTCCGAAAACACTCGGTCAAGCATCACGAATTACCGGTGTTACACCGGCCGATATTTCATTATTAATGATTTACATTGCACGATTTAAAAAAGACCCTGAACATCATAAATCGGTATAATATGCTATTCCTGTTCAAGAAGATGACGTATCAGCAGATGTCCTTTATTGAATACGACACCTGATGCACGACCCGTTGCTTCAGTATAGCGCCGTTCAGCAATACATCCCGATGAGCGTGAATCAAACAAAAGATACGGAACCAATTCATTTGTATGTTTGCCGATAGCACAAGGTGTCGGATGATCCGGTAAGAATAAAAATCGAAAATCAGTATCCCCTAATCCTTCAATAAGCGGGCGGATCAGCCGTTGATCAAGATTTTCAATGCCGCGAACTTTTTCTTCGGCATCGCCTGCATGTCCGGATTCATCAGTTGCTTCAACATGAATAAAAATAAAATCATACTCTTTTTGAGCTTTTAACGCTGCAGCCGCTTTTCCCTCATAATTTGTATCTACCCTTCCGGTTGCACCATCAACAGGAATAATATCAAACCCCATTCCGACAGCTAATCCCCGAACGATATCAACCGCCGTAATCACCGCTCCACGCAAATTAAACTGTTCCTTAAAGTTCGGAAAATGCGGGCGTCCCCCATGCCCCCACAACCACAGTGCATTGGCAAAAGACGTATTTTTCTTACTTTGTTCTTGAACAAGTGTATGTGATGATAAAAATTGCCGTGCACGGTTGATAATATCAATTAATTTTTCAGCATGCGGACCGGTCGGCAGAAACTCCTGAATGGGTTTCCCGGAAATATTATGCGGCGGCATTGTTATTATTCCTTCCAATGGTCCGTCAGGATAAATAAGCAGATTACGATAATCAACCCCGGCATAAAAGGTAAACGAGTCCTTGAAATACATATTTAAATCATTAATAAGTATATTTGCCTGTTCGCTTGTAATTCCTCCTCCTGAATAATCAACCATGTTATTATCATTGATACACACAAAATTACATCGATAAACACTGTCATTATTACGCAGCACAATCGCCGGGTTGGCCAATGCTTCAATAGCACCACGCCCGCATTGATACACTATCGGATCAGCACCAAGAATACTCATATTGCCGATATCCGAAGCAGGGGGAAGCTCTTCAGGAACCATGTTTGCCATACCGAGTTCACTGCGTGCCGCAAGATAATCAATATAGGGTGTGCGTGCATATTCAAGCGGTGTTTTACCGCCGAATGCTTCAATTCCCCAATCAGCCATACCATCACCAACAACGATAATATATTTCATTGTATATATTCCTTTATGTATATGTGTTGATAGAGTGTATCATTAAATTAAAAAAAATGGAATAGTGTATGATTCATATTATAGGAGGAAATGTACAAGCGAACAGAAGCACCGTGTGCCCTGTCCGCCGTTGGAAGTTTCTTTTGTTATCACATACTGACCATGAGCAGCAGGTCTGTATGTTTCCGGTTACTGTTGCCGGAACTCAACCACATTCTCAGTACCGGCAGGTTATACTTCCTGCCGATGTGCAAGATAATCACTCAACTTATTTGCAATTCGGGTAATAGCAGTATCAAGATATTTCGGATTGCTTAATTTTTCCTGAAGTTTCTTCCGTTCATCATCAGTAATATGATGAATGTTATACGGACCTCTTACTTTCCCGTTTTGACTATTCATTGTTACATCCTTGTAACCCGGACGAAGCCGGTTAATCGAGGCGACCATCCATGGTCTTAATCCCTCCACTATTTAATATCGACTGATTGATAAAAACCTTAACAGTAAAATTGAAAATATTTCACAGTTGAGAACATTGTATAATAATTACCATATTTTATGTTAACTTTATTATCAAACCCGCGCGTATCCATAATCCAATAAATAATATATATAGTGCAGTGTCTTTTAGAAATAATGATATTATCTTGACACTATATAGAATATGAATTATTATAGGTGTTCACAATGTGAAGCGTGCATCGACACGATACAAGGAAATCTATGCAAGTTGAATATGTAAATCCGTTTATTATCGGCGCTATTGAGGTATTTGAACAAATTGCGTCAATAGAATTAAAAAAGCAATCAATCGCCTTAAAAGATGATTCACGACCAACACATGAAATTGCTATTGTTATCGGTGTGTCCGGATATTTGGAAGGGCAAGTTATTTATAGTTTTAAGGAACATACCGCCGAGCGCATTGTTTCTTCAATGATGCCGAATAGTCCTCCTGAAAAACAAAAAGAATATATGGAAAGCGCTATTGGTTCACTCGCAAATATGATAACCGGTCGGGCAACAATCCTGCTCGCAGGAAAACAACAAGTTCTTCGCATCACTCCGCCGGCAATTATTATCGGTGAAAACATGGATTATAAATTCGTTACCAATAAAACACTTTCGGTATCATTCACTTCACGCTTTGGAACAACTGAAATCAATGTCGCCTTAACGGTAGCCGGCAAATAAAAAGTGGTTGAACAATATGGCAAAAGTTCTGTTAGCAGATGATTTAGCATTTATCAAAATGGTTCAGCAGGAAGTACTCAAAGATAATGGATTTGAAGTTGTCGGCGATGCTGTTGACGGTGTTGATTGTGTTGAAAAATATAAAAAACTGCGCCCTGATATTGTCATTATGGATATTACCATGCCGCGTATGGATGGATTGAATGCATTACGGGCAATTTTAAGTCAGGATAAAAAAGCACGTGTTGTAATATGCTCAGCATTAGGACAGCAAAAATTGATTATTGAAGCCATAAAAGCAGGGGCAAAGGATTTTATTGTCAAACCCTTCCAGCCTGAACGACTTCTTTCCGCATTACATAAAGCCATGAAATGAAACGTATCGTCTGGATAATTCTGATAACAGCACTATTTTACTCAACGTCTTCGGCATTCCTCTTTTTTAAAAAGAAACCTCCCCGCTCGGAAAAAATTACCGTGAGTGTTCATGACAAACCATACCGCCTTATAGCGATACTTCCTTTTACAAACCGTACTGGAAAAAGTGAGTTTGATTATCTGAGTCTAAGCATACCCCATTACCTGCATTCCGCACTCACCTCAATAACAAACGTTATCGTATCAACGAATGATATTGCTGTTGCACCGGCATTACTAACCAATACCAATGTTATACTTTCTTATGACAAAGACTTTAATCGCACGGTGAAGGTTCTTTCAATGAAAAGCGTTGTATCACTCTTAACGCAATGCACTGCATGCCATTCGTTAGCGGCAACCGCAACAAACCTTGCGGTTGACTATGTGGTATACGGATCATTTACTGGTTCATCTCGGGATAATCTCTCATTTAAAACATATTTGTATTTCGTACAGCGCCAAAGCAATGCCGGTCCGTTTGAATTATCGTATCACGGCGATGCACTGAATGCGCCTCCAAAAATAGCAGCCCAAATAAAAGCAGCGTTTTATCATACACCCGGCGGCGCATTAACCGTTACTTCCGATCCGCCGGATGCCCTCATTTATGCGAATGGACGATACTGCAATCGCACACCTTTCACCATAGAATATTTGCCGGTTGGCACATATGTTATAACAGTCCGAAAAGACGGATGGCACACACAATCAAATACTATTTGCATGACAACAAATGGATATGCCTTAACAAACATTACACTACTGAATGCGCGAACTGCTGCACCAATTGCTATCACGACTTCTCCGACGAATGCATTAATTATGTTTGATGCACGCCCGATCGGAAAAACACCATTGATCGTTTCAAACCTTGTTCCCGGGCGTTATCGAATACGCTTGAGTGCTCCCGGATATATTAATGAGTATCATCGAATACGTATTAATAAAACCGCGAACCGCCCGCTTATGATAACGATGCAGCCGAAAACTCGTACAAATGAAATCGCACGTATTTATCACCAATCACGTTGTCTTATGTGGACATTCACGGGGACAGGACTTGCACTGACTATCGGAGCGGTAATTGCTATCGGAGAAGTTGAACGAAATCAGGAATTGCCGGCAACGATTGCATATGATAATCCGAACAAGGAGACGCTCATTAATGAATACTATCGAAAAGAAACACTGTGGCGATCTGCAGCAATTGCCTGCGGTTCACTTTCATTAGTATCATATGTTACTGCAATTATTTTTATGATAAAAGCAGCGAATTATTCAAGTTATGAATACGGCATGATATTAAATACGCCATCAGATCGTATAGTGCATCCACTCCCTGCGATAATCAGCCCGCACTACTGTGCCGTACAGCTGATACAAAAACAATTTTAATATGCTATCATATTTCTCAAATGTATCGGCATTTCATATTCCGGCGCTGAAGACAGCCGGGTACGGCAAGGGATACCGCAGCGCACACATTCGTTTATTATATAAACACGTAATAATTTATAAAACGATTGATGACATTTTAAAACCAACGTGGTATACTATGCTGCATTTTACCTATGCATATACTGTATGCAGCAGCTTTCAGTGCAGCGCAATAAGCACATTATCAACACGCAGTGCGGTTGAGATATTTTTACGGCGGTATACATGAAATTAAGTGTCGCAGAAATTGCATTTATCGTATTTAGCATCATTATCATTGTTATTACCATTCATGAGTATGCAGGACGACGCATAGGACCATGTCGCATACTTGACACGGAAAATTATGTATATTCTGTCATGCCGAATGCACCATGTCATCTTAAAATATATTATAACCCCGAAGCGAAACGTGATGTTTATGTAATACCATTAATTTATGATAAAAAACCGAAAAGCAGAAATGATAAATGGAAAGAAATGAGCAGTTTAGTAAAATATGTTGCTCGGTCTAATATTACCGGATCACCGACACATATCTGTGCATACAGCGGTCGTTATTGTCGCATTCAACATGGTGAACTTATTTTTATCGACCAGCCCGAGGACATCTCTAATACACGCATTAATTCCAATCAATAGATTAATACGTCGATGCCATGCATTTGAAGTTAGGAATCAAATAAAATAACTTCTACCAACTCGCAAATAAGATGATATATAATCTGATGCCCTTCTTGAACACGCGGAGTACGCCGAGCAGGAACAATAATCTCATGTGAGCAGACACCACGCAATTTCCCGCCGTCTTTACCAAGGAGTGCAATAGTCTTACATTTTTGCGTATGTGCAGCTTTCACGGCTTCAAGACAATTCGGTGAATTGCCGCTTGTTGTAATAACAATAATGACGTCACCTTCCTGACCCAATCCTTCTACCTGTCGCGAAAATACGGTTTCATATGAATAATCATTACTCCATGCCGTCATGGTCGATGTATTTGCTGAAAGAGCGATTACCGGCAATGCCCGCCGCTCGCGTTTTTCAAAACGCCCGATAAGCTCTGCGGTCCAATGCTGTGCATCAGCGGCACTTCCTCCATTACCGCATATAAGAACTTTATTCTGATTCGCCAGTGCTGCAGCAATTATCTCAGCTGCCGTAATAATATTTTTTGTTAATTTCTTATGAATTTCGTCATGCACTCTTCGGGATTCATCAAAAGTTTGCTGTATTATTGTATTAAATATTTCATTCATTGGTATATTGTAAATGTATTTACTGCAATGTCAATTATTTCATTTTCCGTATTATGAAATAATATAAGTATCTCCCCCACACGCATTCTCATTTTACAATCTCTGCACTACTGATACCTCATTTTCAATTTTACTCTTATACAGATGCCCGGATAATACAACCTGAAATAAAAGGAGAATTCAGGGGAATTATAATCGTTTCAATAATTGATATGCCTGCACATTTGCCGGATCATATCGCAATGCTTGAACACATCGGCGCTGCGCCGTTTTTGCATTGCCCGCAGTCAGATCCAATTCCGCTAATCGAAGCAATGCATCAACATTATGTGGATCACGCTGCAGTGTTTTTTGATAATACTCGCGTGCTTGTATTTTATCACCGCTGCGTAAATAAATATCACCAAGCTGCAGATCAAAATGAAACCCTTCATCAGTTTCACGTGATAATGCTTCAAGTTTCGATATTGCAACATCAGGCATTCCAACTTGATAGTATACCATTGCTTCTATTTCACGAATATTAAAATTATTACATCGCCGATTATATTCATTTGCCAATATAGTATACTTCTGACATAACGGACCGTATTTTTCCGTATCTTTCGGAATTAAACCGAAATAATGCCGCGCAAGTTTAATATTTATATTTTTATATGTCGGATCAATATTCGCAATATCTTTGTAGCGTTGTATCATTTCATTAGTATTTCCAAGTCGGCGCATCATTTGCGCATCAAAATAATACCGATCAATAACAACTTGTGATGCAGAATAATTCGCCGGATTAACTTCTATGAGTTCAGAGCAGAGATTATACATTTTAGTTTCAAGATGATCATATTCTTTTTGACGCTCATCCGGCGCCATCCGATCAATTGAATTCATTGTATCTAAAATGCCGGTCAACTCAATTAATCTGCCTTCATGTTCCCACACCCGATCAATTGAACGCAGCAGCCGCATATACTTTTCATCACCGCTTGACGGAGAAATATAATTAAGCACTCTACTGCGATGTTCAAATAAATCCCGTAATTCATCAGCTGTTGCTCGTTTATACAAACTCAACGGCATTTGATATGCTGCCCGAATACCGGTATTTTTAATAATCGCCCCTTCTCCTGCCCATGCACGCAGATCGGCATCAGCACAGATAAATGTCGAGATAATTGATTCAACGGAATTGAGTTTGTTCAATGCAAGCACGGTCTGTAATGTCATTGTATCAAGCCGCCGCTGTACTTGCGGAAGATCAAACTCAATCGGAATATCTGCTCCCATAAGAATATATTCCGAACCGTAATGTGCCTGAAACAACGCAGCATGATCAAATACCGAAATGAATGTTTGAATAAAAGATTTTATATCAGTATTGTTTATATCATACATCGGCAGCAGAACACATACATATCCATCATCCGACATGCGTTCATGTATTCCTGATAATACAGAATATGATAATTCTGCACCGGTAGTCAGAGCATTTATTTCATACCGCATAATAATACTGTCATATTTTTCACCAAGATAATGTATAGCAGATGGAGTTCCATAGCGGATTTTTAACCGCTCATCGCTCCATACTTTGTATGAGAAGAGGTCGAAATACTCCTTTTGTAATGCGACATCATGATATGACGGTGAAAGATAGGTTATTGTTTTTAATTTATACAATCCTGCAGATCCCAAAGTAATTCCGAGACCACTGCCGGCAACCAGCACTGAGGTCGGTTGTTTATGCAGCAACAACGGTATATGAGCCAATAACTGCTGCATTACAACATCATTGCGTGATGCAAGGCAGGCATATCCGTTTTCCAATAGTACTGCATTATTTTCTGACGCTTCATCAATAATCGTAAACGCCGTTCCAAATTCTTCAGCCGTTGTTTCAAAGCGCCGGTTCAGTAATGCCGCACGATGAAGAAGTGTATCACTCGCCCATGGTCGCTGCTCAAGCAATTCCCCCGCCTGCGACTGCAGTTCAGGAGCTTTATTAAATGCACCAATTGCCATAAGACGTATATCCGACGGAATAATGATGATTAAACAAAGGAAAACAATCAGTATTACAAATGGGAAAATCGCTTTTTGAATACGAATGACCGTAGTGCGTGTGAATGCATTGAGAATTGCCGCTATGCCCAGTATCCCCACTGCACTTATGAACGAATAATATGAACCGATTGCCGCAACACCACATAATGCAATACCACAGACACCGAATACTGTTCCAAGTAAAAACATTCGTGCATTTTTTCTCCGTACTGTCATTGCGTCGCTGATAAAATCCCGCAATAAATGCGGCATACAAAATAATTGCCCAAGCATTAATCCCCATACAAATGCGGGAATAATAATAATCAGCGCATAGCGATACGTCAGCCATACATAAAAAAACGGCATCATCAGATTGCGCGACGTCATTGCTGCTGCCTGATTCATCTCAGAAAATAACTGATTTAGATACATAACCGAATGTACCGGAATACCACGAAGCAGCAATAATGATACAAACACGGTCAGTATACTTATCAGTACCACTGCTGATTCTATGTGTGCAGTAGGATTATTCTTTTTAAATGCAATTGAACGTACCAGCCACCCGACACCGACTCCTGTTATAAAGAATACCAGTATGCGAAGTGTAATTCCCCATGAAGTCCCACCGACAAGATTGCCTAGATACCAGACCAGTAAAGCCGTTCCGGTCATTCCAACACCGATACAAAATGCGGATACCTGCTTGAATATACGTATTATTTGCTGCTGACGCAGTGCATGTATTTCCGGTGATTGACTGGTATCAGATACATGCATATGCTGTACACGAGCATCCGAGGCTGATGTATGCTCACCAGCCGGTAATGTCCGTACTCCAAGTGCGCGTCCGCGATAGAGCCATAACAAACCAACACCCGGCAGAATACTAACCCCGCATAAAACTGCAATAATAGAAATATCCATATGCGGTAATACCATGAAGCCAACAAGTGCAAAACCAAATGCAGCACTGAGAATAAATACCCCTGCAGCTGAAAGCACATGCTGCTCTTTGCGTTTAAAACTAACAATACATTCCCTTATTGCTTGAAATCCAAAGTGTACGGCAAATACCGGAACCGCAAAAAAAACAAATGCGCCGATACTCTGAGCAATAATTAACCCCGATAGTGTAGCATTCAGCACATTAAACAACGGAGCATACAACCATGCAACAGCGCGAATAATAACCGGTGTTAAAACCGTAAAAATAATAAATACTATCAATGCAAAGAGTGCACTATTTCTCGGACCGTGAAAAACCCGATCCCGCAGGCTCGTCATTGAAGAATGTAAACTCATTATACTTAATAGAACAAGTGAACAACTGCCTATTAATACCGGCATTATCGTTCCGTCGCCCCCCAACATTAATGCAAGTGAACGAAGCCAAACGGGCAGTATTCCGCCGCAGCCGATACCAAAAAATATTATTGCAAAATAAAATATATTCATTAATACCTCTGCATTAACGTACGCATTCCTTCAGCCGCTTCTGCATTATTAGGATCAATACGTAATGCTTTTTGAAAATATCGCCGAGCATTATCGCCGTTTCCTTCGGATAATGCAATGAAACCAAGATACGCTAATGCATTCGGATGCCGCGGATTAAACTTCAGCACTGTCTGAAATGCCAGTGCCGCTTCTTTTCTATTTCCCGGTTCAATTTGCTCCATTAACATATAATACCTGCCGAGAGCATAGTATCCCCGTGGATTTTCCGGATCATGGGCAACTATTGTACGATACTTTTCTCCTGCCTCAAAATAGTTGCCGGCATAAAATAATACATCAGCATACGCACCGATAATGTCATCTTCCGTCCAATTTCGATTAAATATAAGCGCTTTATCCAGCATGGTAAATGCCTTCGTATAATTTGTTCGACTAACATAATAATCTGCCAGCATTACCCAAATGCGTTTATATTCAGGATACAGTTTTGTTATCTTTTCCATATATTCACGGTAAACAGCATCCTGTTTATAATTCCGCTCAGCGTATTGCTGATAGTAACCTGCCATATATTTCAATGCTTCAGGATGATGCGGATTGTATTCAAGAATCTGCTGCATATTACTCATTGCTTTTACTGCAAGTAATGAACGATGCAGATGGGAATGCGTCTCCGGAAGCTGAACCGTATCAAGGTAGAGCATACGAGCTTTGTGTATCATATCCTGCATAAACGCCATACCAAGGTCAAGCCCTGTTGCCGAATAGTGATCAATATAATTGGTAACTGCAACAACATCGCTATATAAGGCACGCTGTTCTTCAATAGATACTGTTGTATTCGGATGCCGTAAAAATCGACGTTGCGGCAAATACTGCCCGTCGCTATTTATCTGATAGTGAACCGTATCATGATCAAACACATCTTCGGGGTCATCAGTAAGAAATGTTGCAAGCAAATACTGCAGCGATACAATGTGCCGGCGTTCCAGATCAGAAAATAAAAATAGATCTGAAAGATTCTTTTCCGCACGATTATAATCACAGATTGGTTTTTTCTGTGCAGCAAGTATAATATAATCCGTTCCGGCAAGTATTTCAAAAACGAGAATATGTTTAAATTCACGCCGCAGTGCGGCAACTGATGATACTAATGCTTCAACACCGCCATCGCGTATCATACAACGCTCAGCATATATTCCGTTCTTGGTCATTCGTCGTTTTACAAGTTTATAAAACTCACCGGTCCGACAAACCCCGATATGTTCATCAGGTATGGCGGGAGTATTATTAACAATAATATCATAATGTTTCCTTGTACACTGCAAATGCATTCTGCCTGAAAGCGGCACCACGGAAACGGCATTTTGTTTATAAACATCGCCGTTCAACAGTTTCGTATACCGCTGATACGTATCGACATACCCGGGAAACAACGGAGCAACATCAATAGTCATTAACTCACGATATAAACTTGCGCTTGCCGCAGTAATACCAACACCGCCTTCCATAATAAACATACTCACCGGACGATCGGCAAATATAATCGGCAAATGTGCAGCAAGAACATTTCCCCGACTGCTGATGCCGGTAGTAACATCATCAGTCCCATTCAGTATAAACTGTGTAGTATTATCAATTGAAATAAGCTGGGCAAATCCATCCGGGGTCAGTGCAGCAAAATCAACCTTATCAGCAAGAACATCCCATCCTGAATATCCCGAATCAGGTGTCCGATATGCACTGCCGGATAATGCTGACAGCGGAAATGTTCCGCGTAGTACAACGGCAAAAACAATCGTGATAATAAAGCCGCTTAATAGCGCATAATTAATACCCTGCAGTTTTTCATTAATACGACGAGCGACTGCAATGATATACACTATTGATAATCCTAATACCGCATACCATAGTATTCGAAGCATCTGCGCATGCATCAATACTCCGCTGAATACATATAAAGCGCCAATACCGATAAGAAGCACGAAAAGACTATTGTAATTAATACGAAGTGCCGACTTTTTTGCATCAGCATCGAATCGAATCAGTGCCGCATATAATGACAATCCGATACCGATTCCAATAAACGCCATCGTTTTTAATGCAATACTATAACTATGAATAAAATAGCCTGCCGGTGTTTTATGAATATACTCCAGCTCATGTATACTAATACGCGGCAAACTTACCGCTGCTATCCAAACCCCGATACCAAGAAGGACTAATCCCAATACTCCCGTTATAGAATGCCGACGCAGTATTTGTATATACTGTACAATAATTATGCCTGCAATAATTGCCGTCAGCAATGCTGCAATAAATGCTGATCGTTCCAATAGTGTCGGGGCAAGAATAGATTTCAATAATGAACTAAAAACAACTATACTGATAAATCCCCAAAGAACACTTACCGAAGAAACGATACTATACCATGACCATTCTGAAGATACCGTTTTTTGTATACTATTGGCAGTGTGATTTTTCAGTGTAGCTCGATATACCACTGTAAGGATAATACAGCCGATACCAAGAACAATACGCATCGGCATTAAGCCGACATAGGTCAATAACCATCCGCTTGCCGCCTGACCAATAATTGAACCGACACCGAGAAAAATAACAATCCGTGTTGTATCGATACTCTCATGATTGGTATGACCGTGCAGCGGAATATGTATGAAAAGACGCATTACCATAAACAGCGGCAGTGTTACCAAACCAATACAGGAGAGCACCATCCAAATATACATAAACACCATTGTTCGTTCATATGGCTGATATGCATATGTACCAACAAACACGAATAAATATTTAAATAACGGCCATAGTATAAGCAAAATAGCAGGTATATATAAACCGAATAATGCATTATATTGTTTCATTCCGACATGCACTGCTGTTCCGGTACGTTGATTTTTAAAATTAATCAGTACTGATGCAGCAATACCGGATAAAATACAGATGATAACAAGAATACGAGGGAACGCATCAAAGCCAAATACAAATCCGGCAGATTGCTGAAGCGTGTTAATAAAAACAGCAAGCACTGCTCCGACTGTAATATATGGAAGAAAAGTAAAATGTTTATCAGTATGCATGTGTGTTTCCATGAGCCTATATTATAATGACCATTTTAGTAAAGTCAAATCAAAAGGATAGGCAACACTATATTTTATAGAAAATAAAAAATAGTACTAAAGTATTTTACATGATTTTTATCTCCCGCGAAAATTATTTTAAAAAAAAATAATCCTGTGATTAAGAATTAATACGTTTCCGACGATACTATGATTAGCCGAAAGAATGCACTGTAAATTCGGAAAAGTTGTTTTTTCGTTTTTACAGCAGCCGCAGAGGCAAGGACGCTTCTGTGTAATTTCAAGGAGGAAGAAAATGATTATTAATCACAATCTAAGCGCGATCTTTGCACATCGCACACTCAAATTCACGAACTGGGAAGTTAACAAAAGCATGGAAGCTCTCAGTTCGGGAATGCGCATTAACCGAGCCGGTGACGACGCATCCGGTCTTGCCGTTTCGGAAAAAATGCGTTCACAGATTCGCGGTCTTCGCCAGGCAGAACGCAATGCCGAAGACGGAATCAGTTTAATTCAGGTTTCTGAAGGATATCTGCAGGAAAGCCAGGACATCCTTCAACGCATCCGCGAATTATCAATTCAGTCTTCAAACGGTGTTTACACCTCTGAAGACCGTATGCAGATTCAGGTTGAAGTCAGCCAATTGGTTGACGAAATCGATCGTATCGCATCACAAAGTGAATTCAACAGGATGACGCTCCTGACGGGTCGTTTCTCCGATCCGCGTGCCGGCGGTATTCCGCTTGCATCAATGTGGTTCCACATCGGTCCGAATAAGGACCAACGAGAACGTGTCTATGTTGGCACTATGTCAGCAAAAGGACTTTGGGTACGTCGGCAGGATGACAGCATTGTCTCTATCTCAACCCCGGAATTAGCAAACGCTACTATCGGTGTTGTCGATCGTGCACTGACCAAAGTTTCAAAACAGCGGGCAGATCTAGGCGCTTACCAAAACCGTATGGAACATGCTTCACGCGGTTTAATGTCTGCGTACGAAAATATGCAGGCAGCTGAAAGCCGTATCCGTGACGTTGACATGGCTGAAGAAATGGTTAATTTTGTTACTCATCAAATTCTTGTTCAGAGCGGTACCGCTATGTTAGCACAAGCAAATCTAAAGCCGCAGACTGTTCTTCAGTTACTTGGCTAAAAGAGAAGACGTGTAAAAACACACTTCCTTCTTCTCAAACAATAAGAGCCGGCCTTTGTGGCCGGCTTTTTTTATTACAATTCTACGCCCGTATATACACTGCTTTGTATATCTTTATATACACCATGTAATTAATACTACTGTATTATACCTTGCCGATCCGTATAAAACGCATTATAGTATACCGGTATATATAAATAATCTTTACCTCAATGAAAGGATACTGCAATGACTGATGAAAAAAACACCTCCGAAAAGCCTCAACCCGAGGTCAAAGAAATTACCTTCGATGACATTAAGCATACTGTTACAATGAAAGTTCGTGCGTTAGAAGAACACTTTACGACATGGAAAGATACCATAAAAGCACAAACCGATATTAATCAAACTGAATATGAACAACAAATGAAAGTTTTTAATGAAAAAATAGCTGATGTTGAAAGTAAAATAAAAACACTCAAAGACAAAGCTGTTACAAAAGGCAAAGAAGTCAGCACAACGATGAAAACCACTATTGCTGCTGCAGAAGAAGAGTTTCAAAAAATTGCCGGGAATGTTAAAGCGTTCTTTTCAAAAAAATAATAGCCTCAGTACTGCAATGACAAGTATAGTATTATTGTGAAACATGAGCATGACATATAAAACATTTCTATATTCCGGCAAGCTCTTTATATAGTTTTACAACACTCGCCCATGCCTTCGCCGGTTGTACACATGCTTCATTCGTACCTTCACCGCCGCGATATGACCATGTATACAATGAATCAACACCAACCTCAGCAAGTTTTAAACCGCCGGTATATACTTCTTCCTCACGGCCGGCCGGGATCATCCAACAACCAAGCCACACCTGTGATTCCTTGCCGTTCTGTATGCATAGTTCTTTCATTTCTTGTGTACACGCAACAGCATCATCAATACTTAACGGCGGTATATTAACACTAATCCAGTATGGGTCAGTACCGAAAACATCAAGGTCGTCAATTGCCGCAGCTTGTTCAAATAATTCCCGATCACGCGGCATCAGGCAGGTTATCGTTTTTAATGACGAATCAAATTCTTTTACCCGACGACACAATGTTGCGGTATATCCTGCAACAGCCTCATGGCGAAACGCACGATATGCATCACTTTGAATACAATCATGTAAATTTTTATTATATCGTTCTTTAAATTTTTGAACACAGTATTCACAAAAACATTCCTGTGGTGTTGGTTCATCAATAAAAATACCCTTATACCCGTTATCACGAACACGCTGAGTAAACATTAAAAATCGTTCAATAAGCGCAGGATTATTAAGACACGCCCGTCCGATTAATGTACCATTCTGTGTACGCTGCCATACATCGGTGTTTTTCAACATAAAACCGGACATGCGCCCGCCGCCGAATGTATTGGCAAATCCCCAAACCACTGCATAGGGAATGATCCCGCGCTTTTCAGCAGCACGCGCCCCATACTGCAGCGCCCCCCGTAAAATATGAAAATTGTTTTCCTGTAATGCAAATAAAACTTCAGTAACCCCCATTGCCGCCATATCATCTAAATCTTTTTCAATATGTTCCGGCAGAAATGCGGGAATGTATGATACACCACGTTTCATAGTTATTCTCTTTCTCAAGTAAATATCCGTATATAATGCAAATACATTTACCGGCGAATGACATCTGAAGAGAAGTCTCACTGTATTGTATGCAGCAGTAAAATGTACACGCCACTATTAGCACAGTATATTATAACAGAGTAAATAAGGTATCAATACCTTGTTGTATCAGTGAAAAACTTTTTTCAAACAGCTCGTATGAGTGCATATACGGATCAGGCACCTCATTATCAGTACCGTTGGTATATGCCAGAAATGTCTGTATTTTTTTTGTCGCATCAGGAAAACGTTCCCGTAATACATTTGCATGATTTTCTTCCATAGCTAATATAATATCCGCATCATCAATAAATAATCGTGAAACCGGTCGTGCGGTATGCGCCTGCATATTAATTCCATTATGTTCAAGGAGCCGTATCATCTCTTCAGCAGCAGGTATACCGCGACGAGCAGCAATACCGGCAGAGCGTGCACGTATATTAGACCCCTCCTGCATTGCACGATAATTAAAATAGTACTCTGCCGCAGGTGAGCGGCAAATATTACCGTAACAGATAAACAGAATGGTATTAACCGATGATATTTTTTTCATTATACTGCCTGCCGTTATTATTGTATAGACGTGAAATACCATTGACACCGACATACAAGCATGTCATTATTTTCACTATACGGTTATATCATACAGGGGAGGGGATGCCAATGCCCAAAAAATCAACTGCCGTAACAGTTCCGCGGAATACACTTGCGTGGCTGATTTCAAAAGACAATGCACCGGTTCGATGGCTTTCAATGCGTGATTTTCTTAATAAACAGGATTCTAACAAAGAACTCCGTCTTGCAAAATCACTCATCAACGGATACAAACCAATACAGATTATTCTAAAACATTGGGAAGATGCATTCGGTGATTTTAAAAATAAAACCCTAACCCGTCCGTATAAAGGTGGGTTGTGGTCTCTGATATTTCTCGGTACATGTTTCGCAAACAGATCTGACGATCGTATTACCGCATCGGTTGAACAAGTAATGCTCTTGAAAAACACTGATTCCGAATACGATTTTTTTAATATTACCATGACCGCCCATATTTATCGCGCACTATGGAATCTCGGTTTCCAGGATAAAACCATCATAGCAGATATTGACCGGTTGGCGAAAAGCATTGTTGCATCCGGTGGGGTTGATAAAAAGAAAGACCTTGCCGTACCGGCTGCTTTACATTCTCCCGCGGCATTACTGACATTGACTGAAATTCCCCGCAATAAACAAACCCCTGCAATAAAAAAAGCAATCATGCTGCTGACCGCTTTTATAACCGATACTGCACTGCCGAAAATAATGAAATCCCTAAACAGCAATAAAGGCATTCTTCCTTTAAAAGGCAAAAATACCGCAGCACGATTCGGATTCCCATGGGTAGATACGGCTGATGTATTAATGATCGTATATGCCTGTCTGAAAGCAAATGCTGCTGATTCGCCGGTAATACAAAGCAGTATTGATTATATTCTTTCAAAAGCTGATAATTATCTACGATGGTCAATGGAAAATAATCATAGTGAAAAAATGTGGCAGCCCTTTGAACAACGCAGCGCTGCTTCCCGCTGGATAACGTATTTTGCATTGCGGATTATTAAAAAATACCGTGGTATTGTATTCGGCTGATCTACTCATTGAAACCCTTTCATCAACATACGAGCACCGAACAAAGCAACCCCCGAGTATTTTTATATATACGCATAATTCTGTACTTTATTACTGTGAACATTCCTTGACACTCTGCACGGTTACTTTATAATTCACTATTAAGAAGGATATGCATATGATATATTTAATATTTGATAGTGAAGTATACGGGCTGAATTTTATTGTTACGAAAATGCCCGAGAATAAATTGTTATTATACGGTGAAGTTAAGGATATTAATTCGCCGGCAACCTCACTGACATTCAGCAATAAACTGAAAGGCACTGATGGTCATCATATCGGTTCAACCGAATCATATATTGATGCAATAAGCTGGATATTAAATACACTGACCTCAAAAGAACACGGCGTAATAAAACATCGCAGTGATATTAGTGTTATCGGACACCGTGTCGTTCATGGCGGTATTCAATTTACCAAGCCGACTCAGTTAGACGAACAGATTGTTTCTGAAATTGCACATTATAATGAGTTTGCCCCATTTCACAATCCCTTTAATATTAAAAATATCAATGCAGTATTAGAAGAACTCCCCGGTATTCCGCAGTATGCGATATTTGATACGGCGTTTCACCAAACGATGCCGCCGAAAGCATACACCTATGCCATTAATTATTCACTGGCAAAACGCTACGGTCTTCGCAGATTCGGTTTTCATGGCATCAGTCATAAACACATGGCTGAAGAAACCGCACAGCATCTGAAAACACCGCTTGAAAAATTGAATCTTATTACATTGCAGCTTGGACACGGCTGCTCAATCTGCGCTATACAAAACGGCAACTCTATTGATACCTCAATGGGATTAACCCCCACTGAAGGTCTTATCATGGAACGGCGTTCCGGTGATATTGATCCGCTTCTCATGCTGTATTTATTGAATCATGAAAAGTGGACCTATGAAGATATGATGATGCAAATTAATAAAATGAGCGGCATTTACGGCATGAGCGGTAAACTCGTCGGCATAAAACAATTATTATCAGAAATTAATGACGGCAATGAAGAAGCACAAATAGCACTTGATACTTTTATTTATCGAATACAAAAATACATCGGATCGTATATTGCTGCTCTCGGCAGTGTTCATGCAATTGTCTGTACCGGAATACATGCAAAGTATTATCCCGTCGTACGTGAAATGATTTTCAACAATTTGCCTGCTTTCAATATTAAACTTGACCCTCAACGAAATAATAAATACATTAAAGATGTCAGCGGGAAAATATCTTCTGATGATTCTGCAATACCCGTTTTTTATATTCGGCAGGCAACGAAACGCGCTATCGCAAAAGAGATATATAATTATCTTCAAAACAAAACATGAATTTTATCAGATCAGGCAATTAAACAAAAATAGTATAAGCACGATATAAAACTGATAAGCAGCGGCATTATACAGACGGACACAAATACAATGCATACAATAAAAATATATTTTGTGATACCAATAGTGCGATGCCCGATTTTATAGAATAATGCACTCTTTATTACACTATTCATCGTATTAAAAAACAAAGAGCATAAGCACATTTATAGCATAGATATAATCGTCGTTATAGCATGACAGATATATACGATGCATGCAGTATGTATTTACTCAACAAAATAATTTGGTGCTTCTTTAACAATAGTAATATCATGCGGGTGGCTTTCACGTAAACTTGCTGTTGTTATCTTTATCAGCTCCGTTTTCGTCTGCAATTCATGAATCGTTTTGCAGCCGGCATAACTCATCCCTGAGCGAATTCCTCCTGCCATTTGATGCAATACTGCGGCAAGCTTCCCTTTATACGGCACTCGTCCCTCAATACCCTCAGGAACAAGCCGCTGCTCGTCATCTTCATCAGTTTGGAAATACCGTGTTCGTCCGCCGGCAACCATTGCGCCGATTGACCCCATCCCACGATACACCTTAAAACTACGCCCTTTATAATATATAATTTCGCCCGGACTTTCAGCGCACCCGGCAAGCATTCCGCCAAGCATTACCGTATCAGCTCCTGCAGCCAGCCCTTTTACAATATCACCGGAATATTTAATCCCGCCGTCAGCAATGATTGGAATATTATGTTTTCGTGCAGCCTGAGCACATCCCATTATTGCCGAAACTTGCGGCATGCCGGCGCCGGCAACAATACGGGTCGTACAAATTGACCCGGGACCTATCCCGACTTTAACGGCATCCGCACCTGCTGCAATAAGCTCTGTTGTTCCTTCATGGGTAACAACATTACCGGCAATAATGTCAACATTGGGGAAATGCTTTTTACAATATTTAATAATCTCAATTACCTTTATCTGATGTCCGTGTGCTTTATCGATTGTAATTACATCAACACCGGCTTCAGCAAGAGCTTGTGCACGTTCAATATCTTCTTTTTCACAACCAATAGACGCACCGCATTGCAGTCGCCCTTGCCCATCTTTTGATGCATACGGATGTTTTGTTCGTTTATCAATATCTTTAACGGTAATCAATCCGGTAAGCCTATTGTTGTTATCAACAACCGGAAGTTTTTCAATACGATGTTTTTGCAATATTGCCTTTGCATCATCAAGTGTTGTTCCCAGGGGAACAGTAATCAACTTTACAGTCATTAAATCGCTCACTTTACGATTATGATTCGGCTCAAAACGAAGATCACGATTTGTTAAAATACCGACTAATTTTTCATTATCAACAATCGGTATCCCTCCGATATTGTATGTCTGCATCATGGTCAGCGCTTCAGCAACATCCGCATCCGGCGGTAATGTCAGCGGTTCGGAAATCATCCCTGCTTCATAGCGCTTTACTTTATCTACTTCAGCAACTTGTTTTTTAATTGATAAACTTTTATGAATCATCCCGATACCGCCAATTTGCGCAATGGCTATTGCCATATTGCCCTCGGTAACGGTATCCATAGCAGCTGAAATTATTGGAATTGCAATATTAATACGCCGAGTGAGCCGTGTTGCAATTGATATTTCATCATATGAAAATGTTAACTTTTGCGGTTTTATTAAAACATCATCATAGGTCAAATATTCCTGAATGGTATCCCCCATAGTTACACTCCTGTTTTTATTATGCCGGGACGACTTTTTCTGTATCCGTCATCATACTATTTTTCTTATGTTCAAGAGAAGCATGAACAAAATTATTAAACAACGGATGCCCGGTACTTAAACGTGATTTAAACTCAGGATGAAACTGCACGCCAATGAAAAAAGGATGATCAGGAAGCTCGACTATTTCAACTAAATCCTTTTCCTCATAGATACCTGAAATGACCATACCGTTATCCTGAATAATTTTTCTATACTCATTATTAAACTCATAGCGATGTCGATGCCGCTCAACTACTTCCGCTGCAGTATATATCCGCTCAGCAAGCGAACCGGCGGTTATTGAACAGCGATACCCGCCCAATCTGAGTGTTCCCCCTATGTTTTCCAATGATTTCTTCTCTTCAATCATGTGTATCACCGGATGTGCTGTATCAGCATCAAATTCAGTACTATTTGCATCATCAAGACCGCATACATGCCGTGCATATTCAACAACCGCTATATGCATTCCTAAGCAAATGCCAAAATAGGGTAATTTATTTTCACGCGCATAGCGCACCGTCTCAATTTTTCCTTCAGTACCGCGTTCGCCAAATCCGCCCGGCACAAGAATACCGTTTACCATGTTCAGCATTTTATCTGCACCATTTTTTATAACCGACTGTGCTGATATCCATTTGATGTGAACATGACAATCATTCGCAGCGCCGGCATGAATAAACGCCTCAATGATACTTTTATACGCATCATGCAATTCAACATATTTTCCGATTATACCAATGGTGATATTATTAGTCGGATTTTTAATTTTATGTACAATATCCGTTAATGCATCAAGATTAGTATTATCTGACACATCTGCATTTAATTGCAATCGATCAATAATAAACGTATGAACATTCTGCTTATAAAAACTTAACGGGATTTCATAGATTGTTTCAACATCTTTTCCGACAATAACCGCTTCAAGCGGCACATTACAAAACAGTGATATTTTTTCTCGTGCAGCAAGCGGGATATCACGGTCAGTACGACATAATAACAGGTCAGGAAATATCCCAAGCGTATGCAATGTTTTAACACTATGTTGTGCAAGTTTTGTCTTCACTTCACCGGCAGCAGAAAAATACGGCACTAATGTTAAATGCACCTGCAAAACATCTTCTTTTTTCATGCCTAAACTAAATAATCGAATAGCTTCTAGAAATGGGCTTGATTCAATATCGCCAACCGTTCCGCCGACTTCAACAATAATGACATCCCAGCGATCATCGCCTCCAACGCGATGAATAAATTCGATAATTTCATTCGTAACATGCGGAATAACCTGCACCGTATGTCCTTTATAAAAGCCCCTTCTTTCTTTATCAATAACAGATTGATATATTTGACCGGTTGTCATATTATTTTTACTGGTTAAGTTATCACCGAGAAACCGTTCATAATGACCAATATCAAGATCCGCCTCATATCCGTCTTCAGTTACGTATACTTCACCATGCTGATACGGACTTAAGGTGCCGGGATCAATATTAATATACGGATCAATTTTTATACAGGTTACGCGTTGGTTATACGATTTTAAAAGATTCCCGATGGAGGCGGTAGCAACACCTTTTCCGAGGGCTGAAATTGAACCGCCGGTGATAAAAATATATTTCACAATGTACACCCCTCCACGATTTTCAGTATGAAGTATGCATTCATTATTAATGAATGAAAATATTAACCACGCATTATAATGATATTTTTCTTCTTTGCAAGAGAGAATTATATATTTTATAAAAAGAGTATAGTATATTTTGAAGAGACCTGTCGAGGCAACGCCATCATCGTTTAAAAGAAAACCTCCAAACGGAGGCTTTCTTTTAAATTATATGTAAATAGTGTTGTAATCACTCATCAGATAGTATCCATCGCCTGTGCTAAATCGGCAATAATATCATCAATATGTTCAATACCAACAGACAACCGGATAAATCCGGGTGTAACCCCGCCGGCACGCTGTTCCGCTTCAGATAATTGCTGATGGGTTGTGCTTGCCGGATGGATAATAAGAGATTTCGCATCACCAATATTTGCAAGATGACTCCAAAGTTTTACATTATTAATCATCTTCAATCCGGCTTCTTTACCGCCTTTCAGCTCACAACAGACAACACTGCCAAACCCATTTTTGAAATATTTCCGTGCATGGGCATGATGCGGATGCGATGTAAGTCCGGGATATAGTACCCGTTCTACTTTCGGATGACTTTCCAGATATTTCGCCACGGCGAATGCATTTTCACAATGGCGCTGCATACGCAAACTTAATGTTTCAAGACCAATGAGAAACGTCCATGCATTAAATGGACTCGCAGCAGCACCAATATCACGAAGCAATCGCAATCGTAATTTATAAATAAGTGCCTGATTTGCAACTGATTCTGCTGCGTTCGGTCCGAATGCATTCCAAAATACTAAACCATGATATGCCGGATCGGGAGTTGTAAATGCAGGAAATTTCCCATTTCCCCAGTCAAAGCTGCCACTTTCAATAATAATACCGCCAATACTTAATCCGTGACCACCTATCCATTTTGTACATGATTCAATACAAATATCCGCACCATTATGCAGCGGTTTGAATATATACCCCCCCCCGGCAAAAGTATTATCAACAATAAGCGGTATCGCATGGGTATGTGCAATATCCGCAATGGCTGAAAAATCAGGAACATCAAGACCGGGATTACCGATTGTTTCAATATACACTGCCTTTGTTTTTGGTGTAATCGCCTGCTCTATCTGTTGCACATCATGAGCATCAACAAATAATATCTCACGCCCCATATCGGTAAGTGTATGATGAAATAAGGTATGAGTCCCGCCATACAATGCGCTTGATGATACAATAGAATCACCCTTTTCAGTAATGGCAAGTATCGTCATCGTTGCAGCGGCCTGACCGGAAGCAACTAATAATGCAGCCGAACCGCCCTCTAACGCCGCTAAACGCTCTTCAACAATTGCACACGTAGGATTGCCGATACGGGTATACAAATAACCGGGTTCTTTCAATTCAAACAGGTCTGCTCCATGCTGTGCTGATTTAAAAAGATAACTGGTTGTCTGATACAATGGCACTGCACGTGAAAGTGTTTCTGCATCAGGTTTCTGCCCTGCATGTAATTGTAATGTTTCAAATTTATATTCTTTTTCCATACCCTGCTCCTTATGACGTGTATTAATTCTTTCACGTATATTACGGCATATCTGCTATTCTCTGTTTTCCAATATACACAATAGTATCGTGGTCGTCTATTGATTCTGCAACGGTTATAATCGCCGAACACAGCTCTTGTATTTCCGGAACTTGTTCGTGTATAAATCGTACAATACCGGCTGATTCCAATGCAGCAACAAGTTCATTATCTGAACTTGATTGAAACCGTATAAGCAGATATTGTGTTTCCGGTGTATCATATATAAGACGCACGTCAATCAATATCAGTTCGTTATTATTATCAACTTTCCATGATACCGGCGACATTTCCGGTCCCGGAAGGTTTAAACGTTTTGTGAGCATTGATAATACTGTCAGTAATCTTTTTTGTCCTATCGGTATTTCTCGGTCTCCATATAATGACAACTCATATGCACGCATATATAATAAATACGCCGAAAAATATTTTTTATGATGTAAATGTTTTCGGGCACACTTCACCCAATACCGCCAATCCTTCCCTTCATAGAGTATCGGACGCAGTGTCATATAATATATTCGCAATTCAGTATTAAACGGCATTAACCATAAATCAAGCAGCGCAGTATGCTGATGCGCAAATGAAATTTTATAGACCGCACGAACCGTTCTTCCTTCAGGGGGTATAATTTTCCCCGGTTTATTATCAACTAATGAACGATGTAATACTGCTGCCGGTTTGTTCTGCAGTATGAAGGCTTTATTTGTCACGGTATTGTTATCTGCCATTATTGACGGCATTGAAAAATGACTTTTTTTACCATTGCTGTATTCTGTAATACCCAGCAATGAATAACTCATCGGTGAACCAAAACTATTGGTTAAAAGCATAACATTATGAGTAAATCGCTCCCATAATACTGAATAGTACACTGTTATCTCATTAATTGATGCATGATTAGTCGTATTACTATTTGTACCGACATATACATACGCTTCATCCGCCATTGCATACGTGTAATTTGAATATGTTTTCAGCAGCAATCCATATAATGCAATATTTGTTTCAATAACCGTTTTATATATACTCTGAAGATCATGGCTGATGATATTTTCTGCAACAGCATCACCGGCAGTAACGGATTGTGTTATTGATTGAGGATTCATTTTTGCATACGCCAATACTGTTACCGGGGTTAACGCAATCGACAACAGAATACCGATAAAGACAAGCGCGGTGATAACAAAAACGATAATGATAGTATTTGCAACAAAAGTTGACGGGCTATGTATATTTTTCATGGTTTGATATTATCGGAAAGAATGACGTGATGCAAGACATGAAATAAAATGAGCGGGTATATTTTTATATACCCGCTCATATACATATACTGTATTGCTGTCGATAATTACATTAACGCATTATATACGCTTTTGTAATTTCTGTTTCTTCATCAGTACCTGATTTTGCAATTTTCTTAATAAAGTAAACACCATTCGGCAACGGATTATCAGCGTCATTGTTAAAATCAAAGCGATGACAATGATTTCCCGGAGCAACATTTACATCAGTATACTGCCAGAGCAGCCGTCCCGATAGTGAATAAACTTCATATCGTATTTCATCCGCTGTACGGGTCAGTTCAAAACACAGTCCCAAATGATCCTGCGCACTGTAATCAAGTGATTCCTTGAATATATTTTCTTTTCGTGTAAATGAACCGGTGAAATCTTTATTTGCATTATCCTTATTTGTTATCGTCAATGTTACCGGAACATCAATACTTACACCTGAATACGGTACTTTATAATACAGTGCAACACCATTAACGGCAGTCAATCCTAAGCTTTCCGTTATTGGCTTCACTTCAGCTTGTACAGGATTACCATCAATTATAAACCCTAAATTAGTCTGCATTGGTGTTTGCAGTACGGCAAAATATCCGTTTTCAGCACCAACGACATAATCGTTCTGACCGTTATTGAAATTATTCGCATTCTCAATATCTTCACGAACGAATACTTTCCAGACAGCTGCCGGAGGCGTTGCATTATTATTCTGCACTGTAACGATAATACCACTTGAAATCCCGGTATTTCCTTCACCATCATTACCGCGAACCTGAATAGTATGATTACCATCGCTCACATTTGTTGTATTCCATACTACTGTCAGTGCACCACTCATTGTCTGCCATGCGCCGCTATCTATACGATATTCTAAACTTGTAATTACAATACCGCTTCCGCCGACATCATTTGTTGTTACTGTTATATTTACAGAGTTACTAATCGTAGCAGAATTGACCGGTGATGTGATAACAATCGTCGGTATAGTATTATCAACCGTAACCGCAACACTATTCGTTGCCCATGCTCCGATATTATTCTGTGCACGAACTGCAACTGTTGTTGCACCATCTGCCATTGACGTTGTACTCCAGATAGTTGAGTATGAACTGCCGCCGGTATTCGGTAAATTTGCCCATGACCCGCTGCCGATTCGATATTCAGCAGCAGTAATACTACCGGCTGAATATGTAATACCGGCAGTAATTGATTCTGAACCGCTTACATACCCTGCTGACGGTGAGGTAATATTGATAACAATACCACCGTTATTGACAACAAGAGTATAATTCGTAGTGTCGTTCAAACTGCCGCTATCAACCGCGCGTATGATAATTGTATGCGAACCATTCCCGATACTCGTTGTATTCCAACTGTATCGCCATGTCCCGCTCGTCGCACTGCCGCTGTTGAGGGTCATCGTCTGAGCACTGCCGCCGTCAATAGTTACCGTTACACCGGTAACACCGGCATCATCGGTAACCGTCGCATCAATGCTTGCCGTTCCGCTGACCGTACTGCCCGGTGTCGGTGAAACAGCTGTTATCACCGGCGCTGCATTATTCGCTACGGTAAATATCGCATTATTCGTCGCACAAATACCCTGGGTATCCTCTCCTCGAATATATAATGTGTGGGTGCCATCGTTTAACGAACTAATATCAACATTATTCGCTGCATAATTCGGCTCACTACCGCTGAGCGTTTGCCAACCGTTGCTATCTATCTGATATTGCGCAGTATTAATACCGCTGGTTGCATCATTAATATTCGCACTGATATTTATAGTTCCCGCCTGATTACCACTGCCAAAATTCGGGGCAATTGCGGTAATAACCGGCGCTGTATTATCAAAAACAATCCCGGAAACTGAATTCGTTCCTGCAAGTGAATCACCGTCAACACCACGAACATATATAGTATGGGTCCCGTCACTGTATACGGTAGAATTAATCGTTCCCGTCCATGTACCGCTTGCACCCGGCGTACCGCTGAGCGCAACCCAGCTGCCGCTGTCAACACGATAGAACGCCGACTGCACTGATGTATCATCAGTAATAAATGCTGATACATTTGCACTTCCGGTATGTGTCCCCACTGTTGGTTGTGAAATGGTTTGAACAATCGGTGCGGTATTATTTTGAACCGTAATACTGACCGAATTCGTTGCACTATTGCCGGCACTATCACTGCCGCGAACATAGAGGATATGTGACCCGTCACTGATCGTTGTTGAATCCCATATTCCCATACCACCTGAGAGATTTACCCAGCTGCCGCTATCTATACGATACTGCAATGGATTTACAAGCCCGCTGCCGCTGTCACTGCTATTGGTAGCATTAACACTTACATTACCGGTTACCGACCCGGCACTTGGTGAGGTTATTACAATCGTCGGCGGCGTATTATCAACCGTAACCGCAACACTATTCGTTGCCCATGCACCGACATTATTCTGTGCACGAACTGCAACCGTTGTTGCACCATCTGCCGTTGACGTTGTATTCCACGCTGTTGAATATGTACTGCCACCGGTATTCGGTAAAGTTGCCCATGACCCGCCGCCGATTCGATATTCAGCAGCGGTAATACTACCGGCTGAATACGTAATGCCGGCACTGATAGTTTCATTGCCATGCACATATCCCGCTGCCGGTGAGGTAATATTGATAACAATACCACCGTTATTGACAACAAGAGTATAATTCGTTGTGTCGTTCAAACTACCACCGTCAACTGCACGAATACTGATTGAATGAGAACCATTCCCAATAACCGTTGTATTCCAGCTATATCGCCATGTACCACTTGTCGCACTGCCGCTATTGAGTGTCATCGTCTGTGCGGTGCCGCCATCGACAGTTACCGTTACTGTTGTTACACCGGCATCATCGGTAATTGTTGCGTCAATATTAACAGCTCCATTTACGGTGCTTCCCGGTGTCGGAGAAACGGCTGTTATCACCGGCGGTGCATTATTCGCGACGGTGAAGGTTGCATTATTTGTTGCCCAAAGACCTGTACCATCCTGTGCGGAAATATACAGGGTATGGCTGCCATTATTTAATGAACTGACATCTATTCCACTTACTGAATAATTCGGTTCACTGCCGCTCAGCAGCTGCCAGCCATTATTATCTATCTGATATTGCGCAGAGGATACACCACTTGTCGCATCAGTAATATTCGCACTAATATTTATAGTACCGCTTTGATTACCACTTCCGGCATTTGGTGCAATAGCGGTAATAACCGGTCCGTTATTATCAAAAATAACACCGGACACTGAATTTGTGCCTTCAGCAGCTTCACCGTCAACTGCACGAACATATATCGTATGTGTTCCATCACTATATGTTGCTGAATTAATACTTGCTGACCATGTTCCGATTGGTCCCGGTGAACCACCTAATGCCACCCATGCGCCACTATCGACACGATAATATGCCGACTGCACAGAGGTATCATCAGTAATGAATGCTGATACATTTACCGAACCCGTATGGCTCCCGGCTGTCGGATTGATTATCGTCTGAACCACCGGCGGGTCATTATTTAATACCGTAATACTGACTGTATTCGTTGACGCATTACCGATAGTATCAGTACCGCGAACATAAATAGTATGTGTACCATCTGAAACCGATTTTGAATCCCATACCGCTGTTCCGCTACCGGAAAGCGATGTCCAGCTCCCGCTGTCAATACGATACTGTAATGGTGTTACTAATCCGCTGCCGCTGTCACTGCTTGTACTCGCATCAATAGTAACATTATTACTGACCACACCCGCTGAAGGTGAGCTGATAATAATAGTCGGCGGGGTATTATCTATTGTAACTGCCACTGAATTTGTTGCCCACTCTCCAACATTATTCTGTGCACGAACATATACCGTAGCGGCACCATCCGCCGTTGAGGTTGTATTCCACGCAGCTGAATAATTCGGAGCTGTTCCTGATAATGCAACCCATGAACCGGAATTAATTCGATACTCGTGCACTGTCAGTGATGTTGCACCGGCTCCCGGCTGAATAGTCGCACTAATATTCGTTGTACCCCTAACATACTGGCTTGCAGTCGGCGCTGTAATAGTAATCTGCGGAATAGGAGTTGTATTGGTTACATAGACAACAACACTTTGTGTTGTTGTTAATTTTGCAGAATTTGATGCTAATACATAAATAGTATGGCTTCCATTTGCAACACTTCCGGTATCCCACACATTTGTATAATCATTGCCCCCCTGTGAATACAGGTTAATCCATGACCCGCTGTCAATACGATATAACTCTCCGGTCAACGAACATGATCTCGCGATGAGAGTTGCATCAATTACAATAGCACCACTGACCTGTCCCGCAGACGGATTATTTATTGTAACAGTCGGTGATTGATTATTAACCGTAAATGTTGCGCTGTTGGTCGTCCATTGATTAGCGTTATCCGAAGCACGAATATAGACGGTATGTGAACCATTCGCAACAGTTGTAGAATCCCATGTTGCTGAACAATTCGGGTCAGAAAACATCATTGTTGACCACGAACCATTATCAATACGATAATGCAGTGATGAAGGAAGAATACTGCCGGGTGCCGTATCAGTTGCAGTTCCGGTAATTGATACGGAATCACAATCAACGGTCCCGGTTGGTGCCGTTACCGTTACAACCGGCGGCGGATCATTCACAACAACACTGATACTGTTTGTTCCCCATACTCCGTCACTTGACTGAGCACGAACCCATACCGTATGCGTTCCTATTGAAACTAAATTAATGTTTCGTGTGAAATTCGGTTCACTGCCGGAAAACCCGCCTGTCCAGCTGCCACTATCAATACGATAGTATACATTCCCTGAAGTTACATTCCCGGGAGCAGCAGTAATATTCGCGGTCAATGCTGTTGTACCATATACCGACGCATTGTTTGTCGGCGAGGTAATCGTTACAACAATATTTGTTGTAATACCAGTCGGCAATTTATTCGCCGTAACGAAAACCCCTTGTCCGGCATCATGAACAGCCATCGCCGTTCGTCGAGCCGTTTGAAATTGTGAAACATTTAATGCACCCGTTTCGAGATACATTATCCAATCTTTCCGTAAATTATCCGGCTGATACGTATTTGAACACTGCCATGATTCAGCAACAAAATAATCAATACGGCGTGCCATCTCAGCCGCCATCTGCAGATATGAATTATTTACGGTTTTCGTTCCGTCGAAATAGTAAATAATTCCGTCAATATGATCATTCTGTGAAGTATTCCATTTATCCGGCAGCATACATGGTCGACGATCAGCATCGGCAAACTCAATCGGATCACATGATTTTGCCTGGGCATTGTGTACCATCATATTTTTTACCGTATCTTCACCGGGAACCATCGCCCATGCTTTCTTTGATCCGGCAGCATCGCACAGCACATTAATAAAATCACTATTCATATACCGACGGTACTCAGTCCATGCATCGTCCCATTCTTCCCATACTGAAAGACCGGTATTATTCGCGCCATCATTTTCCCAACACTGAAGTTCATTAATAATATAATGACTATTTCTGTCAGGACCAATGTTATCAATATTACCGGAGAGCGTATAAAAACTATTTGCTAAATCACGAATATCATACATTACCCACGGCAAGTCACTGCCATTCACTAACGGATAGCCGCCATAATCAAACCATTCATCCGTTGCTGCCGGGCAATAAATACTGTAATGCAGCGGATCATTCGGATCAGTAACATCCTGATAATCCCCCTGAACCCATGATTGCTGAAGATTACCGGGAACACGCAATGCCGGTTGATCACCCCAAGTGCTATGGAAACTATTAACAAACGCATCGTTGTACCCTGCTGTCGCAGATGTATCAGAATCCGTCGGAATTTCAGTATCAAAAATAAACCCGTCAACCTGACTGCTTATTGATGAAATAAGTGATACCAAATTAGCACGGTACGTTGAATCATTAGGCATGGCAATACCGGGAAGATCAGTACCATCCCATTTTTTTGTCATAACAGTATGCCGCACCCCTGCTGTGCCGGTACTTATATTATCTTTATAGACTTTAATTTCAGCAATGACTCCCAGTCCTGCTGTACTTGCTGCACTGACAATTGCCGGCAGTGAACTTGCATGACTCACTCCATCAGCTCCTTTTACGGTATAAATAACATGCGTGTAAGGAGTATAAGGTGCATGAACCTGTCCAAGTGTGGTAACTTCAGCGGCACTATTCACTCGTGCTGCACGATACTGCGCATCACTAACCGCTTGTACCGGATCAACAACCGTAACCGGATAGTTCAGCGTTCCTCCCGGATGGGATATCATAATAGTGTAATTACCCGGAGTAGTTGGTGCATAAATACGCCATCGAACCATTCCGCGACCAAGATAATAATTCAACACTTCGACATTCGTTACAAAATAAGCATCCGAGTAATTGGATACAACATGATCGCGAAGTTCATTGACCCAAAATTTTGAAACAAACGTCGGACCGCTGCCGTCACGATTTTGCGGAATGGTAACATCATCATTGGAATAATTCGGATGCCCGCTGAGCATGACCGGAATATGATATTGTGTACACGTTCCGCTTGCATAAAGCGTATGATAAAGATTAGGAATACCACTCTGCGGACCATCTGACGGATTGAAATGCCGGTCAACATATTGTTTATACGTTCCAATCATATCATCCCAGCCCCATTCACCAATTGAAGAATCAAAAATTGTCCCCCAGGCAGTCGCTTCCGGTCGGTTGGTATATCGCTGACATCCGACAGCAAGATTCCAAAACTCTATTGAATAATCAATACCGGAAGTCGGCCATTTTGAAGCAAGCCATCCGCCGGTTGGCGGCCAGTTCATATGATCGTCCTGCGCTCCTTTATGATCCTGCAAACCGCAGCGAACTGCCCACGCCGGCAGTACAGTACGTCCGGCAATGTTTTTTGTATTGCCGCGCGCACCATCTCTATATTCCTGCGGAGATTCATTAATTGAACAATTATACCGCAAGCCAACCTTTGCATTAATTCCCGCAGTAGTTGTTAAAAACGGATTACGTGTATACCCTTCACTATCATAATTCGATGCACTTGCGTCATGATAAATATTAAATTCAAGATACGGATTTCGGAAACCTTCCGTTCGTCGTCCGCCGGCAACATCAATATAATACTTTCCGAGAAGATATTCTATTCTCTGCTCTGCTTCGGTATTACCGGCACCCCATTGTTTCCCGCGTTTTAAAATATTTACCTGTCCGGCAGCCTTCCATAACCATCTGAAGTTACGACCAGAACCACGATCACTCCCATTATATGCATGCAGACAAATACCGGCATGCATATGATGAAACGTATGCGATCCGATTTCCCAATTACGTGCAATGAGTTCATCGGTAACATAATTATCATTCTCAGTCGGATATCCTAAGCCTTTAATCGACGCAGCAAGAATATATGAACTGCCGCGAAAAGCATTCTGCCCTGCTTGAGAGTTTCCATTGAAAATACCGTTTCCGTAATTATGACTTTCGTATGTTCCGCCAATATCACAGCGGGTAAACTCATTAATAAACTGTCCGACATGATCAGTACCGTCTGCCCAGTCGTCTGTGCCGTAAACAACAAATCGCGGTGCATCTGACCCTGCTGTTTTCGGACGGTTTAATTTTGCATTTGGCGTAATATTCTGCGTTTGTTTATTCCAGCGATACCCGCCTGCAAAGGTTGGCGCACCGATAAACAAATTATTATAATCAGTTTCATTCTGCAGCCGGAAACCCGAAGGCAATGTAATTGTTGCCCGGGCATTGGTAACCGGTGCCGGACCTCTATTGATAAAATCAACACATATTTCAAAAACCTGACCGGGACCGAGGTTAGTCGGAGTATCACGAACGATGGCATCAACTAAAACAGGTGATGCACCATAGCACACCTGCAAATTTTGAATATATCCGCTCGGGCTCGGCGGGGTAGCACTTGTTCCACTACCGGCATACTTGGCAACAAGTTTTATCGTTCTGCTGCCGGTCCAGGATATTGTTTGAGTTCCGCTGACACCGGTAAGCGCTTTCATTAAATACCCGTTTCCATCTTGTAACTCAATTGCAAACCCGGAAGCGGAAAAACCGTTTTCACTAAAATCAAATGTAATTTCCTGAATATCATCATTGAATGTTTTCTGTACTATTGCTTCAAAACCGGTATTACCAAAATAGTATGTCGTAGCATTCGAGAGTCCGACATAACCGGTTGCCATATGACCGACCCATCCGGTCCCTGATGCCGTCCAATCACTTAAATCATTAATTGCTGTCGGTGTACAGGCTGTACTTACTTGAAAATTAACAGTATCAGTACCGCTGTTTGCAGGGCTGCCGTCATCATTAACACGCACTTCAAAGGTATGCGAACTGCTATCATCATATGGAGTTGAATCAAATGATCCGGTTAATGTATATGTCCCGCCGCTGCCGCCAATGGTCAGTGAATGCCATGAACCGCTGTCAATACGATATTGCGCGAGTGTCAGTGAACTCCCGTCATCAGTAACTGATGCGGTAATATTAATTGTACCAAGGGAAACCGTCGTTGTTGGTGAACTTATTGTAACAACCGGATTTTCATCAACGTTGTTTATATTTATGGTATTATGATCATAGCCCCATGTTGTTGACGAAGCTCCGGAATCACGGGCACGAAGACTAAACGTATGGGATCCTTCAGTGTATGATGTTGAATCAAATGATCCGGAAACCGTCCAGTTCGGGGCAGTCCCTGAAATTGATATACCGGATGAGGACCATGTACCACTGTCAATTCTCCATTGAGCCTGATTAACGGTATATCCGGAAAAATGAACCGTTGCATTGATTGAAACCGAACTGCCGATCACCGTGCCGGTTGGTGCAGTCAAATTAACCGTCGGGGTCGGCATGGTATTCGTAATATAAATTGACGTTGAATTCGTCGTCCAGCCTTGTGCATTGCGAGCGCGGGCTTCAAATGTATATGACCCATTCACATATGCCGTCGAATCAAAAGTATCACTAATAGTATAATTCGGCTGCGAACCGGTATATGAAAGTGTATGCCATGAATCACTACTCCCCACACGATACTGAGCACTGCTAATCGCACCATCAGCAGATGTTATTGAACCGCTGATAGTAACCGATGACCCGTTGACATCACCGGTCGGTGCAGTAAGAGTAACCGTCGGCGGCTGAGGACCGCTTAATACATATACCAAAAGTGTTGCTGATTGAATTTGGGCGTGTTCATAATGAGCCGACTGATCGGCACCATTAATAAACAAACCGTTATTTGTTCCGTTTATCCATTGTTGAACGGCTGATGTAAGACCGGCACCGGTAATATTATATGTTTCCCATGTAGTATTAGGAGATGTTACCGTTACAGAACCTAATGAACTGCCATCGGTCGGCGGACCGGTTGTCCATGCTGTTCCGGTATTTTTATTATTCCATGTTGGTGTTGAACTTGTATCAACCCATGCTTCAGAAACCGAATAAATATCAATAGGAATATTAGCATTATAATTTTTACGTGCCGAAAGCTGCAACGTTGCTGAGGTTACTGTTCCTGATATACTGCTGACATCAAAATATGCCAGCGTTGTATAATGATATGAGCCAGAAGCTGCATGTAGCCCCCCCGCTTTTGATGCGGCAGGATCCTTGTTATATAAATTCCCCCCATATGACAATAATTCATACCGTGTCCCTGTGACACTATCTGCAAAAGTTAATACACTTAGCAGACTTATAATAATAACTCCAATAATTAAATACCGTGATAACATAATGTGCCTCCTAAAAATAAGACAAAATAAATAACATATATATCCTAAACGTTTTTCCTAAACGTTTATGTTACCCAATATAAACACACCCGAACCTGTAAATCAGTACTATTCCTATGAATAGTATACCACGCCTGATTATAAAAACAGGTTATTTTCTTCAATCCTAAGACTATTTTGTTGAATTTTATTGGTTTTGTCAAGAACCGTACGGCATGTTTTAAGATATTTTATGAACTTTAATGAGAGCATTTTAACCGTAATTAATCATTTTTTAACAGATGTTTTCAAAATAATGCATTGTATAACGTAAAAGTATTACATTGATACGTTTAATACTTCGTTTATTTATAACAAAAAGGGGTTGTTTCTCTTCTCATCACCTATTGTTGTTGCCGGACCATGACCGGGATACACTGCAGTTGTATCCGGAAGAATCATAAGTTTTTCCTTAATTGCAGTAATAAATGCCGGTGAATCACTATACGGAAAATCCGTTCTCCCGATAGAACCGGCAAAGAGAATATCTCCGCTGAATAATTTTTCACCAATAACAAACGCACATCCACCCGGCGAATGCCCGGGACAATGCAGTGTTTGAATATGCAGCGAACCGAAATCGTATTCCATGCGGTCATAAAGAATAATATCAGGTTTTGTAATAATGACCGGCTTTCCGATACCGGCACTCAGATTCAGTTCTGCATTCTCTGCTAATGGGATATCATCGGCATGCAATGCAACCGGAATTGAATACTCAGTACGTATACGTTCAACCGCACCAATATGATCACCATGGGCATGCGTCAGCAATACTGCACGCGGAGTACAATTATGCTCTCGTAGAGCGTCTATAATAATATCCGCTTCACCTCCCGGATCAATAATCAGTATTTCGGCATTACGAATAACAAGATAACAATTCACCTGAAAATCGGTTAAGGTCAGTGTAATAACGGAAAGTGCTTCAGACATTTAAAACTGTATCCGTATGGAAATATAGTGATTTACACCTGCATGCGCATTGTCAGAATTACGGGTCAGATAATCATTCGCCAGTGTATACTCAATGTAATACGCGCGACCGGCACCCTCAACCATCGCAAACGGAAACAGGGGACGCGATCCGATACGGTTTGCATCTTTTTGTGATGCCTTCTGTTTATGCGGTTCATCAGATACGGGCAATGCTGCCGTTGTATTCGTTGTGATGGTTTCTCCCCCTGACGGCATTATTACCGGCATGCCAACTGCTCCGCCGGGTTTTACATGCGTCCCCGGTAATGAAGCATTCGACTGAGAAGAATTTGTTTCCGTTGATACGCGAGAAGATTTTTGAACTGCTGATGTATTTGTCCCAACAATAATCGGGGGAGATCGGTCAATGTCGATAGGAGCCTGATTCATAATAATTTCATCATTCCGTAATAATGTCGTTCTGTTTTCACGCGCCGCGTTTTCACGTTCTTCCAGCATTTTTCGATACTCTTCACGTAATTTTTCACGTACTGCTTTCCGCTCGGCACGAATACGATCCCGCTTTATTTTCCATTGATTAATATCAGCGTAACTCTGCTGCGTAATTTTTTTAAAATTTTTCTTATGCACACGAACAATTCCGATGCCGGCTCCAAGTGTAAACTTACCGGTGTTGTAGCCGGTACGAAGAGCAATAGTTACTAAGTTGCCGATAGGAGACGGGGGTTTCGGCTGTTTTTCTTTTTCAACGACTTCTAATTCATCAAGATTCCGAATACCCTGCCGCGGTCGATTTGTTTGCTGTGCTAAGGTTTCAAGTTCTTTACGTTTTCTGATTTTTTTCTGTTTATTCTTTTTCTTTTTCGGCGGCAGCGGAGGGCGTTCATGCGGCGGCAGATAAAACATAACTTCACCGCCGATTGAGCCATAGTTATTAAACCGGTCAAGCCTGAGTTCATCATCCCTGCCGCATACATCAAACGCTAACGTCGTGCGAACACCTTCCTGCCCATTATTTATCTTTTCCGCAAAGTTTTTTCCGGTTGTATCCAATGCAATGCCGCATCGATATACCCCGCGGTACGCATCAGTTCGGTGAGATGCTGAATTCCAAGTAATTTTATTATATATATCAGTACCGCTGATACCGAGTGTCCATCGCGGCGCACATTTCCACTGTACACCGAGGTTAAGCGGACTGACACCAATACCGCCATACTGCAGATAATGCTGATATAACAAACGCAGTGAGGCACCAAGGGAAATATTCACATTCGTAAATATAAAACCGTATCCGAGCGAAACGGCAGTATCACTGCCGGTAAAGGTTGAAAGTGTTTCACCGGCGGCATTATTTTCTTTGATTCCTTTAATAAACATTCCCGAAAAACTGCCTGCAAACACTGCACGATTCGTCCGAAGTGCGAAACTGCTGTAACTGATTGTTCGATTCATCGTAGTCGGGGCCCATGAAAAATATGCCTGCATACGATGAATTTGAGTAAGCCCGGCAGGATTCCACTGCAGTGCGACACATCGTCCTCCTAATGCACTTCCCGCCCCGCCCATTGCAGTTGTTCGAGAACCAATAGGCAGTTGTCCATGATAGCTCCCGCGGTGTATATTCATTGCCGAGACAGTTCCGATACAGATAAAAATAAACATAATACTAATACACTTCATGTATAAAGAGAATAACTGCCGTTGTTGAAAGTTACAATGTACTGTAAAAATGAATCGCATCATCGCATTATCACCATTGTCCCCATAAGTGTAAACGGATGTACCGATGCATCATCAACGGTTTCCCGCCCATAACATTCCACATAATACATACCATTTGCAATATCATCAGGTAATAATAATCGTTGCCGATTTTCCCCGACATATTCAAACTGCCATTCGGTTTCAGTTATCATATGCCCGTATGAATCATACACTGCCATTTTCACTTCAGCACTGCGGCTGAGATTGAAACGTACATACGCTTCATTGCCGGTTACCGGATTAGGACTAATAATTATTCCCGGATCCTCATCTCCTTCACCGAACCGTGCTGTATTCGGCATCAGATTTGCATACCGCACATCAAAAGTCATCACTGAACCCGGAACACTGACATTCGTAATAAAGAGGTGTATCGGTCTGCCGGCGAAATCACGAAAGCCGCTGATAGTAAAAATATCCAGCCGATTATAAGTATGCCCTGCTGCAATAGGCGCCGCATGCATGTCTTCAGCAACCGTACAATTTTTTACAACATTCATTATTTCAAATGCATTGTGTGCAGTATTACGATTAGGATAAATTTCATCCTGACTTAAAAACCCGGAAGATGAATCCCCATGCCAGATAAGCAGCCCCGCATCAAAATGCTGATTTGCTGAATTATCCGTAAAAACATGGAACATTCGCGTTGTATCAACAGCTCGATTTTCAAGCAGCAGCCATTCATTATCATCAGTCTGCGGCAATGGAATAAAGTACATAGAGCCGGTATCACTATGTGCCAGTTCATTAATAGAATATGTACCGCTTGCACGAATAATAGTCGGTGTATCAATCCATCCGAAATGCCATCGATTCCAACTTCCTAAATCTGCAGGTCCGTATCCTTTTTTCTTCACTCCGCCGGCATTCGTCCCGTAATTCCACAATCCTTCAGCCATCAGCTCCCATTCACCAATCGGATCAACTGTTTTAAATGTCATATACGGCTCACCACATGAAAAATCCGGTGCACCAAGATTATGCGCCAACTCATGGCAAACCGTACCGATTGGAGTATCCGCGGTTGCAACTATCCCCCAGCCAAGTTTACCGCCGCCCGCTTCCGTAATATCTCCCGGTGCAGCAATATGCCAATCATACCGCTGTGGATATATATATTTATCCGCATTTGTTGCTTTTGTCGTATTCCCTCCCCATGCGGCAATGGCGCTGCTGACTGCCTGATTAGAAGTCATGCAAAATATAATAAAATTATGAACATACCCACCTGCCATATAATGAGCCATACTGTCGCCAATTGCTGATAATTGCACCGCCGCTCGTTCAAACGCTTCCGTTAAAACCGCATACTTCGTCGCATTATCAGGATCAAAAGCACGCCATTGCGGATCAATATCTTCCGCATAATATTTCAGCGTGTTTGATAATGTTACGGAAACGACTCGCCCGAACAGGTCAAACTTATTATATGAGTTTTCTTTAAAGTACAATCGTGCTGACGGCATATTTGTATTAAAAAGCAGATTTGAGAAATAGCTCGTATCATAACTGCTGCCGTACCATTCATCCGATGGAGCCGACATGGTAACATTTAAATTTGAATTCGTTGTATTATCAGCAAAATAAACAATAACCCCTAATACCGGTTGAGCACCACGTGCCGGATGATATGCATTCCCCGGAATATAATAGGGCTCATTGAACGGATTATTCACCAATACCGGATGGTCTATTGATACCGTATAAGGTCCTTCGTGATGCAGTGATGAATGATCCGCAGCAGTAAATGCTGCTGCCGGAATCAGATTTGCAACCGCCGGTGACGGCGGGCAGGCATTTGCCGCACTCGCGATACTTATAATCATTCCTATATAAATACTGATAAACTTCATAACACCTTATGTGAATCAAGAATAACCGTTACCGGTCCGTCATTGACCGTTTCGACCATCATATGCGCTGCAAATATACCGGTTTGTACCGGAATACCCCGCACAGAAACAGCATGGCAGATATATTCATATAGGGCTTGTGCTTTTTTCGGCCGCGCCGCATTGGTAAAGCTCGGGCGTTTACCCTTTCGACAATCAGCATACACCGTAAACTGACTGACAATTAATACACTGCCGCCGATATCTTTCACGGAAAGATTAAACTTTCCGTCAGCATCTTCAAAAATACGCAGCCCTATGCTTTTATCCGCAATATAATCAGCGTCCTTTTCAGTATCGTCAGTATGAACGCCAAGATACATAATAAATCCGCGATTTATTTTACCGGCAACTACGGCATCAACCGTTATCGATCCGCTCGTGATTCTTTGAATAACTGCGCGCATACTATAGTATTAATACCAAAGACGATAGCCGTCTACCATAAATTTCCGATGAATATCACCGGTTAAACCGCGAAATCGTCCGAGGACAGTAACGTGCGCATTTGTACGCAGCTTATATTTCCCGTCCATGGTAACTTCAACAATCTCCATACCGCTGCCTTCTCCTTCAATTAAAAGTTGAAATTTCGTTATGCCTTTAACATGACGCACATCAACAGCCCGTCCCGTCCACGAAACGAAAATATCCTGACACCGAACAGGTTGATTTTCAATCTCACGCCAGGACAATGTATCATGCACTAACGGTACAGGCGGTGCAATGATAATTTCTTTTAACGCAGCAAAACGCCGGCGAACACCTTCTGTCGCATTTGAATGCAAAGCTTCATTAATTTCGACAAGAGCACTATTGAGCTTTCCCTCAGTGATATAGCGCTTCACCCGTTTAAATTTCTTTTCAATCGCCGCATCCGAAAATACATATAATTGCGGCGATTGGTCCAGTACAACAAACCGTTCTTCATCGGGCAACACGATATCGGAAAGATCAACACTGCGTATTTGACCATTTTGTGTATTACTAAGTTCACCGCGTACGTGATGCGCCGATATCGTATCAGACGGCATCCAATGCGCAGGATTTGTTATTCGCGGTTTATATGCCACGACAATAACAATCATTACAATAATAAAAAATATCCCGCCTGCAATAATAGTATTATTTTTAATGAAACGCACGGGCGCAGCAAATACTTCCTGTAATGAACGAAACCAAAGATCTCTCGGGTATGCAAGCTGAAGAAAATGATACGGTAATGCTTTACGCGTAAGCTCATTAATATCAGCAGTTCGTTTTGTTTTATTAATACACGTACGTGCCCCGGCATGATCCTGCTCAATACTCAGGACTGCGAGCCATGTTGTAATCGCTTCATCCGGCGCGCCCATTTTCAGCTGAATAAAACCAAATGCGGTTTGTGCATCCAAATGCGCCGGAGATAAACGACGAGCACGGTCAATATGATTCAACGCATGTCGATAATCATGACTGAATAAATATGCCATACCCAGCAGATAATGACCATGCGCATCATCGGGATTACGTGATACATACATTCCGAACAACTCAAGCGCCTGTGTATATTGCCGACGCTTCATCCGGCGATACCCGTCGATCATGTAATTATTATCAGTGGACATGTATAAACGTCCTGTTTCGTACGATACCCATAGTTGCCGAGAGTATATCATATTTTACTGACGGTGTACAGGTTTAAAGTTTTTCTATCAGAAGGAATGTAACATCATCATCATATGGAGACATACCGCCGAATGACCAAATTTGATCGAGCAAAAGAGTTGCCTGCCGGTGTATCGGACGATCACATGATGACTGAAAAAGCTGCAGCAAACGATCTTCACCGTAATCTTCACCGGAAATTTTATTATGTCGTTCAAAAAGCCCATCGGTATATAATAATAATCGGCTTTCCGGTTTCATGGATATTATTTGTTTCTCATAATTATTGCCGGTTTTCATTCCTAAAAGCATACCGGCTGTACTGCAGCGATGACAGACCCGTTCATCGGGTATGCAATATAAAAACGGGGGATGCCCTGCATTTGCATAGGTAAACGTTCCGCTTTTCGGATCAAAAAAGCCAAATACCATTGTTACAAAATTCGGCGTAATCTTGGGAGTTATCTGATTATTCAATTCACGAAGAATAACATCCGGTTCAGAATAATGATTCAGCATATATCCGAGTGTCATATGGGTCATTGAGGCAATCATTGCCGCGGCAATTCCGTGACCGGATACATCAGCAATCATAATTGCACAACGGCCGTCCGAGAGTGGAATAACATCATAAAAATCACCCCCGACTTTTTCAAACGGCACAAAACGACCGGTAATAGCTGCACCTGCCATGCGGGGTATTGTTGCAGGCAATAATTGTAATTGGATCTTTTGTGCGGTATCCACTTCAAAATTAAGCCGTGCGGTTTTATCAGCATTACGAAAAATATCAACAATATGTGCACCGAGTGCTATCATCATGGTAAATGCAAGTATAATAAAACCGATAAACTTTGTTCCCGGCAAAAAGAACGGTATTTCAATAATCAGCAGCTGCAATAAGTCATACACACTGAAAAGTATATAACACGCAGCGCCAATGATAACAGGAGTAATATACGGCAACGGGATATTACGTTTGCGATGTGCTGTTATCAGCATTCCAACCGCATACAGCACCCAAAGATAACTAATACTTATGGCAATGATATATAATAAACCAAATCGTGTGGTATCAATATTCACATCGCCTTTAATAAACACTTGAAAATCACGTGAAAGAAAAAACGACCAATTAAATAAAGCGGCAATCGAGAGCATTGTTGTTATCACCAGCATAATCCGCCGAATTGATTTCAACGGAGCATTGGTCAGATATGAAACATAATATAAAAATGCAACCGCTGCCCAAAGCTCAGCAATCACCATCACCTTCATTGAAATATAATCAATGGTAACGCTGCGCTCAAAAAAACTGCCGGATTCTGCAAGAGGCACGATTTGATTAAGTATTATTATTCCCGTTGCCGCCATATGAATAAACGCACAAAAATTAAACAATGCCAAATAACGGATGGATTTTCCTTTCGGGCGTAATAATGCAATTGCTCCTGCCTGAAAAAATATTAATGCAGAAATAGCCGCACCCGCCCATACCATTAATGCCATAATTTCCTGATGTGAAAAGCTTTTAAACATATTTGATAACCGTTTGACTTTCTCAGCTGTATTCGATACGCTTCATGCAAGGATGGAGGCTGCCATGCGACAACGTTCACTATATATATCAGCAACAATAATAATGCTGCTTCTGCTGATGTCAATACCGCTTACTGCTGAACCAATTAAAACCGTGCTGCATAATGGTGTTACGGTTATTATTGATGCTTATGATTCCCCGCTCGTCGAGGTTCAGTATTTCGTTAAAACCGGAGCAATCAATGAAGGTCCGTATATGGGTGCGGGACTTTCACATTGTCTTGAACATATGCTTTTTAAAGGAACCGCACGACGCGGTGTCGGTGAACTCTCGAAAGAAGTTGAAGCTGCCGGCGGTTACTTTAATGCATATACCTCTTCTGAAAATACCGTTTTTCATATTACCGGACGTGCCGAACAATTTAATGTCTATTTCGACGTCCTTGACGATATGATACGTCATGCAGCCCTTGATGCTGATGAGCTTGAAAAAGAAAAAGAGGTTATTCTTAAAGAAATTAATATGAATGACGATGACCCGGACCGTTATTTTTCACGAATGCTTTTTCATGCCGTATACCATGTTTTTCCCTATAAGCATCCGGTGCTCGGATACCGATCCGTTTTCTCAAATATATCTCGGGAAACACTGTATGATTATTATTCAAAACGCTATATTCCGCAAAATATTATTATTGTTATAACGGGCGGCATCAATACCGCTGCCGTTATGAATGCCGTACAAAAGAAAACAGAATCATGGCAGCCTTCTCCGCAACAAGTGTCCGTATTTCCTGATGAGCCGCTGCCGGCTGAACCAAAAACAGTTGTTGAAAAACGAACAGGAATCGAAAATGCACGTCATGCACTATGCTGGCAAAGCTGTTCAATTACTGATGATGACCTGTATGCACTTGACGTATTGGCTAATATTATCGGTGACGGTAAATCCTCAACACTCCGCCGGGAACTGCAGACGAAGCGCGGCTGGGTACATTCAATTGAAGCATGGAATTATACACCGGTGTATCGCGGTGTTTTTAGCATTGAAGCAGTATTGTCAGAGAAAAATATAAAAAAGGTTGATCGTTTTATTTTTAAAACCATACACAAAGCTGCTGCCGGACGCATACATGAAACTGATATTGATCGGGTTAAAAAAAGCGTTGCTGCACGAACATGGTTTGAGCGTGAAACGGTATCCGGGCGCGCACGTGATCTGGGGGCATCAGAATTCCATATCCATGCATTGGATTTCTCACAACAATACGTTGATGGTATTGCCGCCGTAACAAAAGCAGATATTAAACGTGTTGCACGAAAATACCTGACAAAAAAGAGAATGATAACCGTTTCTTTACTGCCAACCGATAAAAAAAACGAGGTCTCAACTTCTCTTTTTGATATTACCAAAACGAACACGGTTGCTCCGATTATCTGGAATCAGCAGCCGATCACTACAAACGCTTTTGCTGTACAAGCCCCTATCACCAATAGTACTGCGGCAGCAACTGCTGAAGAACCGATTACGACATTATACAAACTTGACGGCGGTCTTCGTGTACTTATTCGGGAAGATCGAAGTGTCCCGGTTGTTGCTGTACGAGCAGTCTGTATCGGCGGCACCATCGTTGAGAATGAAAGCAACACCGGTATAACCGCATTGATGAGCAGTATGCTTCTTGAAGGAACGACAACACGCAATAATAATGACATTGCGCTTATGATGGAATCTATCGGCGGCACTATTGATCATTATAATGGTGATAATTCATTCGGCATTACAATGCAATGTCTTGCTGCTGACTGGCACGTTCCGATAACCCTACTTGCGGACATTCTTTGTAATGCAACCTTTCCGACAAAAGAACTTCCGCGTGTAAAATCACAACTCATTCAGTCTATCCGTGAAACCGAGCAGCAAGTTTTCCCTGTCGGACGCAAACTCCTCCGCTATAACTTTTTCGGCAATCACCCCTATCACCTTAATTCATATGGAAGCATTGAATCAATTAATGCCCTTACCCAAAACGATTTACTATCGTTTTATTCAAAGTACTGTACACGAAGCAATACGGTTATTTGTGTTTACGGTGATGTTAATGCGCATGCTATCCGTGAGGCTGTTGAAAAAAGTTTTGCCGCATACCGTTCCGGCGATAATCCCGTACTGCCGCACAGAGAAAAAACACCCCGCCACATAGCCGTTGAGACCGGCATCCTATCAAATAATAATATGCTTCATCATGTGCAGACAAATATTCCGAAACAGCAAGCATTAATCCTGATTGCATATCCGGGAGTGGCGGTTGATGATCCGCAGCGACCGGCTGTTGATGTACTGAACGCACTGCTCTCCGGTATGGGATCCCCATTATTTGATATACGCGACACCCATGGTCTTGCGTATTACATTGGCAGTTTTGTAATGACCGGTTTACACCCCGGCGCATATATATTTTATGTCGGCACCACACCGCAATTCGTTGAACTTGCACAGGATGAAATATTCAAAGTCATTCATGCAACTGCCCGCGGAGACCTCTCATCAGAGGACGTCAGCCGCGGACGTTCCGGTCTGCTCGGAGAAAAATTAACCGGTCTGCAAACCATGTCAGCACGTGCCTTCAGCGATGGGCTCAATGAATTATACGGACTCGGCTACACCTATAATGAGAAGTATTTCGACCGTATCCGTTCTGTTACAAAAGAGAATGTTATACAAGCAGCAAAAGAAATTTTTAATGATTCTGCGGCACTCGTCGTTTTCGTTTTACCGGAAAAGCCGGAGAAAAGCCTGCCACAGCAATGATTGGTCACGGGCATATTATAAAATCAACCCCGCACGAAGTTATCATTGCAACCCTGCCGCAGGGCGGCTGCCGTGATTGTTCTGTCGTCGGCGCATGTGAACCGGGAAAACGTTTAGTCTATATCACTGCTGCTCCGTACCCCGCAGTCAATAACGGGGATATTGTTGAATTTGAAATCCCGCCGATACGATCGCTGATAAGTGCTTTTACAATTTTTATCCTGCCGCTCATTGCTTTTTTTACTGCCTTTTTTATTAGTGCTGAGAATAATTCTGAAAATGTTCCGGCATTACGAAACGCACTTGTCGCATGTATCATCGCATTGGTGATAATGCTTTTTATAGAAAAGACCATAGCCCGCTTTCTGCCGCGTCCCTTTATTCGTTCTATTATTGCACGGCATGCAAAAAGTGAGTAATCATATACACCAATTACCGATAATCGGTGCAGCAGGAATGATAACGCTTTATTACAACCGTATGAATATTACCGCTTCAGCGTTTTCACGTCACCGGCATATACCCTCCCCTTCAACGTGTGTAAAGCCCCCGGACACACTTGCGCGCCTTGTACAGGAATGTCATGATTATCTGAACGGGAAGCCGGTATTAGTCTTTCACTTCATCCCCGATATATCGCATTATTCCGTATTTCGCCAAGCAGTATTACGTATAGTGCACAAAATACCCTACGGGAGCACCATGACATATGGAGATATTGCAAAGCATGCCGGTTACCCCGGTGCCGCCCGTGCAGTCGGCACCACCGTTAAACAGAACCCGTGGGCTGTGCTTATTCCCTGTCATCGTGTTGTTGCCGCTAACGGTATTGGCGGTTATAACAGCGGGCTTGACAATAAACGTGCTCTATTCATGCTGGAAAATATTTCCTTATAACATCATATGCTAAAAATACTTGAATTATTCATACAGCCGTAAATAATAACGTCATGGAAAACAATATGCACCTCGCTATCGGTGATTATGTTCTTGTTCCTGATGAACATGTGCATTGTTACCTGCGTCATGGTATGATTACAGCAATACAAAATGGCATGGTAACCGTACAAAAAGGTATTCTGCAGGCTGTCTATCCAGTCGCGGCAGTTATAAAAGATACCCGCCCAGCCGGTACACAACGCACTGTATTTTATGATGAACCTCAAGAAGCACCGTCGGCATTGGATATTCATGGCATGCGTTACGAAGAAGCTCAACAGGAACTTGAAAAATATTTTGATATCGTACTCCTTGCCGGATTAAAATACTGCCGGATTATTCATGGTAAAGGAACCGGAACATTGCGGGAATTAGTACATGCGTTCTGCCGATCACACCCTATGATAAAATCATTCAGTACGGCACCATACCGTACGGGAAACTACGGCTGCACCATTGTTGAAATGAAATAAGTATTGTCTTTCTCATTATCATTTGCCTGATGATAACGAATATGATATAGTATCACTTGTTATATATAAAAGGACAGCAGCATGGAATCATTATTAAAAGACGCGTTACAGGGAGCTCAAGCGGATTACGTTGAAATCCGAATAGAAGAAACCGAAACGAATATCGTTTCATTCTCCGATGACCGCCCTGATGACATCGGTTCACGGTTAGAACGCGGCGGCATAATTCGCGCCTGTACCCGCGGCGGCTGGAGCCGGACAACCTTCAACGATCCGTCAAAACTCAAAGAACGTGTTGCGCACACCTGTGCGTTATCGCAAAAAATCGGAACCGGAAAAACACAATTGTATGACATTCCCGTCATTACTGACACAACAAAAACATCATATACGATTGATCCGCGCACTATTCCTCTTGCTGAAAAAGAAGCATTATGTCGAAAATACAATGACCGTATCCGTACTGCTGACGGCATACAAACATCTCGTACCGTTTACCGTGATTATACCAAGCATGTATGGTTTGCTAATGCAGCAGGTACATACATTGATCAAACCCGCACACACTGCGGGGCAGCGGTTATGGCATTCGCCAAAGACGGTGCAAACGTTCAGCGAAGCATGAAATCATGGGGGGATCACCATGGCTGGGAAAACATGAAACCATTTGAAGAAAAAACCGAAGCGGTTATTAAAACAGTCCGCGACCTGCTCTCTGCACCAAAAGTAACCGGTGGGCAGTATACGGTTATTCTTGATCCGGCAATGACCGGTTTATTTACCCATGAGGCATTCGGTCATCTCAGTGAAGCTGACTTTTTATATGAAAACGAAGAATTAAAAGCACGCTTCACTCCCGGCAGACGATTCGGTAAAGAAATATTAAACATTGTTGATCAGGGAAATATTCCGGGATCCGGAGGATATATCGCCTATGATGATGAAGGGGTAGAATCACGCAAAAATTATCTGATTAAAAACGGTGTTTTAGCTTCACGCCTGCATAACCGTGAAACCGCCGGCATCATGCAAGAAGCGGTTACCGGCAATGCACGTGCATTGAATTACACCTTCGCACCAATTGTGCGCATGACAAATACTTTTATTGAGCCGGGGAAATCAACACAAGCAGAAATGCTTGACGGTATTACCAACGGGCTGTATGTCGTCGGCGCACTTGCGGGTATGACTGATCTCGAAAAGTTTTCATTTGTTGCTGAACGGGCATATGAAATCAAAAACGGTAAAATCGGCAATCTTGTTCGTGATACTATTCTCTCCGGCAATCTTTTTCAAACACTTGCCAATATTGATATGATTGGCAATGACTTTGAATTATTCGGCGGACTCGGCGGATGCGGTAAAGACGGACAATCACCTCTGCCGGTCGGTGACGGCGGCCCGCATATCAGAATACAAAATGTTCTTATCGGGGGAAATTAATGACCATGCTCAATCTCGAAACCATTCTTCATGACCATGCAGCTGCCGTTGATGCACTTGAACTTTTCCTGACCGAATATACCGCCCGTACTATTGATTTTCGTAATAACCATTTACACAGTGTTTCAGAGAAAAATCTTCGCGGACTCGGCATACGCGTTATACATAACGGACGTATCGGATTCAACGGTTCAACTGATCTTCGCAATATTGCTGCCCTTATCAATCGTGCAAAAGAATCAGCATTATTCGGACAACACGCATCATTTGAGTTTACCGCATCAAAGACACTGCCGTCAGTTGAACTGTATGACGCTGCTGTTTCGGACTATTCACATGAAGATGCTATTGCCCTCGGTGAGCAGGTTATTGCCGATATTACCCGCGAACACCCTGTTATGGTTAATGGTTCAATCACGCTTACCACCGGAACAGCATGTCTTGCAAATAGCGCCGGAGCACTGCACAAGCAGTCAAGCAGCCGGTCTTCATTATTTTTCTCAGCGGTTGTTACAGAAGATGACGGGGGGTTTCAGGAAATCTACGATGCAGCATCCTCACGCAGACTTAATCTTGATACTGCACCGCTGAAAAATAATATTCTCCGGCAGCTTGAGTGGTCAAAAAATCTATACCCTTTTAAAACATCATCATTACCGGTTGTATTCGTTCCTGAAATTATGGGCGATTTACTTACCGCACTTGAACTTGGCTGTAATGGCAATAACGTTTTAAAAAAAGTATCCCCGCTTATCGGTCGGGAAAATGAATTGCTGCTTGATCCGCGTATTAGTATCACTGACGATCCGCTCATTCCTTTCGGAGTCGGATCATTCGGCATTGATGATGAAGGTACGCCGGCAGTGAAAACCCCGCTTATTACCGATGGAAAGCTTACCGGTTTTATTTGGGACAATCAAACAGCCGGACTAATGCATACACGTTCAACCGGCAACGGACAACGCGGATATTCTTCTCCGCCCTCACCCGCATACAGTAATCTCGTCATTGCAGAAGGCAATACATCACTCAACGAAATCCTTGCCGGATTAGATAACTGTGTTCTCATTACGCACGTCATCGGCGGCGGACAATCAAATCTCATTGCCGGTGATTTTTCATTAAATATCGGACTTGGTTTTTATATGGAAAAAGGTATCGTTAAAGGGCGTATTAAAAACGCCATGCTTGCCGGCAATGTCTATCATGAATTCAAAAATAACCTTCTTGCTCTGTCACAAGAACGCCGCATTCACGGCGGTATTATTACACCGGCATTTATCTTTAAAAAAATGAATATTATTGCCGGATAATGCATTTCATTGTCCATGCAGAAAGCAATTGTTACTGCCTGCCTTTGTATTGTATCTGACTGCAGTATATTGTGTGGAAATCCCCCGCCGGCATATTGTCAGTATATACTGTATAAATACTATGCCATCAGCATTGGTATATTAATCAATTGATACTTCACTCAACGACACCTGATCGCCAACAGCAACATGCCACTTTTTTTTAACTTTACAGCGTGCTGTTTTTGCCGCAACTGTTTCGATTTTAACCACTCCAAGTAACGTTTTCTCTCTTCCGAGATTTTCCCCCGTTTCAGGGTTTATAAGCGGGGGACCTATTTTAATTACATTTATTTTCATACCCTCAGCTAAACCGATTTCAACACCGCCGGTTATCGTTATCCACTTACCATCGCTTTTTACAACAACCCCCCGCCATAAACATTTTGTTGTATATGCAATATTTTTAACACATTGTGATACTGCTTTATTCAGCGCTTTATCAATAATAACAGCATCAATTTTATTTGTATCGCCGCCTAAATGTGTTTGCAGATTTTCACTATTAACACTGATAATATTACCGGGCTTCCATGCTGACCCTTGACCACTCTCAGCGATAAGAACTTCACCGGTTTCAATATTAACAATACGTATGTCAATGCCAACTTTCGCGGTACGCGGTTCAGTTGCAATCTCAATAATCGGTGTTGTCAATGCACTGTACGAAATAGAAAACGCTGTTATCGTTCCGATAACGACATAGCGTGCCCCGATTAATGCACCGAGTTGAATAATAGCAGATTCATCCATAACACCGCTGATATTAAACTGCTGTTCATCAATAACTTTATCAATTTGTTCGCGCTCAACAACAGTATATAATCCGGATTGTGTTAGTTCCCGCATCAGACGTCCTTCAATACTTGCTGCCTGCTCACTAAAACGTTTTTCAATCCCCGCTGTATCTTCTATTTTTAATATTGCAATACGCGGCTTTTCTGCAAAAGCAATACTGCACAATATTGTTATTATTACCATAATACTGAATAATTTTTTCATTATAAAATCTCCTTTATGCGTAAATGCTTTTATCAATAACAGCTGATATAGTATAATGTTCGGCATCATATATACTCGTCTTTATACTTGACGACATCATATCACCTGCATACAGTACGGTATGCAGCATATGCCATATTATAAATCAATAATAATGTTAATTGCATCCTTCATCGTCGCTTCCGTTCATCCGGTTCTTCATGCTGATGAGCCTGTTCATAAAATCAATCCGAACAGCATATTAAATAATAATGTTTTCAATACTAATTTTCTTTCATTAAAACGTCAATGGAATAATGGTGATATTATTGAATATACCAACAATACAACCATTCTTCGCCTGTATCAGAATGAAGAAACAGCGTATCAGAAATCCGATACCGTATCAATCATTTGTAATCACAATCACTGGATGTATATATTCTCAAACAACAATTTTTTTATTGGCGAATTAAATTCACATATGATTGAGTTTAAACCCTTTTATTATTATCTCGGCGGCGGCACAAAACAAACAATTTCATGGAAGAGTAAAATTATCCCTGACGTATATGAAGCATTATTGTTATGCCCGGACGGTTCGGTAACGACACTGGAGGTAACACAACAGCGCTCACGTGATTTAGTTTGTGTAAAGTTTAAGCAGGGACCGGGAATATATATGTTTGAAATAATTGTTACTCATAATAATAAACGTGAACGTGCCGCACTGTTTCCGCTTTTTTATAAAACCCCCGTTGACGGTTTCCCGCGAATATTCTCAACCGTCAATACTGATACTGTTTCTGAATCGTCCGACATACTTTCACGACTGAATACATTCCGCAATAAGCATGCTCTCCCGCCGGTAGTCTTTTCAAAGGAACTGTGTAAACTGCATACTGCCGCTCAAACGAATACAACAATCACGACAACCGTTCCGGCTCCTGAACAATTAGATACACCCGCATGGGTTACGATAGTAGATACCGGCGGTTCTTCAGCTGCTGATGCTTTGGATGCGCTTTTTATAACACCATCAGTACGGCGGGTATTAAATAATAAGCATTTCCGTGCTTTTTATTTCGACACTGCAAATCTAACCGAACCCCATGCAAGCGAAACAAAATCTATCACCGTTTATTTAGGAGCACTCCCTGAATAAAACAGTACAACGGAAAGGAAATAATTATGCGCTGGTATACTTCCTATCTTACATTTAATACAAAACAGCATCGTGAATATATTCGCATCACTGATAAAATCGCTTCGATAGTACATGAAAGTGCTATTCAGGAAGGAATGGCACTGATCTCAGCAATGCATATTACTGCCGGTGTCTGGGTGAATGATAATGAACAGGGAATTATTGCTGATATTGACGAAATGCTGGGGCGTTTAGCGCCTGAAGGAATTGACTACCGCCATCACCGAACCGGTGAAATTAATGGTGATGCACATTTAAAAAATATTCTTGTACACCATCAAGTTACTGTTCCGATTACCAATGGCGACCTTGATCTTGGACCGTGGCAGCAGATATTTTATTGTGAGTTTGACGGGCAACGAAATAAACGACTCATTGTTAAATTATTTGGGGAAACGAATCCTGATGATGTTATTATAAAATAAATATATGCGATATACAGAAAAGTATAATAATGAATACTCTGCAATGCCGACCTAATACTACTATTGTATTATTCGGCTTTAATACCGGATGTTGATTCACGAATAATAATATTCGTCGGAATAATAATTTTTCGCGGTTGAATGGAAACAGGGTTATCTTTGTTTTTAATTAATTCTATCAGCACATCAAGTGCTTTCTTACTCATTTCAACAAACGGCTGATGAATCGTTGTTAAACGCGGTTCAATAATTTGAGAGATTTGGACATCATCAAAACCAACGACAGCAACATCATCCGGTATTTTAATATTCCGTTCTTTCAATGCCTGAATAGCACTCACTGCCATATTATCATCGAACGCAAAAATTGCATCAAACTTTCGGCGTGATTTTATTATATCAATGGTTACCATGTATCCCGGGGATGTATCATAATCCGCACGCATAATGAGTTTATCATCAATAGGAATATTATGATCTTTAAGCGCTTGTTTATATCCATTAAGGCGTTCAACGTTATTTAAAACATCAGACGGTCCGCCGAGATACACAATACGTTTTCGACCAATTTCAATAAGATGATTAACCGCCTGCAGTGCTCCGCCGTAATTATCAGCATCAATATACGTTGCTGCTATCTGATCCGTCGATGAATTCATAATAACATACGGGGTTGAACCTTTTTCGACAGACATACGCTCAATATCAGACTTTGTTGGTGCGATAATGATAAATCCGTCAAACAACGGTTCGTTAAATAATTGACCGTAATCAAAACGCGTATTCGTGCTTGACCCGGACAATAACAACATCAGTCTGAATCCGCGATCAGAGAGAACATGCTCTAATGCTTCAAGTAATTCATTGAAGTATAATGAAGAAAATACCGTTGAGAAAAACGGGATAACTAGCCCAAGAATATTGGTTGATTTTCCACGCATCCCGCGGGCAAAATAATTCGCCCGATATCCCATTTCAAGTGCGATATCCTTTATACGGCGCTGGACTTCCAGTGAACAATCAGGCATGCCGTTGAGCACACGTGAAACGGTGGTCGTTGATACTCCTGCTTCTTTTGCAACATCTTTTATCGTTACTCGTGACATATTGTATTTATTACCATGATTACGTTTGATTGTACAGCACAATACGTTGTTGGAAAAAACATTCTCTTTATCTTTATTGTCACATCAGGACAATATAGCATAATTCGTTACTGCTGGTATACGATATAATTATCGTCTGTTATACTTATCATCAGAACCCCATTTGTCAAATAAAACCGTCCCGTCAAGTTCATACGTTCCCATATCAACGTTTTCATCGTCAGGCACTGATGAGGTCAAATCAACAAGAACCCGAAGCTGATCAAAATAAATATAGCCCCGACTGTAAATAGGTATTCCAAGCGGATTAGCAAGTTGGAAGCGTAAAAACTCAGGAGGATGAAAATTCGGATGATCCCATTTATACTGAGGGATATCTTCCATTGTCATTGTTTTAACACCTTTCATCCACCCGGAATAATTAATAAATGCATTATCAAGTTTTTTCCAGCCATAATGCTCTATATGCCCCAGCTGTACTTTAAAAACCTGACCATCGCCATTACGCACCCATGCATACAATACTAACGGGTAGTTACGTCCATTTACCCAAATAGACATCCCTTTTAACGGACCGCTCATAAACTGACGATTACTCAGCATCCCCAGCGGTATCGGATTACGCGGGGTAATACTAATTGATTGACAATCAGACCACGGCAATGTCGTGTTGACCCCTAAACAATATCCATCACTCTCCGGATCTTCACCGGCATTAATACTATCCTGCCGAAAAACTTCAGATGACGGCACATTAGGATACTTTACTAAAACAGGATCGGTCTTATAATAATTGTCTCCTGCATAAGGGGTATTTGCAATCTTCCAATTTTGACATTCATTAAACGGTTCAATAATAATCCATCGGTAATTATCATTTGCCGATTCTGCCGCATGCAGCGATGCATTATTTTTTTGAGAAAGAATAAGCATTGGAGAAAGGTGCACTACAACAATAATTATCCCGGCAATACATCCCAATAATATACGTTTCATGATATATAACCTCCTGTCAGCCCCGAGCGCTGGAAATATAAATAAGCTCTTATTCCGTGTATATACATATATACCTTATGATAGTATATATTAAGATAACGTAATTCTATAAATTCGGTAATAAAATTATTCAGCCCATGTTTCTCATTTACAGTTTAAATCACAGGGGTATAATGTCAAGTCTAATTATCTTTCCGGTGATGCTGACATTGATGTTTCAGGCAACCTCCGTAAAACACTCTTATCAAACGATTTGTATTCATACTGTTGAATAGTAGAAACGATCTTCACTTTCGGAACTTCGGAAAAATTAATATTTACATCACCACAACACTATTGGCACGATTCTTGTACTAAAAAATATAGACTGATTTTTGAATAATCTTGACACTCTCATATTCTCATGATATATATATACGTAATGGTTTATACACTGAAGTTGTATAAATAAAGTAGGGTATTAATATACTCGTTTATATACATACATTCCGTCATACGACGGAGCGCACCATTTTTATATGTAGTGCCCCTAAACGGATTCAAGTAATATTGGGAGGGGAATCATTCAGCACTGCCGAAAGTGGTGCTTTTTTTTCAACTCCTCTAAATCGTCTAACAACTGCATAAAAAAATCATTCAGCACTGCCGAAAGGGGTGCCTTTTTTCAACGCCTCTAAACCGTCTAACAACTGCATAAAAAAATCATTCAGCACTGCCGAAAGGGGTGCCTTTTT
>CAZBCL010000001.1:293521-305949 GCA_964490645.1 uncultured Spirochaetia bacterium
TTATTATCATTTATCATGCTTGCATATGAAAACAAGTCTTAATAATTACTTATCCCTCCTTTATATGCTGCAATCTCATTTACGCATACAATACCAAGCAGCGGCACGTATAGTAATATATTATATACACTATTACACCATTTTCTCACGAGGTATATTTACTCTATTCATTTTCTGCATAACGTATGCGTATTCGGTGAACATCAACGAGCAATCGGCATTGTGTCGTTTTACCGGCAGTATTGCTGCTATTACTAAACAACACTTTTTCCAATGATTGCCGCACTACACTGATAAACTCCTTTTTTATTATATTTGAATGCATTATTGCACAGTTAAGTGAAATCTTTGAATTCGTAATCGTATTTGATAAAATAGCCACATCAAAAAGCATACCGTGCATGTGAATACAAGCACGAATATGCTGCTTTACACTCGTACTGCAGATAATCTTTCGTTCAAACGGAACATGAAATACAATTTCGTATATACCCGGTTCATTATCATATACACACAGTCGTTGTTCATCCTGCCATTGTGCATATCCGCCATACGGCATACATTCAAACAATGAAGGAGATTCATTAGTGAAACGGTTCATTCCTGCCTCCATACTTATTAAATATGACTATTGTTATAAACACTTATTTTTATTCATGTATGACAGGATATAAGAAAAATATGTAATATTAATAATGCGAGTAGTGATTAACATGCGGTAAAAAAAGCAGATATGGTGCCCGAACAACAACCCTTTTGAAAAAGCAATTATCTTTATTAGTTAAGCGACTGATAAAAATAGGCGACGCTGTTTAGGCATCAATTCAATGAACTGATGCACGCCTTCCGGTACAAACAACGCCGCCGTACATAAAATACTAATAATATAGTACATAATCCATCTGTAGGTTCATTTCTTTGCAAGCTCACTCTTTATCATAATTTCATTATCGTTTTTTTTATTCGGCCGCATTAAGACACTGTCTAATTTGGCTGTACCGGAAGGATGGTAAGATAGTAGTATACCTTGTTGCCTATTGCAATGATTATTTTCAATTATCTTCAATATTTTTTGTAATGTATACAAATTAATTACAATTATACCATAATAATCTCATACTTTTATTTATATCGTTGTCGGGATTCGTGTTCATTGACAATGATATGACATATCTGATAGTGAGTGATTTACGGGTATTGTATATATTTATGCAGATATCTTAATGAGAGTATTGACAAGCAGTAGTATTAGTATTACATAATCAAACAATGACACCAACGAATAGTACTACTACCAATAACAAAAAAAAGAAAATCGCTGCGATTTTTGATCTTGATAAAACACTGCATAAAGGAACAACCGGATGGTCGTTTCTTCGTCTACTCCGGAAAAATAATACGGTAACCTGGAAGGAACTCACCGCTGTTGTCATTGCTTCATTGCTGCATAAAACAAAACTTCTTGATCTGGAAACATTTCTTGATAAAAGCATTTCAGGATTTACCGGACATAGTGTTACGACGTATAAGCACATTGCGCGTCAGGCATTTGAAAAAAGCTACCATAAACGTCTTTTCGTTGACGCACTTGATCGTATCAAACAGCATCGTAATCAGGGACATATGATTATCATTGCAACTGCATCAATTCGTGAAGCAATAACACCAATCGCTGATTTTTTTAATGCGGATCGATTAATTGCGTTTGAACTTGAAAAAAAACAGGACCGCTTTACCGGAAAAGCAAAAAAACCCTACTGCTGGTCAGGAGGGAAACGATATTACGTTAAAGCCATGGCAAAAAAAGAAAACATTGATCTTAAAAAAAGTTATTTTTATTCAGATTCTCATGTCGATATCCCGCTTCTTAAGGAAGTCGGTCATCCCATTGTAGTTAATCCCGATGCCCGCCTCCGTCTCACCGCAAAAGAACATGAATGGACGGTTATTACTTTCAGAAAAACCCTCAAACGAAATCACGGTAAAAAGTGAAACGTTTTACACCTGTTGTAATAACTATTGCCGGTTCCGATTCAAGTGGCGGCGCCGGTATTCAAGCTGATTTAAAAGTTATTAATCATTGCGGCGGTTTCGGCACTACTGCAATTACCGCATTAACCGCACAAAATATATCCGGCATTTCGCACGTGCAGCCGGCATCGCCGAAAAGTATTTATGAACAAATTAAAATGATAGCATCAGCACTTCCGGTAGCCGCAGCAAAAACCGGAATGCTGTTTTCCCGTGAAATTATCCGTTCCGTTGTACGGGCATTTGATCATTTTCATATTCCGGTAATAGTCGTTGATCCGGTTATGGTTGCTACAAGCGGAACACCCCTGCTGAAGTCATCCGCAATACGTGCGGTAACAAGACATCTGATCCCCCGTGCTGCCATTGTTACCCCAAATATGCATGAAGCCGCAATTCTTGGCATGCATATCGGCAGTACGATAAACGAACTTATGCAGGCAACCGCTCAACTGGCAACACGGTATCATGTACCATTTCTGTTAAAAGGCGGACATGGAATATTACAGGGTGCGGATATTTTCTCTGATGGAAAAAAAACAGTGCTCATTAACGGTACACATATTCCTGCACAAAACACCCATGGCACCGGTTGTGCCCTATCAGCAGGCATTGCCGCTCACCTTGCTGCCGGCATGAAACTTCTGCCGGCAATCCGTGCCGCAAAAGCACATGTCAGAAATGCACTTGCTCACCAATACCGTCTCAGCAGCACTATCAGTTATCCTTCATTTTAAATCATTTCCACAGGCATTAATAATCATGAATCACTCTTGCCTCTTTTTAAACTTCATGATTATATACACGCATGAGTATTCAAAAAAACGATACTATCACTATGGCGCACGGAGAAGGCGGACGCCTCAGTCACAATCTGATCACATCGGTTTTTCATGATGCATTTAAAAACATCGGTCTTTCCGTTCTTGATGACGGGGCATTACTCCCGGCAGAAACAACTGCATCTGTTTTTACCACTGATTCGTATGTGATTAACCCGCTTGAATTTCCCGGCGGAGATATCGGAACGCTTGCAGTCAGCGGAACCGTCAACGATCTTGCAGTTATGGGGGCTCAGCCGCGCTGGCTCTCGCTGGGTCTTATTCTTGAAGAAGGATTATCGATCGCGCAATTAAAACGTATTGTTCATTCCATAGCACAAACATGCAGTAGTGCACCAATACAACTTGTTACCGGTGATACAAAAGTTGTTGATGCCGGTCATGGTGACGGGATATATATAAATACGTCCGCAATCGGAACACAGGTTTTTTCGCCGGCGCCTGCACTACAGAGGATTAAAAAAGATGATGTTATTATTATCAATGGCTTTATCGGCGACCATGGCATAACTATTATGTCTCAACGCACCGGGCTGCAATTTGATACGCCGCTTCAAACTGACTGCGCTCCGCTTTGGAATCTCATTGAATCACTGCGCGATTATGCAGCTGATATTCATATGATGCGGGATGCTACCCGCGGCGGTATAGCAACCGTCTGTTGGGAATGCGTTAATGGTTCTTCGTTCTCAATTGAACTTGATGAAACCAAGCTGCCGATACAACCCGCGGTATCCGGTGCATGTGAGCTGCTCGGTATTGAACCGTGGTTCATTGCGAACGAAGGAAAAGTTGTTTTTTTTGTTAATCCTGATGCAGCTGATACTGTTTTAAAACTGCTGCATAAACACCCGCATGGCACTCATGCGGCAATTATCGGGCACGTTACTGAACGATCCGCTCATTCTGTTCTTCTGAAAACGACAATCGGGACACGGCGCATTATCGATATCCCTGCCGGAACGCAACTGCCGAGGATTTGCTGAACATGCATGAACTTTCTATGTGCAATGCTATCATTAATCGTGTCCGAACTGCTGCTGAAAAAAATAATTGTACACGTATTCTATCGGTTACACTGGAAATCGGCGCTCTGCATCAGATCATCCCTGAAATAATGGATACTGCATGGCAGACCGTGAGCAATCATACATGTGCCGATGGAAGTACATTAATTATTAAAACTATCCCGCTCACGCTACACTGTCATGACTGTAATGCTGAATATTGTATACATACCGGTATACCACGTTGCCCAACAGATGGGACACATCAATCGGAAATCATACACGGTAAAGAAATGAATATTATCTCGTTTGAAGGAGAATAACATGGAAATTATTCTGCAAGAAAAATTACTGCAAGAAAATGATCATATCGCTGATGAGAATCGACGGTATCTCAATGCCCATAATACAAAAATGGTGAATATTATTTCATCTCCCGGTGCCGGAAAAACAACCTTTCTTGAAGCGCTGCTGCCGGTTCTTGAAGAACGTTCTATTCACACTGCCGTTATCGAAGGAGATCAACAAACAACACGTGATGCGGAAAGAATTGCCGCAACCGGAACACATGCAGTGCAAATATCCACCGGACAAAGCTGCCACCTTAATGCACAATCAATACACACTGTCTTACAAACACTCCCGCTGCAGAACCTTGATTTAGTACTAATCGAAAATGTCGGTAATCTGGTTTGTCCGGCTGAGTTTGATCTCGGTGAAACAATTAAAATCGCGCTCTCATCAACAACCGAAGGGGATGATAAACCGGCAAAGTATCCGTTATTATTTACTGAAAGCCCGTTTGTTATTTTAAATAAAACCGATTTGCTCCCCTATGTACAATTTGACACAAAAAAGTTTTTCGCCGACATTCGCATTCTTAATCCTGAGGCAGTCTTCTGTGAAATATCAGCCCTTACACATGAAGGAATACATCACTGTGCCGATACACTGCTGAAACGTATAACATAATGGTAATACTTTCAGCATTTCTCTGATGGTGTACACCAAGGCGATATTTTTGTGGCCTCTACTGCAATTTGCGCTTATATGTTGAGCCCCCCTAATCTGCGATAATATGCCTCTATAAACGCCTTTACTGCATCGGTCATGCACACACAGTATGGAATAATCCGATATTGTACTTATATTAAATACCATTCGATGAAGTAGACTGCCTTGAAAAAATTGTATTCTCAATTCTTACCGATAGGATGATACTTATTGATACGCTGCATATAATTTTTTTAATATTTCCAAACCGCTTTGAATCGTTTTTATATCAGAAGAATAACTAATACGAAAATGCGTATCCCGTTCGCTGAAAACATTTCCCGGAATAATAAGCAAATTATTCCGTACTGCTTTGGTTACAAAATCTGTTGCACTCGTCCCCAGCGCTTTCGGAAACATATAAATTGCACCGTCCGGCTGCGCAACTTCATAACCGATCTCCCGTAATCCCTGATACATCACATCCCGACGCTGCGTAAAAGTACGTATAATTTCAGAATTATCATACTGTAATGCAGCAAGTCCGGCATATTGCACCGGTGCCGGAGCACAAATAAATGTATATTGCTGCAATATTGTCATTTTTTGAATTAATTCCTTCGGACCAAGTGCATACCCCAATCGCCAGCCGGTCATAGCGGTGTTTTTACTGAAACCGTTAAGTATCAGACAATCTTCCGTATCAGCAATTTCAGCAACACTTGCCTGCGGTACATCATACACAAAATTATCATAAATTTCATCTGCAATGAGGAAAATATCATGCTCTTTACACAGCGAGACAATTACGGCAAGTTCTTCTTTTGAATACACCACACCGGTCGGATTCGATGGTGATGAAATAATCATTAATTTCGGTTTTTCGCTACTTTGCCGGATAAGCGTTTCCAGCCGTTCTTTATAAATACGAAAATCAGGATAGGTATCGAGATACTTTATTGTTCCGCCAAGCAAGGTAACAATATGCTTATATATAACAAAATACGGATCCGTCAAAATAACTGAATCGCCGGCATTAATCATTGTCATAAGTGCCAATAGAATCCCGCCGGATACCCCTGATGTAATTAATGATGCATCAGCAGAAAAATTATACAGACGCATATAGCGTTCCCGTACTGCATCATTCAATTCGGCAATTCCCTGTGTATGCGTATATTTATTATTACCCTTTTGTATAGCATCAATAGCGGCAGCTTTTATCTGCTCCGGTACATCAAAATCCGGTTGCCCGATCGATAGATTTACCGGTGCATCAAGTTCAGCAGCAAGATCAAAAACTTTTCTAATGCCTGATGAATCAATACGCGCCATACGATCTGCGATAATATCTTTGTGCATTATTTTTCCTTTATTTTCTAATGATATTATATATAGTATGATAGAATATAAAATTCATATGACACTTTGTCAATAAAACACTCGATGGTGAACAGTATTACTCAGAAATGATATACCTATGAGTCAATTAACTCTGTTTTCGATAATTGCAGAAGAGCGCCGGCACCAAACACCGCCAATTGTTATCAAAGAGCGATATGAACGTATCGCCATTACAAACCGACCGGAATTTGATTATGCGGCAAAGCTGCATTATATTATGAATGACATAGTAACGACACTGCCCGAATTTGCACATATAAATATGGAACGAGTATATGTTGCGACAAAAAAAACACGAAAGCGCAGTAATTACGGAATGCAGGCAAATATTCAAGCATTACGATTTCAGGACGGCTCACCGTATTGTTCAAAAAAAGGGTATACGTGGTACTGGCCTGATGTCTATTTAAATGACAAACAGCTTTATTATATTATCAATGTATTTTTACCCCGTTTTCATAATCATTCATTCCACTATAAAATTCAAACCCTTATCCATGAATTATATCATATCTCACCATTCTGCAATGGCGATATCCGAACCTTCGGGAAAAAACGTTCCGCACATGGACACTCAAAGAAAAAGTTTCATTTGCATATGTCAGAGATAACCGATCGGTACCTTTCAACTGTTACCGATATGACGCATTTTCAGTTTCTCCGGAATTCGTTTCAATATTTGAAACGAAAATATTCTCTTGTATTACGCAATGTTCGCGGCATGCGTCCGGTATTAATCAAACAACCGGCAGTATATACGCAATGAGTGTTCTCCCCTATACCCATATCGCCCCCTATTACGATACGATATTCAATCATATTCATCATCGACCATGGCTTCGATTTATCAAACGCATTTGCCGCCGCTATACGGTGAAACCGAAACATATTCTTGATCTCGGCTGCGGAACCGGCACCCTGACTGCACTTATGGCACGGAAATACTCGCATATTTATGCAATTGATCGTTCGGCAGAAATGCTGACCATTGCACAACAAAAATATCACCGCCGAAACATTACCTGGGAATGTACTTCATTTAATAATCTTCATTATGACATCCCGATTGACATGGCGGTCTGTATTAATACTTCACTTAATTATTGTATGACCCTTAATGAATTACGTTCAGTATTCGCCGCCGTTAGAAAAACCATGCATCCGCGCGGTATTTTTATTTTCGATATGAGTACAGAAAATAATATCGTTGAAAACTTTGCATGCCGGGAATTTCATCAGACGCGAAATAAATACCAGACCATGTGGCATGGTGAATATAATACTGATACAAAAATATTTACCGCTCATTTTACTATTAATACTGCTCACCCCGCAACGAATGGTTCAGACCGATTTATTCTTCATGAAAAACATCCTCATCGTATATTTTCTAAACATGAAATCATTTCAGCACTCTCGGAAAAATGGCATCTTATTGACGCCGTTGGTGATTTTACCTTTCACCCGATAACCGTAAAAACCGATTTAATGTTTTTTATTGCCCGTCCGCGCTGAAGCGGAGTACGCAGTATACTTAATTTTAACTGAACTATTATCTATTCATAGTGTACGATAAGCAATTATATATATCACGCATTGTACTCTGCGATATTTATATATCAACACGGCTCATATCATCATGAAAAAACACGCATACGGTATTTATAATTACTTTCTGCCGACAGTACCGGGTGAGTACGGTAAAATATCTTTCTGGTAAAATACGCACTATTCTGATAGTATTAATGTATGGATGATTACTATAAAATACTGCAGATTGATCGTAATGCATGTAATGAAATAATCAGTGCTGCATATAAAACACTCAGTAAAAAAATCCATCCTGACCATCGACATGATCGTCTTCCGGAAGCAACGCACGCAATGCGGAAACTCAATGAAGCATATGCTGTATTAAAAGACCCTGTACAACGCGCTGCATACAATAAAAAACTTCGTTTTATGTACGCAAAACCATTTGCCGTTCATCGTACACCGCAGCGAAACAGACAGCCCGACCCTTTGTTTAATACGTATAAAAAAGCATTGCTTCGTTTTGATGAAGGTTTTGAATATTTCAGGCTTTGTACACACAACACCGGCACGACCGCCGGCACTTCAGATGAATTAAAAAAACGATATATAAAACTCGCGCATACACATCTGCATACTGCATATGATTTGTTTGATGATATCGTATATTCCCACCCGGGCTCCGCATATGAAGATGATGCACGATCAAAACTCAGTCGTGTAGAAAAATTACTTGATATTTTAACTGCACTTCCGATTACACCATGAACACGACAGCATCGCCTGAAAAAATACGTACTGTTATTGCAACAAGTGCTGTTATTATTTTTATAATTGTTCGATTGTGTATGCTATTACAGGAATTAGAACAAACAGAAAAATACTATCAAACAATGATCATGCTGCTCGCCACACTCCCTCTGGCAGCAGCAGTGCTGATCAGTTCAGTACGGAAAAACACTAAGAAATAATGTTCGTTTCCTGTCCGAATGCTATTTGCAATCCGTGATTATCAGAACATATGACCAGTGTTCGCCATTGTTCATTTTCTGTATACTGTGTATCTCGTACAAATCGTTCTTTCCATATACCATTGATAACGGTTATCGCACCTTTACTGAAAACACTGCTCGGCTGAAATGATGCATGGAATTGTTCATCGGCTTTTCGTAATTCGCTACGATGAATGAAAAGCATACGGTCAAGCCGCGTCCCCTCTGCTGTTATCCATTTAAAATCATCAGATAAAAATGAATCCATATACAAACCGTTCTGTAAGCGAACTGATTGTATACATGCATGTATAAAACCGTCAATAAAAGTTTGCTGTTCGGAAGTTACTGTATTCATAATGCTATGATATGCACGATAATAATCAAAATTGCAAGAGAAAGCATTCATTAATAATTACATCATTGGTATGTTTACATCAAACGATACGAAGACAATAATTATTGTTTTACTATCACGTCCGTATACAACGATATCGTGTAGCTTGAAGATAACTAATAGGAAAGAGTTTATCGATAGGTAAAATCCATGCTTTTAAAATAAGCTGCATAACCGCTGTTCAGGTTTTCCGAATCCGTAAGTTTGTCAATCTCCATAATCACCGGACCGCCAATTGTTAAATCATTGCGTTGAAAATAATATTCCTGATTGATGCGCGGTTCTTCAATTTCAAATTCAAAATCATCCTGTTTTGAATGTTCAATTGCTTTCCAATACATACCAAGCGCCTTTTGCTGATATGCCGGTAATTCATTGTGCTCATATGCATAACCGAGATTATTATATGCTGCTGCAAGCAGAAACTGCGCTTTTTTATAAATACGATTTCCGGGACCAAGATACGGATTTTCATCAAGATAGTTTTCAAGAATATCAATTGCCGTCAAATAGCCCCCCATAGCATCACGATATGCACGTGCATTCTCTTGCCCTTGTTTCAGCTTTACGGTTCCCAGCGCAATATGCATAACCGCTGTTTGATTCCGGGCAATACCGAGATGAGCACTTTTCATAAAATGTTCCATTGCCGCTGTATAACGCCCGGTATGATAATACAACCAGCCGAGACAATAATGCATATCAATTTTTTCCTGATGACTGAAATGTGCGGTATCCTGTAATGCATTTTCAAAATGACTGATTTGTGTGTCAATATCCGCATTCCCTCGAAGATAGGAAAGCATCGCAAGATAAAAATGTGCGGCAGGTTGCGGATTACGTGGTGTTGCATTTTCAATAGCTTTATTAAAATGATCAACAGCACTCAACATCGCATGATGATTGCCGGTTTGACGATAATTATTATATTCCAATTTACCCTTTAACGTATGATATCGCGGCTCAACCGTGCCGCTATAACGAATTGCTTTATCTAAACATCGCCCGGCACGTTTCGGCGAACGTTTTTTAATAAATAATCGTGCTAATTCATAATATGCATCAGCATTTGATTTTTGCTTCGCGGTAATGCGTTCAAGTATGTTTTCCGCACGTTTTAATATATATTTCGTGAATTGCTGTGCTTCAGCATCAGACATATCCGGGAATGAATTCACATCAATGTAATATGCCGCCAGTTTCAATAATAACGGAATATCCCGTTGTCGCCGTTTCCCCTGCACCATTGTTTTATCCAGTTCATATACTTGGCGAATTTTGTTTTGTAAAATATATATTTCAAGTGTACGATTATCAACTATATCAGAATACATCGGGTAACTGGTTTTCAATTTTTTGTAATGTTTCAATGCTTCGATAAAAGGCGCCGTCGCACCGGCTGATTTTCCGGGATAATGTCCCTGCGCAATATATACCTTCCCTATCTGATCTTTTATCCTAAACATATCTTTATCGGATAAATGCTTCCCATTAGTATATTCGCTTAAAACATTGTGTGCAGACTGATACTGCCGCTCATGCTGTTTCCCTTGTTCCGTATAATACCGTGAAAGTAATACTATTCCCGATATATTCGTATGCGCTCGTCTGTTATAGCCGTCAATTTTTACTTTTGCTTCTTCAAGCTGATCGGTATTCAGGTAGGCATTACCATATATATAATATGCTTCCGGATACTTAAAATATGGAAATTTCTTTTGTAATTCACGGTCAGTAACCTGTTTGTCAAAAACCGTTTCTGCATTTTCATATTCACCTTTAACAATATACTGTACACCGGTTTTCTCAATTGCCCTATGCATTTCCATCCATGCTGAAATAAAATAAATACCCCCTCCGATAAACCCGACAATTGCAACAATAAAAAGGAAAAGACGTAAAATCGGGACAAAATCCTGTGCAAATCCTCCGGCAGCAGCACGTGAAGAAGCATACACCGGCGGTTGTGATTCACCGGCGACAGCCCCCCCCGAAACCCCGGGCGGCATACCAATGGGCGGAGCAGATTCAGGAACCGCAATACCATTTTCCGCTAATAGTATTTTCATATCTGATTCAGGGGCATTATCACGCAGCTGTACTAATAAAGTATTCATTGCCGGCTGCGGTAATGATTCATTAATAATAATATTACGAACAGTATCAGCAATACCCGATGAAAGCATTCCGATACGCTGCTGAATAGCAACAAGATCAGTATCACTCAGATCCAACGCATTTTCATCCACAGCCGGGGCTTCTTCAATATTCGATGATTCATCCGGCATTCCGGAATCGTCAGGCGATAACGGCGCTTCGAGTGGAGGTGGAATACTTTCCGACTCAACTGCTGATTCATTTCCCGCTTCGGGACTCACCGATAGGGGTTCATCATTAGATACTGTATTTTCTGAAACTGCAGAACGACTGCTCATCAATGCATCAAGTTCATCCAAACTTGATGATGCATCGGTATTTGATTGCATATCTGCGGACATTTGCGCATCATTTGATTGAACCGCTTCATCAGATCCGACGGCACTATTACCCATACCATCTAACTCACTCAGCAGATCATCATTCTCTGATATTGCTGCTTCCGGTTCGGTTGTATCAGTTATTGTTTCAGTATGAGTTTCATCAATTGATTCAGGGGCTTTTGTTTCGGGAACACCCGCATCGCCAAATCCGGCACTCATACCCTCCAATTGACCAAGTAAATCATCATCGCCGCTTTGTTCCGAGGTATTAAATGAAGATTCCTGTTCAGTATCAATGACCGGAGTTTGTGCTTCTGCTTGAGTTTCTAATCCTTCATCAGCAGCATCAATCTTAAAATCAGCAGATTCGGTCGATACACTTTCCTGCTGCGGTATGCCCTCATCACCAAACCCGGCACTCATGCCGTCCAACTGACCAAGTAAATCATCATCGCTGCTTTGTTCCGAAGCAGGACTCTCTTCAGAACTGACGTCCTCTGCCGGTACAGCAGATTCGGTCGATACACTTTCCTGCTGCGGTATGCCCTCATCACCAAACCCGGCACTCATGCCGTCCAACTGACCAAGTAAATCATCATCGCTGCTTTGTTCCGAAGCAGGACTCTCTTCAGAACTGACGTCCTCTGCCGGTGCAGCAGATTCGGTCGGCATACTTTCCTGCTGCGGTATGCCCTCATCACCAAACCCGGCACTCATACCGTCCAACTGACCAAGTAAATCATCATCGC
>CAZBCL010000002.1:0-4161 GCA_964490645.1 uncultured Spirochaetia bacterium
TATCATTGGAATAAATCTGATTATTCGTCATCCCGCAATGCATGGCTGTAAAATCAAGTTGAATGCCGTAATATTCATTATTATGAATACTATTATTACGAATTATTATATTATCAGCATAACTGATTCTCATTCCATAGTCTTGATTTGTCCCCCAAATATGATTGGATACAACAGTATTATTATTCGCCGTGCCGGAATTAATACGAACCCCTCCGACAGAGTTTGAATAAATCTGATTATTCGTCATCCCGCAATGCGTTGCCGAAGTACGCAATTCAATGCCGAATATTTGATTATTATAAATAATATTATCGCGGATTATCTGATAATCAGCCCTATAAATATATACACCACTATTCTGATTTTTCCCCCAGATATGATTGGAGACAATAGTATTATTATCCGCACCTTCATTGGTAATACATATACCATAAATGTCATTGGAATATATTTTGTTATTGGTTATTCCGCAATGAGTTACTGAATTGTTACAATACAAACCATATTGATTATGATTATGAATACTATTATCACGAATTATTATATTATCAGCAGCATAAATATAAATACCTCTATCCTGATTTGTCCCCCAGATATGATTAGACATAATAATATTATTATCCGCCAGACCGGAATTAATGCGAACACCATACCTATCATTTGAATAAATAGTATTCCCGAAGATTTCATTATTAATAGATCTTCCGGTGAGAGTAATACCGTCTCTATAATTCCGTATTGCTAATCCGTAAATTATTACATTCGTTGAATTTGTTATCATTATTCCGGTGCCGGAATCCATCGTCGGTGATTTAAGAAGCGCCGTATAATTACCGTTCATACAATAATCCACACCTTCAATAGTCAGATCACGGAAATTACTGATATGAATATATTCATTGAGTATAATCTGATATACTCTGATTAAATCGCCGTTCGCCGCCGCATCCACCGCCGGCTGAAGATTCATATACCATATATCCTGTGTAACATTATGTACCGGCTGACCTGATAAAGAAAATGGCGATTCAAGTGCCCCTCTGTCAGTTTTCAAGCCAAGCCACCAATCATTGTTCAGTCCGGCAATATTCGTGCCGCTGTCAATACAGGGACTTCCCGGCAAGAGTTGATACGTTGTTGAATTTAATATCGGATTAGCAATGATATTACTATTGGTATTTATATTAAGCCACCCTATCCAGTTGCCGCCGGTATTATTAAAGGAAAGATTATACCGCAGTATTTGATTTACGCCATTTATAGCCCTAAATCCACAACCGATATTGCTCCATGCGATATTATTAATAACCTCACAACCACTAGACCCATTATTAATATGTACCGCATCACCATTGTTTTTCAGTATCGTATTATTAATAATATCATTCCCGACAGCATTAACGCCGGCAATCGTAATACCATTAATTCCCGAGCCGTCGATAATATTACGATATATGAAATTCCTGTCTCCCTTATTAATACGAATGCCGGATTGAGCTGAAGTGATTATACGATTTGATTGGATGATATTATCTTTTCCCGGGTCGTCGGTTATAAAAACTCCGAAAGAACCTGAATTCAAGATCATATTACGGCTTATGAGATTTGTCTGCGCATCAGCAATGATTATAACCCCATTAGAAATACAATCCATTATTTTATTATTTTCAATATTGTTATAATCCGCCGCTGAAATTAATATTCCCTGCATATTCCTTCCGTAAATAGTATTGTTATAGATTAGATTCCCATCGCTATCAGGATCATGAATCGAAACCGCATCACGTTTGTTTGAATAAATAATATTATTTATTGCACTGTTTGAATATGCTCTGTTGATAAAGGATATTCCGTTCGTACAATGAAAGACCGTATTTGACTCTATTACATTTCTATATGAATTCGCATTAAGAATCCCTCTATCATTCCCCCATATCCGGTTATTATATATCCAATTATCATGTGTGTTCCCTAAGAAAACCCCGGTAAAAGAGCGATTTGAATAAATGCTGTTATTTTCTATTGAAGAAAAACGAACATTAGATTCTTTAATACCAATACCGCAATGATGAATAGTATTTCCGTAAACTTCGGTATTTGAAGCATTCAGGAGCAGCAGTCCTGTATTCGTTCCCTGATTATAAATATAATTACTGATAATAAGAGGCCCGTTCGACGGATTGGCATCAATAAACATTCCATGTAGCGTATTCTTACGAATAATGTTATTTATATACATTATGTCTTTTGTTGTTTTATTCTGTATGATACCGTTTCGGGTATTGGTAAAAATTTTATTTCCGCTAATATTATTATTACTTGAATCAGAAAGTAAAACTCCTTGTCCGAAATTAGCATAGTTTAAATTATTTTCAATAAATGAATCGTATAATTGCGCAAACCGCATTCCGGCTGACGTTGCGCTGCCGCTTCCATTACTGAAAATTTTATTCCCCTCAACGCCAATGTCATATACAATATACCCGTTCGTCCCATGCGTCCATATCCCGTGAAATCCGTTTGTTTTAATAATATTATTATCAATTCCTATTCCAAAAATATCATTACTTTGTGCAAAAACTTCAATACCGGTTCCGGAACCGTGATTACCCCATATATCATTATTGGCAATATAAACATCATTAAGGAGAAATCCGGGGCGAGTGTTTTGAATTTTTATACCGGTTTTATAGTTTCGATATATATGATTATTAACAACACCAACATTGCTAATCCCTCCATTCACGGTAACAATATCAATGCCGACAGTATGACCGGTATCACGAATAGTATTTCCATCAATAAAAACATTCGTTACGGCAGTCATTGCAAGCGCTCCATAACCGCCGGCAAAACCATTTAACGAGAATATATTATTGGAAATGAAAACCGAACGAACCCCTGACATACCGATAGCAGTATAGCGGTTTCCCGTAAAATTATTATTCTCAATACCGTAGCGACCGCCGCCGTTTTGCATCACAATAGCAAATTCACCGTGACTCGTCCACGTAAACCCTTCTATTGAAATATCATCGCTATTTTCCAACGTTAAAGCATTCTCATTGATTGCATTATTTGAAAAAACAGTGGTTGTATTATCACCGCCGGAAGTATAGTCATAGGCAACAAGAGCAATATTTGTTTTATTTTCTATATGTAGTGGTTCAGTATATTTCCCGCTGAGAACAATCAGCGTATCTCCCTCGCCTGCCTCATCAATTGCATCTTGAATATATCCGAACCATTCCCCGCTGGTATCATTCTGAACATTCCCTGTCGTCGAGATATCATCTGCGACTGCGCCAAGCCCTTTTGCATTTGATGCCACTATCCAGTAACAATACCATGTATTACGGGAAAGCCCGGCATCGGTATATTCCGTTGAACCCGCCGCAAGTGTTGCGATACGTGAAGCGCCGGCAAAATTCGTTGTTGTATTACGATACAATATATATTTCAATTCATCTGAAACATCATCCCATGACAGACGAATCTCATTTGAGTCATTTCCATCCGCATAAAAGTTTCCGGGTATCCCCGGATAACCGGTATTGCTGACATAACAATAATGCCACTCAGTCGGCTGACCGACAGCACAAAGATTCGTTGAACCATTTTCATATTGAAAATTAAACCGATACCGTATCATACCGGTTGCTATTTCAGGAAATGCCCCTTGTATACGATAGAGTGCTCCGTTATAATCACCAATGTATTCCATTGTATAATGTTCCGAATCACCGTCATCTTGTGAATTATTATCAGTATCAATCCAAAGCTCCGCTGTTGTCGGCGCCATTCCCGAAAATGAATTTTTATACCGAACTTCAAACGTTGTTGCCCAGGGAAAATATATAGTATTACTTTTACACCCGCGATACCCATCAAAGCCGTCATTCATTGACCATGCCAAACCGATACTGTTTCTATTGGTCCCCCACCATGTTATATCATTATCAATAGATGCCGCACCGAGAATATCTAAATCACCATCACCGTCAACATCAGCACTGTACACGGATCGAGCGCCGTCAAAATTTCCTTTAATAATGTGTTCAGCCCAGCTTAACCCATTCCCGGCGGTATTTTCCCACCATATTATATCATCATCAGTATATGCAGCACCGAGAACATCAAAATCACCGTCACCGTCAA
>CAZBCL010000002.1:4261-188356 GCA_964490645.1 uncultured Spirochaetia bacterium
CTTTAATAGTGTGCTCAGTCCAGCTTGACCCATCACCGGCGGTATTTTCCCACCACGTTATATCATTATCATTATATGCAGCACCGAGAACATCTACATCACCGTCACCGTCAATATCAGCGCTGTACACAGATCGAGCTCCGTCAAAATTCCCTTTAATAGTGTGCTCAGTCCAGCTTGACCCATCACCGGCGGTATTTTCCCACCATGTTATATCATTATCACTATATGCCGCACCGAGAACATCTAAATCACCGTCACCGTCAACATCAGCGCTGTAGACTGAAGATGCTCTATTAAAATTTGCATCAATGGTATGCTCAGCCCAGCTTGACCCATTACCGACGGTATTTTCCCACCATGTTATATCATTATCAGTATATGCAGCACCAAGAACATCTAAATCACCGTCACCGTCAATATCAGCACTGTATACTGAATATGCACCATCAAAATTTGCATCAATGGTATGCTCAGTCCACTGCGCATACATCCCCCCTGTAATAATAAAGAATATAAGAGCAAAAAGCGGTATTTTTACAAATGCTTTTATCATTCAACCCCTACTTGCATATCAACGGAACAAAATGAATATGTATTGTATAGTGTATTTATTGTATTCTCCCGTTAATTACTTCCGAATATAGAATATATTTAATGCATTCCTCTATACGATAATAGGTATTAATGCCATTCAAACCGCATATACTGCAGTATTACAACATATCATGGTACAGAAAATATACTATTAATATACTCTCTTTTTTCATATTTATTACATATGCTGATAAACGGCATAATTTCATCACTTAATAACGAGCAATTATTGTACCTAATATCGTTATATTTGTTTTTTATAAACTATCTTTTCAGCTGGTATTACAGTAAAATATCGGTTACAATGTATGTCAGTTAGTGTAATTACCATGCTTTTTTCATAATAAAGGTATTGTGAATATATTATACGAAAAACAGACTATTTTTTACACAGATTTTCCATTATTGAAAATTATATTTTCAGCGAAATATCTGAATTATCAGTTGATGATGTTAACAAAGATTTTTTGATTGCAGTAATATCATTTTTTGAAAGTGTTTGCTGATATTTTCCGGTAACCCCTTCACTGAGTTGTTCAAATAGCACCGTGGAAAGCCCAAATGAACGCGTATTTGCCCATGATCCCGCACGCTCCATATCCAGCATATCAGTATACACCTCTTCTGCCCACCCGCCGTTGAAAAGCTCATTTTTTGCAACGGTTTTCCGCATCGATTTAATCAGTTGATGTAAAAACAGCGATTCAAACTGACGTGAAACAAAATCAAGTTGTTTAAGTTCACCGGTCAACGATTCTTTTGCCTTTTTTTTTGCCGTTTTCACTGATGATACCGGTTTATCCGAACTTCCGGAAAGTTTTCTTTTGAGCGATTTTGACACTGAAACGTCTTTTTGCGCTGCATAGGCTGAATATATACCGTTTAAATTAAAACTGCTAATTCCGTTCATTGTTTTTCTTCCTATAGTACTTGTAAATGTGCATGCAATGCGCCTGCTGCTTTTAATGCCTGCAATATTGCAATAATATCATCGGTTGATGCTCCTACCGCATTTAATGCCGTAACAACAGCATTAACATCCGTAACCTCATCAAGTGCAATCATATGTCCGGTAACACCCTGACTTTTATTTCGCCGGGCAGTATTGCCATTATCTTCAATTTTAATGCTTAAATTTCTATTCGCAATTGCTACTGCACTAATACGAACTGAACCACCCATAATTATTGTTCCGGTTTTATTATCCACAACAACCCGAGCAATCGTTTCCGGTTCAATTTCCACCGATCCAATGATACCAAGGAAAGCGACAGGATTATCCGCATACTCAGCCGGAACAGTCATTGACAATAACCCGCTGTCTTCTGCAATCGCATTTGCATCCGCATATGCTGCATTAATCGCTTTTGCTGCCGCACTAACCGTTGCGAAATCCTGATCAGAAAATATAAGTTGTATCTTTTCATTAATAACAAAATCACTGGTTACCGCACGTTCAATTAACGCTCCTGCTGCAATATACCCGACTGTTTTATTAGCGCTCTCACGTTCACCTTTTTTCGTACCGGCAACATAAATAACCCCTTGCCCCACCGCATAAATATTGCCATCTGCCGCATACAATGGTGTCTGCAACAATACCCCGCCGCTCAAACTCCGTGCATCACCAATTGATGAAACGGTAATATCAATTTTTTCCCCGTTTCGCGCAAACGGCGGCAGTGTTGCGGTTACCACAACCGTTGCGATATTCCGTGATTCAAAATCATCCGGTGAAATATATAAATCAAACTTTTCCAGCAGCCGCGCCATTGTTTCACGTGCCAGTTTAGATTTACCGTTATCCCCTTTTCCGGCAAGACCAACAACTAATCCATACCCGACTAATTGATTATCCCGTACACCGGCAACCTGTGATATATCTTTAATACGAACCGATACTGCTGAGAGTTCTGATGAGAAAAGAAATAATAACAGCAATAACAACAGTATCGCACTATGCCATCGTTGTATCTTCATAAACATTTCTCCTTTATTTCATACATGTTATTGAACAGCAACTTTCCCTGTATCAATAATACGTGCAAATATAACGGTCCCGGTTTTAATATTCCGAACTTGTATCATTTCCCCGAGAACACCATTTTCCAGTGCAGTGCCACGTACGGATATCGTAATACCGTTATTCATATAGGTTATCATAACCGGTGATGATTTTACGACCGCCTGCACCATTGCAACATCACCTTTTACAAACGTATGCCCGGCATGAAAAGCACGTTTTGCTTTTTGACCAAGAACAGCTGAATACGCTAATACCGTCGTATCATCAGTACTGATACCATGCATCAGTTTAATAAGCGCATCCTTTGTTACTATCTCACCGGGAAGCACATCCCGTGCGGCAACAGCAACAATACGATGTATACGAAGTTTTATACGTACATATATCGTTTCGCGAGTATGATTATTATCAAGAATATTCACTGCTAAGCGATACATCCCGCACTGTAGCAGTTTATCAGGATGAACTAATTCGAAGGAAGATGCAGCGGTAATCTCAGAAACCGGCTGATCAATTGCAATAATCGTATATGAATATGTATCATCATGACTGTTATTCAACTCTGCGATATGAGCATCAAGCACACGCCGTATCTCTTCTTCATAGAAATAATTATAATAGACCGGCGCCGTGAGTATCGTATAACTTGCTGCAATCATGATACTTATTATCAAAATCAGTGTTAAAAACACTTTCCGCATGATTTCCTCCGTCTGTTCAGACGTTCAGAATTATATTACCGTTTTAAATTCACTGCTGTTGATAGCATATTGTCACTGGTTTGAATTGCTTTTGCATTAAACTCATATGCACGTTGTGCAACAATCATATTAACCATTTCATCAGCAATTTGCACATTACTCATTTCTAAAAACTTATGCTGAACCGTACCAAAGCCGTCCAGTCCGGGCAGCCCTGCTATTTCCGGTCCCGATGCTGCTGTTTCTTTCAGAAGGTTTCCGCCGATAGCTTTCATTCCTTCAACATTGACAAATCGAAACAATTCTAATTGACCAACTTCAATAATCTGATCACTCCCGCCGACTTTGCAGTACACTCTTCCTGTTTCATCTATCGTAACACTATCTTCAAGATGCCCTTCCGGAAAAACAATCGGATTATCGGGATTAATAATATATCCATGCGAATTCAATAAAGTGCCGGTGTTGTCAATTTTAAATGAACCGTCACGGGTGTATCCGATAGTCCCATCATACATCTGCACTTTAAACATTCCTTCACCAAAAATAGCAGCATCATACGCACGTCCTGTTTGTTTCGGCGAACCCTGCGTATGCACTTTTTGTGTACCGGCAACACGTGTTCCGACACCAACCTCAACACCAACCGGACGAACACTTCGATTCGTTGCCGGTGTCCCCGATGTTCGTATTGTCTGATAGAGTAAATCTTCAAAATCAGGACGGTTCTTTTTAAATCCCGTCGTATTAATGTTTGAAAGATTGTTTGAAATAGTATCAATATTAAATTGCTGAGCTGACATGCCGGTTGCGGCAGTCCATAGTGAGCGTATCATACGCGCCACCTCCTTACTAAAGTGGTGACGCCGACTTCCGTAAAACGGTCCGGTCGGCATCGAAACGGTCAGTCAGACCGTAAACGGGTTATACCCGTGCTACTGAATTTATTAATTGTTCAAGCGCACGATCATGCGCCTGAATCGTTTTACTGCTTGCTTCATACATGCGATTTACTTCTATCATCCGTGTCATTTCGGTAACCGGATTGACATTTGATGTTTCCAGCATTCCTTGCAGTACTTTCGGACGAACCCGCGCAGTGCGTTCACTGCCGGAAAGCTTTGTTGCTGAATATAAACTATTCCCCTGTTTGCGCAGTCCGCGTAACTCCCGGAAATCAGCAATACGGAAACGATCAATCACCATAGCTCCATTCCAATTATTCTCCCGATTTTCAACAACCCGCTCACCGGGCTGATATAAATCAGCATTTACCATAATGGCGCCATCTTCATTGACTTCAAAATTATTCGTCTGGACCTGTATACGCCCTTTCTCACCAAGAACATAATCTCCTTCTTTTGTTACCAGATAATTATTCTTATCAATCATAAAAGTCCCATTCCGCGTATAGGCAATACCGCGGGGAGTTTCAATGGTAAAAAAGCCTCTTCCTTCAAGTGCGAAATCAAAATGATCTTCAGTATGCTGTATTCCCCCTTGTTCAAATTGCGTATACACTTCATTCGTTTCAACACCGGTACCGAGTTTTCCGATGATATTCCCCTGATCAACCGATCCCATAGGATACTTATAAATTTCATCATCATTCATCCGTCGAAGCAGCATTTCCGGAAACGCTTTGAAAACCGTTGTATCGCGTTTATAACTTGTTGTATTTAGATTAGAAAGATTATTCGCAATATTATTCATCTGCTCCTGTTGGGTTTTCATCCCGCTTGCACCGGTGTATAATCCTCGTATCATGTCATTCCACCTTTCATGGCATTACCATTGTTATCATCCGGCCTATGCACGGACGATATCCGCTCCGATACTGCGAAGCGCTTCTTCTATTTTATAATATCCGCGATCAATATGATAAATGCGATCAACTTCCGTCTTTCCCTCAGCCGCCATCCCGGCAAGTATTAATGCTGCACCGCACCGTAAATCCGAAGCAATCAACGGAGCACCGGAAAGGCGCTGCACTCCCTGTATAACCGCATACTCGCCATCAACTTCTATATCAGCCCCCATGCGAACAAGTTCGCCTATTTGGGTGAATCGGTTTTCAAATATTGTTTCATGAATAAGATTATTTCCTGAGACGGTTGTCATGAGCGCCATCATTAATGGCTGAATATCAGTCGGGAATCCCGGATAGGGCATTGTTTTAATATACGATGCCGTCAGATCATGTGTTGCATCAACCAATGTTTCACGTGTATTAATATTGGTAAAACGAACTCCCATTTCTTTGAGTTTCGTAATGAGTGCACCAAGGTGTTTTATATCCAGATCTTTGATACTTACCTTACTGCGTGTTATCGCTGCAGCAAGAATATATGTCCCGGCAACAATTCGATCAGGAATTGTATCATAATTATATGGTGATAATGCCGATACACCGGTAATGTGAAGAACATCAGTGCCGATGCCATTTATATTTGCTCCCATATGTACCAGACATTGCGCAATATCGGTTACTTCAGGTTCCTGCGCAGCATTCCGAAGAATAGTTTCACCCTCTGCGCACGTTGCCGCCATCAATAGATTAACCGTTGCACCAACTGATACTTTATCAAAAATAATTTCAGCACCACGCAATTTTTCTGTCCGGGCAACAACAAAACCGCGTTCAATGGAAATATCAACTCCCATTTTTTCCAGACCTTTTAAATGCAGATCAATCGGTCGTTGTCCTATTGCACACCCCCCCGGCAATGAGACTTCCGCTTGCTTAAAACGTGCAATGAGCGGACCAAGAACATAGATTGACGCACGCATTGTTTTTACTAAATCATACGGTGTACGAATATTTTTTATATTTTCTGTATTAACGCTGATTGATGTATCCGTTATCTGTACCGACGCCCCCAATACTTCAAGAACTTTGCACATTGTTTTTATATCACGCAACTGCGGAACATTGCGTAAAACAGATTCCCCTGATGTTAATAATGCTGCCGGTAAAATTGCCAGTGCTGCATTCTTTGCTCCGTGAACTTGTATCGTACCGTGTAATGAACACTTTCCATTAATGATAAACTTTTGCACACGTGCCTCCATACTGCGTTATTGATAATGTCGGCGACATTTCAAAATAGTAAAGCATATAACCTATAATTTTAATCCGTGAATAATAAAGTTTTCACCCCTCATGCCGATATGTATCATATCATGAAACTACCGGTAAAATTATTAATACCAATCCTGATAATAACTCTTGTATTATTCTTTAATATAACCTGCCAAACAAAAAAAACGCTTGTTATTGAAGAAGCACCGCAGGAGGATATCATTTCCAAAGAAACTCGGTCATCCGCACCCTGCATTCCTGATTATACCCCCATAGAAGGTGAATTTGTTACGTGTAATCACTATAAAATTAGAGGGGTTCTTGAAGTTCAAAAACCGGAACATTTGTATATATATTTATACTTAGATAAAAATGAATATACACGCCTCTTCCCGGAAGGCCCATTCCCGCCGCCGGCAGTCAGTAGTATGCAAAAAAAATGCTACACTGTATTTGTAACCGCATATGCCGAACAATCCGGCATAGCAATTACTGCCGTTCCGGAAAATATTCGCGAACGAATACATCAGTTCGTCGCCCGTGGCATTATTGATGAATGGGAATTCCTTGGCGGACATACTGTTGGTTATTACTATTCATTATTCGGCAATGAACTCGGTACAAATGTAGTAACCTTTTTTGATTCATTGCGTATCCCCGAAATTACAGGCTGACCGAACACAATACGAAAATATACTATAATTAATATGCTCCGATATATTCAATGAACATATATTCAGAATATTTTATTATCTCTTTGCGCTTCCTATTGTATTAAACAAATTCCCGATAGTAATTATTGATAGAAGTTTATAATTATTGCTCTTCAAGACCTATTCTTCTCCGCTACTCATACACAATATACAACAGCATCATCAGAATTGCAGCATATTATTAATAACACCGCAAATATCCTGTATTCGAGATTGGTAATCAGGGGATTGCGGTGTAATCAGCACATGCGCACTTCCGGAATACCAGCGATAATAAAATTGTTGTGATGAAACTGCTGCAGCAATTTTTTTACTGCCCTGTATCAATGCTGAACGATCATTTTTCGAATGAAAAACACCAACCGGACATGAAATATATGCAAGACGTTTATGTACTTGTTTTTTCAGGCGCAATAATTCTCTTACCGCTGCTGATGCAATATGCGACATATAAACATGCCGATACACAGAGGATACCCGTACTTTCGGAAACGGATGAATCCGGCGGGCAATTCGTGCCGATAAATGATGACGCAACGGCAACGTAAATGCCGCCGAACATGATATAATCCCCAATGGAGCACGCTTTATACGACATAGTTCCGCTCCGCAGTATAAACTAAGCATCGCACCCAGTGATTCACCGACAAGTATAAAATGTTGATTGAGTGCACTAATCCGCTCACTCCAGCTCATAATTGCATTGATCCAATCCTTATATGATGTTACGGCTAATGCTGCCGGAGAAAATGCATGACCGGGCAATAGTGGAATGATAACCTCATACCCGTTTCGTGATAATTCCTGACCGAGATGCTTCATTTCCCATGGATACGCAAAAAGACCATGTACTAATAATGCAGTTGCCCGTTTCTTAATACGCGGAGCGAAATATAACGGCATTGCTTCATCCGATGCGCCGGAAAGTTGTGCTGTATAGCGATGCTGATGAAAATATGTTATGATTGACGTTCTTTTCATTGTATCTCACTATCTATTACAATACTTAAATAACTTTAATCCGCTATTGAATGCCTGTCAATTCTTGTCATACGCAGTGTAAACATATCAGTATCGAAAAGTATATAGTTGTAATAGACCGCTGATACTAATAGTAATACTATTTCCTGTCGCTACACAGATTTAATATTGAGAAAATCGATAATCATGAGTTTATAATTTTTATACAAGTCACGGCAGCATTGGAAAAATTAATAGCACATATTACAATAAAAATACTATTTATGCTGTTTTATTTGCTTCCATACATAGATGTCAGTAAAAGAATATACTATAGATTACACAAATATATACGGTATATAAAACCGCCAAATTTCCTCAAAACGCTTCAATGCAGAAAACAATTCTGATATATACTCTGTTTATCAAGACTGCCGACCGATCGCTATGACACCATAGCAGCGATTGATTAAACATAGTATACCGATACTTCATATCAGCACACAGTATATTACTATCTTGACATGCATTTTACCGTTCATTATAATGTTGCTTCCTCATAGATGCATTATAGTGTTTGAGAATGATAAAAAACACTGTGAGCATATTCTGGGGGATCGTCTAATGGCAGGACGCGTGACTCTGGCTCACGTTGTGAGGGTTCGAGTCCTTCTCCCCCAGCGCACTTATTTTATTTTATCGCAGCGATAATGCTGCATAATACGTAATACAACGGCCCCATCGTCTAGCCCGGTCAGGACATCGGACCCTCATTCCGAAGACACCGGTTCAAATCCGGTTGGGGCTGCGGTTTTATCAACAGCCGTCATAAAAATTATTTTCATATAAAGTAAAAATAAACGTTGCCGCTGCACCGTCGGTATCATGTACTTCAGCAATGTTATCCGATGCATCATCAATACCCCTTAATAACTCATAACACGCTTTTCTAACAATAAAGACGTATTGTAACATACACTGATATCTATCATATACGGAATACATGACGTATCATCAATGCGTACAATGGATTCTAATGCTTTGCTGACCGGCGCATCATTGATGTCTCTATCATTTTCATAATAAGCACATCCGGCAACAATTTTCTCATCAGTAACAGCATTCGTGCTCCACCTGCAGCAGGATACCTGAATTTTCGTCCGCGTCGTACTGCTGCGCGAAATATAACTTTCGCAACAGCCTCCGGCATAGCACTGTGCGGCATCATTTTATGTTGCCCATGGTGATACTCATCAAGAATAGATGTATATTTTTTATCATTTTTATTATACCCTCTATCCATTGATCGTGAATAAAAATCAGTCTTTATTATCCCGGGCTCAACAAGTTTAACATGAATATTAAACGGACGAAGTTCATGATACAACGCTTCTGAAAATCCTTCAACCGCCCATTTTGATGCATTATAAATACTATGTATCGGAAATGCCATCCGTCCGGCGATTGATGTAATATTAATAATAGTACCGCTTTTCCGTTTATGAAAATGCGGTAATATCTGCCGAATAACCTCCATCAAACCAAATACATTCGTATCAAATTGTTTTTGTATTTTCTGCTTCGATATGTGTTCAAAAACACCGGTCGTGCCATATCCGGCATTGTTTACTACCACATCAATCTTTTTGAATTTTTGTATGCCGGCAGCAATTGCATTCCGAATTGTTTTTGTATCAGTAACGTCAAGCCGCGGACAAATACACTGTTCAAGTTGTGTAAGAACTTTTTCTTTGTGCGGTGAACGCATAGTGGCAATAACCTTCCACCCTCTGGCATGAAAATAAAGTGCGGCTGCACGTCCGATACCACTTGAACAGCCTGTTATTAAAACAACGTTTCTCATACTTGTTTTTCTTGCCATAGTAACCTCTCGTATACGCAGGCATGCGACAATGCTCTTTGCACACATGCACACCCGAAAATATTTACAAAACAAATAAAATAAAACCGGCGATCATTTTTGATACACCGGTTTTCATGATATTCTAAATACTGTTTTATTTCTTTTTCAAGATAAACTCAACACGCCGATTCCGTTGACGTCCATATTCTGTTTCATTATCTGCAATCGGTTCATCCCATGCAACGCCTTTAGCGGCAATATCATTTTTAACGCCTTTTTTCTTAAGATAGGCAATCACCGATTCCGCCCGCTGCTGCGATAATTCTTCATTCCGTTCTCGCGAGCCGGTGTTATCAGTATGCCCGACAACAACAATCGTATATTGCGGGAACTTTTTCAATGTACGCCCTAATCGGTTCAACAACTGATAGGCTGAACGCCGAATCGTTGCTTTATTATAATCAAACTCAATATTTTGAATCCGAATTTTACAGATACCGTTCCGGCAAATAACTAAGATATCCGTTTCAACTTTCGTTTCCGCAGAGCCGGCAACACCAAGAATATTTTTACACTCAATGACAATGTCATATATGACCGCTGAATCAACTTCTTCACCGTTATCATTTTTCCCATCCCAGACAATCTGTGCAGGCGGTGTACCGGTACCGCTCCACCGTTTAAATGGACGTTCAGTCATACGAGATTCGGTAACCGAACCATCACGAGCAACTTTTCGATATATCGGATAGACCGTAACCGTCCATTCGGTAATTCCCTGTTCTCCGCCAAGTTGTTTTATATTAATCGTAAGAGTATCATTATGACCGTCATCATCAGGTCCGAACGGCTGTGGCGAAGCTTCAAGTACAAATGCCGGCGCTGTTGCATCAATACGAATCGGCTGTGCCGGTGAAACGGTCGTATTGCCAAGTTCATCAATTGCGGTTGCGGTAGCCGAATAACTTGCGTTCGCTTGTACCCGTTCACCGGTATCGGAAATACCATCCCAAACAATACTTTCCGGCGGACGGGCGTTTGATCCGACCAGCGTTCTGAATGCAGCACCGCTTGCATCGGTAATGTCAACACGCCATTCTGCAACATTATTCAATTCATCAAAGTTTTTAAATTGTAATAACAACAATTCGTTTTCTCCATCACCATTCGGTGAGAACGGCGCATTCGGATTATCATCAGGACCAACAATAAATTGAAAACTCGGTGGTGTCCTATCAAGCATAACTTCATACACTACTGATGACGGAGCATCACCGTTTTCATACTGTGCTTCCAAATGATATTGATAGCGTCCGTCGGTAACCGGAACTGCTGTGTCTGATGAACCGTCCCAGATATATGATGCTTCCGGTCCGGTGGTTGTACCTTTCCATCGTTTTACTTCTTTCCCTGATCCGGAATTGATAATCAAACTCCATTGCGCAAGGCCTTCCGTACTTGAAAGAACGGGTTTTAAGGTAATAGTATCAGCGATACCGTCATTATTTGGTGAAAATTTCTCACGATCAATACCAACATAGACTTGATTTGCTTTGGTATTCACTTCAATAGTACGGGTTTTCACGACAATACTATTGCCTGCTTTATCCATACCGGTTAATTTATATGCATAAACCCCATCAGGTACAACTTTCCCGTTATCCTGTTTACCATCCCAAACAATCGTTCGTTCCGGTTGACCGGTCCAACGCCATGCACGAACAGGAGTTCCCCGCGAATCACTCATGATCCCGAACCAGGTGTCCGCTGATTCACTGATACAATTCTGTGTAATACTCACCGTATCTTTATTGCCGTCATTATTCGGTGAGAAGATACGTTCGGAGGCCGTTACTTCAGCATGCGGCGGCGTATTATCAACAACAACAATCATCGGTTTGCTGGTTGCCATATTATTATTATAATCCCATGCTTTAACGAGAATAACATATTTACCATCCGGCAGCGGATTGCCGTTATCGTCAACACCACGAAACTCAACATCATTCACATCCGGTTCTTCAGTTGTTTTGCCAAACAGTCGCCGAATTGCATCCTTAAGGGTATGCGGTGCAATATAGGTATGTTCTTTGCGTTCAGTATATACCGCATTCGGATTTTTCTTTGCCCCTGTTGTTACAATAGCCGGTTTCGCAAGGGTTAATTTTTTATTCGTTTTCTTCGCCGGTGCAGGAGATACTGAAGAAGGCTGACCATATACCCAACCTTCAACGGAAGGTGATTGATAATATGATTGTTTCTCATCCGTCCAATCTTCATACGGTACAACTTCAAATTGATACCCGCGAAGCTGTTTATTATCCTTGATGTTAATTTTTACCTTTACCGCATCAGCGTTTCCATCCTGAACTCCCGGTGAAATAAACACTTCACCGCTGGTTTCATCTTTATTGCCGCCATCGCTTTTCAATTCTGATTTTGGTGCTTCGCGATCAGGAGTGCCAAGCGCCATATCAAAACCAAGAATAATATTCATATTATTTTCTTCAGACGGTATACCGTTGTCGTCCAATACCGTAAGCATATACGGTTGGAATCCAAGATTAATACGAATTGCACTCGGTGCAGTATCACTGTCGTCTTTTGATTTTAGTTTTAAATTATATGACGCACCGAATGAAACTTGATTGTATCGTGAATTCAGTAAATACCCTGCACGTAAAAAATACGTTTCCAAAAATCCCATTTCCATACCAAGACCCCATTTCATACCGGCGCCGTCATATGCAGGATATTTGCTTTTATCAATAAGAATTGACCATAACGGAAAAATAACATCACTATTTAAACGAAGACTCATATCTTCAGTTACAAGAAACTTCATCGCCGGACCAAAACGTAATGCTAAAGTATTATGATATAAATCCATTGCTCCATTACCAATACCGCAGAGACTTAAACCAATATTCGCATACTCAATCCCCGTCCCGCCGGAAACAGTATTGACCGGTAGTTTATAAATTGCACCGAGATTTAATCCAATCTGCGTTGCATTTTTCGATTCTACCGCCGCACCGAGGTTTGTTCCATTAACCCATGTATTATTCGGCAACTCCTTCGGTTTGATACCGTTTATTGATGCAAGGGTTAAACCAAAACCAAAATAAAATTGTTCTGTAAGTAGTTTTGACCAACTGCAATCAGCAACAATACCGCTTCGTAATCCCGGACCGAACACCAGCTCCTTTGATGTATGCAATACATTCGTTGGCACTGTTATATATCGAATCGCCACACCAACAACACCATAATCAGTCGGAATGCCAACACCGCCCATAAAATATGTAGAATTATTGCCAAATGCTGACGCAACACTAATACTCAGTAATTCTGTTGAGGCTAATGCTGCGGGATTAACAATTAGAGCAGGCACTTCGTTCTCATTAGCAACCGCTGCACTGCCCATACCCAAATCACGTGACCCGCCGCTTAAATTTAACAGTTCATGCGGATTTGCGGTATCCTGTGCATACAGCACAGCCGCCAAAATCATAATACTACCTATAATACTACCAAGTATTTTTAGTCTCATTGAATACTCCTTATAACGTTAATTTTCTTAAATGCCGTGTGTATAGGAAAACAACTTCATGAATAATTGAATGTAGTGAGCAAATGAATGAATGTCAAGCATTTTGATAATGATTACGACATATACAGCAAACCTTCATGCCAACGATACTATTGACATAATCTATACTATAGCGGATAACATCCTGACGATATATACAACGTGCAATAATAATTTATGATTATTTGTACATAATTATATACTGTGCATTTTTATTGCTCATTATAAAATAAATAAAACTGTAGCTCTATAACTATAAATAATGATGGTTGTTTTAATCTGCAGCATATGCTTATGGAAATAATTACATACACTATTATCTTACAGTAGTAGCAATAACGATTATTATCATGTATACCGACAGCAGGTACATGCAATACACATAATGGGAGAGTGTCCATGAAAGTTCCATTAGGGGTGTTTTTACAAAACCCTGACTTTGCAATTAATAAAATCCTTCTTGAACCGATTGATCTCGGACATAATCTGCGCATACAAGCCGGTACTATTCTGCATGAAAAAAACACCGCTGAATTAACACCGCTCCAGCAACTGAAACGTGTTATTGAGCAGCTTATTCGCCGCGCACAGAAAAACAACGACCCCGCAGATTTTAATAAAGCAACAGCGAATATTCCGCGTATCCGAACTCCTGAATTCACGGATACGCTGTATTTAAAAGAACATGATATACTGTGCCTGAATGTTGCGCTGACCGATGATCTTGATTATCCCGATGGGGTACTGATGAAACGTCTGATTTCCCGATACCCGCATTATTATCGCCCCCCGGGGGCTTTCTTACCCTTATCTGAAGTCATTGAACATGTTACACACGGTGAATCCATTTATATATTGACCGACCTTGGTATACCTGACGAAGATATTTTACTGCTGCATTATGGTGATATCCTCAATAAAACACTGCTTACTGAGATTCGATCAGGGATTAAACGGGCACAAAAATTACGCCGAGAAAAAGAGTTTGAAGATATCGTTTCTGATGGAAGAATTATCGCAAAAACAAATATTTACTCCTATCGGCGAAAGCTGCTTATTCGTGATGGCGAAGAAATTCCGATGTCTATACGCAGCTCGAAAGAATGGGCTGAAATTATTGAAGGCAACCCGAATATCCCGTACCGACGCAGTAAAAATAAATCAGGGGTATTTATTATCGATAAAGATGCGGATATCACTGCATTTATTAAAGACTTTTGTAAACGTAATATGCTCCCGTTTATGGGAGAAGCATTATCAACACAAAGTGCACTATCATTAATGCAGGAGTGTATGCCGCGATTAATTTTTATTGGCGAGTCTGCCGCAGCACAGCACGGGGAACTTGATATTGCCGCTGTTGAAGCCGCAAAAGACCTTGATAAAGGACTTCTGAAACCCGAAGTAACAATACTTGGTCTTGTCCCTGAACAGGAAAACGGCTTTACCGGTCAATTAAATAAATTAAATATACAATTCCATTATAATAAATCAGATATACGAAACAATCCTGAACATGTACGGCAGCAATTAGCACAACAGATGGAACTATTTATCTGATTATTCCGCACCAACCGCAAATGGAATAATACAATGATCATTAGTTTCCCCATCAGTAATACTGATATAATATATCCCGGGTGCAACCGGTATACCCTGTTCGTTCTGAAGATCCCATATAATCTCGCCATACGAATTAAATGGAGTCCAATAATACACCCGTTCGCCGAATGCATTATAAATCTCAATATTCGCAGTCGGTGGAAGATGGCGAATAACAAAACGTTTACTGTTATATCCGACAGGTGACGGACCCCATGTTACATCTCGGCAAACACTATTATACAATACATTACTTTTATTTAGAAAAACATCTAAACGATAATTCGCTGCGGAAAATCCATACACCATAAGATACCAGCGCCCTGATTGTATTGGCGGTCCGTCATGTTCGGTAATCGTAATACTTTCCTTACTGCTGGAACCTTCTGAATACTGATCATAGTTTATAAAACTCGGCACACTATTGAACTTTGCAAATATATCAATATCGCCTGTACCATCTGTTTGAAAATACAAAATGCTATCCTGTGAAGCAATGTCAATATAATAATACTGCGTCATATTACTTGCAATTGAATGAAACTCAGAATAACCGTCATACACGCGGGTGAGTGAATAATCTCCTGAATGATCTCCGGTAAGATTGACATTCAATCGCATAACCGAGTCATTCGATGAAAAACCGCTGATACGGATACCGCTTGGCGTACCATCATATTTTAATGATGATGGAGTAGTGTTTTTTCCGAAGACCCCGCTATTCATCTGAGTATTATTCGTATACCACGGATCAAACGCATCACCCTGTTGCGCATCATGCGGATCATATAAATCAAAATCACCGTCAGCCTGTTCAAGAGCAAGCATCGGATGATATTCATTCCATTCAGGCATATTCGGATTAACTAAATCATCAACATGCCATATACAAATACCATTGCCGGGAAGAGCGCTGTCATATCCGTTTGTCTGTCGATTTTCGATAAGGAAGTATTCTGTTGCGGACTGATCGGCATTAATACGCAAAATCTGCGGTGCATCATGTATATTGGTTAGTTTATAATGCTGCTGTGGCGATTTTATAACTGTTGGTTTAACCCACCCCATCGCAATCCGATGCCACGGATCAAGATGTGACGGACTGCTGCCGCTCGGACTTCCATTCCACGAACCTCTGCTCATCAAACTCCAGTTGCCAACACCATCAGAAGACATATCAGTATCATAAACATCAACCCCGCCAAGCACATGACATAACTCATGCGCAAATACTCCTATTGTCTGATCGCCGGGGGCAAGTCGGTATTCCGGCTGCATTGTATAGGTTAAAGCCACAACACCGTTACGAGTCATATACCCGCCATTCGGTAATGACCACATATGCGAATGAATTAAACCTGCTGTACTGGTTGTTTCAAATCCCTGCCCGGAATGAATAACAATAATCCCGTCAATATCACCATTATTATCATTATCATAATCAGCAAAGTTTATACCGGCAAACTGATCCTGCGCATAGTGCACTGCTTCTTCAACTAATTTTCGCGGTCCCCCCGGGTATGGATTCTCATTGATATAATAATCATGATTATATGCCGTTCTGTTCGTTAGTTTAAATACATCAAAGTGCGGTGTATACATTCCGTATGAAACTTCATTGTAATACGCCCGAACGCTATTTGTCCCGTTTAACAAATTGGAATAAAGTGATTTTGTATCAAGCGGGTGAAAGGGCGGTATTGCATTGGTATCAGAAAACTCAATTAAAAGTACCAAATATTTTGGTGATCCATACCGCAGCGGCATACGACTTGGCGGCGGCGGAACATTCATTCCTTGTAAATGCTGCTTTCTATTGATACTGCTTAAATATGCATCAGTCGTTTTTCCTGCTGCAGCTGCCTGTTCTATTATTTGATGATTGGTATATAAAGATGGGTCCATACACACTGCATAGGCTGAGAAACACACCGCTATAAATAATAAAAGTAATACACTTATTTTTGTAATGCCGTTATACAATACCATAATATTTCTCATTCCTTTTTTTAATAACATGAAGTATATTGAACGAGTATACCCCACACAATAAAATAATCAAGAAACAATTTCAACCATATACGCTCTATATCAGGTATATATGCATGAATCACACGTGCATAAAACCGCATTATTGAACGTATAAAAAAAATAATAATTTATTTCGATTTTTACTTGAAAAATTTGCTTTTATTCGTTATACATAAAGCAACATAGTTATATATTAAATGCAACCTGCAATAGGGAGGGGAACCTTATGCAAAACATGCACACTGTAAACTATGGTGGCGGCAACGGTTATACACCGGAAAATGCTGTTATCATAGGCGGCGTTACTTTCGATTATGAAGGTGTTGATGCTGAGTATCAGTACCTCCGACGGAAGTTCCCGGGTCATCGCGTCCTTGTCCAAAAAATATACAGCGAGGACGGACACTTCTTTGATGTGCTCACAATTCGAACCATTAAGGGAGATGAAGAAACATTGTATTTTGATATCTCCGCATTTTACAATCGTTATTAATTGTACGCAAAACACAAACGTTTGCGGTATTGGAAAGGAGTATGATTATTAATACAAACATACTCTTTTCTGCCTTTTCTTTTGTTCTTAATGCTATTATGATATCATACCATGACACATTTATCATCATTCAGAAATAATAATAGTATTATTACCGGCAAATATTTTACGTTTATTCATGCAACTCAAAAAACCCCGCATTGTATTCATTATCAAATGATAGATGCTTCCCTCCCATTCTGGAATTCAAATACTGTTGCTGAACCGGTTATTCTGCCGCGAACAGTCATGCGTCTGCGTGCCGGTAAATCGGATATACCGATAAACGCATTACCGTCTTTATTGCCCTTTCATCTGCTTCCGCTACATATTTTCCCGCTTATCGGAAAAAACCTTCAATGTTTAAGGATACCTGCACGACAACCTGATAATGAAAATACCGCCCTGCAATTATCCGGCAGTGCGCACTCTCTTACCGCATTGATTATTGATTCTTATGAACATAGGGAACTGCTTGCACTGCCGCTTCATCAAACCGGTAAGATGCGTATTGAAACCATTCCGACAGATCATGAATCAGCGACACTCGCACGATTAACCGTGTATACGCCGCCATCGGAAGCAGTAACCATTGCCGATGTTCGCCATGAATCTTCATCAAAAAACGGTGAAACATTTAGTTTTCGAGTGTATATCGGCAATCAGCCGTTCAACGGTACTGCATACCTGCACGGAATTTGTTCACAATGCCGACAGCATGCTGCCCCCGCACTATCAGCTATCGAAAAAAAACATGCCGAACGGGCTTTATACGTTCCGTTAAAATCAATCATTGATGATACTCATTCAACAGCTGCCGTTCTTCGGCAACTTCGTATCCATCATAACCCTGACCTGTCCGAAGATGGACTTATTCAGCTGATAAACACTATTCGCGCCGGCGATGAAGAAACGGAAGTATCATTAATTGAAAACTTGTTCCGCAGTGAACCTAATCTGGCACATTTTCTTGCTGAACAGATTTTTTCATTTGAACTTATTCCTCTTATCAGAGCACAGGATCTCAATGCCGCATTGCGTTTGATAACCGATGAAGAACTTGCACATGCATTATTCGGCGAAACTGCTGATAGTATTTCCTGTTTTCAGAACTCCGTTTCTCCCGAACGCTGGAAAAATATCACTGCATATATTGATTCATTTCAACAACTCAATGATGACGTGATAACCGAAGCACAAAAAATTGTAACCGAACATATTCGCAGTTATTTTCAGGCATTGTATGGAAAAACAATTATCGTGAAAGAAAATACCGAAACACGGTATCGTATTGAACAGACAACGATTTCTGTTGATATTAATGACGGCACGGCACGATGTACAATAAAACCATCACTGCATAGTGGTCCAATAGCCATGCGGCTTGAGCTGCCTGATAATCTTGCCGCCCACATGCTGCTGCCGATTACCGTAAAAACACAATGCCGGCAATTCACCGAAACAATTCGCTATCATACGCTCTCAATTGCATCAGTGTATGGCATTACTGATAATACTCTATATTTACGAATACATGTACATGCATCCGTGCTGCAAATACTACTTGAAGAAAACGGCGCATATACCTTACGCACCGTATATAACATCAACCCCGATGAAGTTATTACACTTTCGATTACATCCGCCTCTATACGTATTGTACTTGGTGTTTTTACCGGAAAACAGGATCCTCCTATTGGTGAGATGCTCCTTGATATTCAAATATGTACAGAAACCCCCTCGCTGCTTTCAGCACGCCAACAATCATTACCTGATACACCAATTGATATTTCACTCGCTCCTGAGCACTCCGATACACATACGTGTATTGCCCCGGAAAATTTGTACTGTTTTCATAATCCGATTGATTCGACCTCAGCACGACGAATTAAAAAGGAAAGTGATTCTGTTGCCGTAATAACTCATTCCCCCTTTCCTGATATGCTCCCCTTCCATCTGCACTCTGCCCCGCAATACCCAATATCTCTGCCGGCGACCGGTGCCCCTACTATAACCGCACTCCATGCATATACACCGCAAAACAAAAAACTCCTTCATGATGCCATTATGCATTCATCACAGCATACTCTCAGCATGCATACACTTGGATTGCATCCGCCATTCGGTGTTTCATTAGTAAAACCGCATATTATTATCGGGCATGCCGGCACGCTCTCGCTTCTTCCTCTTCTGCCGTCTGCTCAATACGAAGCGTATTCCATCACTGCTCAAACACCAAATGTGCAACACCCCACTGTTCCGATATATACCATAACTGCAGAGAAAAAAAACGGCACCATGTCGCCGCGATTGCTCAAAGAAGAAATTCTTAACCTTTTTAAAACAGCCTGCAGGGATATCTGTTTACTGCCGTTAACATCCGGCATCACAGCAGCACGTGTATATGCACTGGCTGTACAATACCGTCATTTCAGCAGTATTGACTATCCTGACCATCACACACGAGCCTGCATGTATCATGAACGTGCCAGAAGAGCACTTATTGAATATTGCGCACGGCATCAGAAAACATCGCCGCCGCCCCCGCATTTTACTGCCGCACTTGTTCCGATAGTGTCATTATTAGCACGCAGTGAAATACACGATGATCAGGTCATCGAAACACTTCTTAATACCTTGCTGGTACGTATTCGTACACTTCGGATACGCGATAACCGGCTTGCATTCTGTAATGAACAATTGCTTAATAGTATCACGAAACTCAAGGAATCCGTTGTTCCATTCACGTCATTAGATGAAATCATTCTGCCATGGACTCGGCGCTTGAAACATCGATTAAAACGTTCAGTAACCGTTTTCCTGCGGAACCATCCGCTCTCAGGGGAAACGCTTCCTTATTACATTGCCATTCACCGACATATTGCACTTTCAACTGTTGCTGCAATAATGAACGAAACATTTGCATCATCGGTGAGCGCTGCTGCACCGGAACCGGTATTATTGAAATATATTCGATTATTTGACTGGATATCAGACAGAGGAAAGCTTCCGGCATTTTCATTAAAAATAGAAAAAACAACCATACAGCCTGAATGTATTGATGAAAGCCCCATGATACAATGTCCGGCTTCAATCCACCTTCTCTTCGGTGAAACCGGAGTATACAGTATACGGCTCAGCACAAGATTTACCGCCCCTGTCGGATACTGTTATCTTGCCCCCAATGTCGCTGCTGATTATGCAGGAAGAATTATCCCCCTGAACGATCATTACACCTCTCTCCATGTGCAGGCAATTTGTCCGGGACGGGCAACTGCATATGTCATCGCTCGTGATGCCGTATCATCAGACCGGCGCTGGCATGCGCACTCAATTGATATTAATGTGTTTCTTGAATAATTGCCCGATACGGATATCGTACAACAGTCTCATGCTGATGTGCGGGAGATTCATCAACAACCGTAAATAATTCACATACCGGACCACTATGCAGATAATTATTCATACGCAAATAGTTCTCCATAATGCTATGTGCTTTATACAAACCGTAATAGTCTCCGAGCACTGTCATGACAGCAACATTGGTTGCCGGCGGTATGGTGATAATTTTTAAGTCCCGATTATTCTTAATACCGGTAGGAATGGTTTGAATACAATATCCCGTCCAATAATCAGCGGTACATCCCTGAATATTTGATCCGTATATACATATCCCTGTTTGATTTTCCCATACACCGCATTTCATCAATGCAGCACGCACAGACTGCCGGCGTTCAGTCATTTCACGAATCGGCAACTGCAAACCGCCTGAACAGATAGCACGCATCGCATCAGTTGAAGTTACGCTAATATGACTATATTCTACTTTAGAACATGCGAACATTAATCCGAGACTGCATATAACGATTATAATACTAATAGTATATCGCATAGAAGTATACATAATAATAAGGGGCATACTGCCTATGCATGCCCCTTATTATCCTTATTACAATAATATATAACTCATTACGGTTTCACATCATCATCAGTGCGATCTTCTCCGTCAGGACCTTTACTGTATGCACTCGCACCCCATCCTTCAAAGAAATCGAAATCATCTTTTCGTTGATATACTTTTAAAACAATTTCATTACTCCATGGATCGATAATCGGAACATCATATTTTTTACCGATTGCAGCAACTGACGGACGTCCTGCAAACTCATCCTTTCCCTGCATATAACTGCGGGCTTTGGATTGAATAACCGTTGCAATTTGCCGTGCTTGTTCAATTTGTGCGCCGACATCAACTGCCGGTGCTTCTTCTTTTGCAGCCGTAAAGGTAAATCCCCCCTGAATAATTGTACCGACAATGATCATAACCACCATACCAATTGCAATGAACCCGCCAATGATGCCAAATGCCCCGAGTTCACTGCCCTCATTTGATTTGTCCTTAAAAAAACGTTCGCGGGCAATTCTACCAAGAATAATACCGGGGAGCGGTAAAATCAGACCAAGAATAATAAATGTCATCGGCAAAGCAAGTTTAATCGGCCAGCCGAAAACATTTTGTCCGAATAATGAAAAAAACGCAATGCTGATGCATATCATCGCTAAAATACTAAATACGGTTGCAGCAAGCGCCATTGAGTTTGGACTTTTCTCCATATGAACACCTCACATTTTTATTTCCATCAATATATCAGATACGTATACTCTTGTCAATGCACGGAATATTTTCGTTGACACCGCTCACCAGCGGCGTACAATAACCATATTATTATGATGCTAAAAACAAACACGATAACATTATTACTTTTAATTATCATCGTATATACAAGTATTTCTTTTGCGGCGCTTAAAGAAATTGATTCTGAATGGATCGACCTTGAGGTTTCCGGTATGTCAATTAAACCGGAAAACAATTGGGAAGTTCAGAAAAAAGAATATGATAAACTTTATATCATTAATAAAGGAATCGACATTCTTGCTGAGTTTACTATTACTGCAGCACCGACAACCATCCCTGCATTTCAATCATTAGTAAAAACAGGTCATTTTACGACTGAGAAAACAAATATCACCATTGTAACTCAACGCGGAACAGTTAATACAAATTATTCGGTCAGAAAGACCACCGGATACGGAAAAATATATGATGAGATATATTCACTTGAGCCGCAACTCCTGCAATTATTTAAACAACGCAATTCCGGCACATATCGGGATATTATTATTCAATCCCGTATGATAACAAACTTTCATGGTCCCGCATTGAAATACTATCTCACCTTAAAGAAATTTGATAAAGGCAGTATTCGGCAATTTCATGGCATTCTTATCATACGGGCTGAGAACCGTTTTCTATTTTATTTCTTTATTGAGTGCCCTGCTGATAATGATCTTGAATCACTTATGACTTCGTTAAGCACAACATTTGAAAATATTCGTATTGATAAAAATCAAAGTGTTTTCGTTAATACCGAATACAATTACTCTATGCATATACCAACATCGTGGTCGATACATACAAATAATCTGCAGGAAATAGTTTTATCATATGATAATAAAGCAACCGTACATATTCGGTGTATACCATACTCACGTCTGTATAATATTGAGGCAATTAAAGGAAATCAGCGAAAAATTGATAAACTCACCGATCGTTTACGTGAAATTGATGTACTCAACTGGAAGACAAATCAGAATGTAACTATGATAAAGTCTAAAAATACGATACATGAAATAAACGGTATGAGCGCACTGCATGACCTTGCACGCTATCAATTCGGTGAAAATCAATTTGATGAACATAATATTCTTTTATCACATAATACGATAACCTATCACATTATTATCACAAAAGAAAATATTGATAAAGAAACTGCTTCAGATGAAGAAAAACGAATTGATAAACGAATTGACCGCCATGTTGAAGAAATGATCAATTCATTTGCCGCATATTAAATATACCCTTTGTTTACAAGGTTATGAAACGACAATTTATCTATGTCAGATATCTTTTACGACACGATAGATTGTTTGTAATACAATAAAAACCCGATACCCCCCCCACTACTGTATTTTACATTTTTTTGCACTCTTGTATAATTGTTCCTGCATGCTGTAATGCATTCGCTAATTGCGCGGGAGATTTTCCTCCTGCACGAGCAAGATGTGCTTGACCGCCGCCTTTTCCATCAACAAGCGCTGCTACCTTTTTAATCACCTCACCGGCATGAATATATGATCCGGCAAGGTCGGAGGTTACGGCACAAATAAGCTGCACTGCATTTCCGGTAGCCGTACCAAGTAAAACCAAACCGCTTCCCAATTTATCACGAATACTGTCAGCTAATGTGGCAAGTGTTTGCCCATCAGCATCAGTAATTGACGCAATAACACAACGGATTCCGGAAATATCACACGCTTTATTTAAATAGACATCAACCGATGCTGCGGCAACTTGTGCCTGTATTGCATTTTTTTGCTTTCGTAATTGTTTTATTTCATTGGTCAATGTACTAATTCGTTCAGGAAGCTCTTCCGGAGGGCTATTCAATCGTCGACTCAATGTTTCCGTTATTTGCAGTCGCTGCCGCAGCAATGCAATCGCCGCTCCTCCGGTAACTGCTTCAATACGTCGTATCCCGCTGGCGATTGAAGATTCAGCGGTAATAATAAAAACTCCGATTTTTCCGGTTGAAGGAACATGCGTCCCGCCGCACAGTTCGACAGAAAAATCATGTACACGAACAACCCGAACATTCTCACCGTATTTCTCACCAAAAAATGCCATTGCGCCGGATTGCAGCGCCTTTTTTTTATCCATAACATCCGTTTGTACAGGAATATCCCGTGCAATGATTGTATTAACTTCATCTTCAACCAGTTTAATTTGTTCTCTCGTCATCGCCTCAAAATGATTGAAATCAAAACGTAACCGTTCCGAAGTTACTAATGAACCGGATTGTGCAACATGTGAGCCAAGTATTCGACGAAGTGCTGCCTGAAGAAGGTGCGTTGCCGTGTGATTGTTCTCAACTGCCCGACGATACTGAACCGCAACACTCAATGACACCGCTTCCGATTCCATAATACGACCGTGAACAACCGACCCGATATGCAGAAAAATATCATTACGTACTTTCTGTGTATCAGTAATATCAATCTCACCCGATGCAGTAATCATCCGTCCGATATCGCCAACCTGTCCGCCGGATTCAGCATAAAAAGGCGTCTTTTCAGTTATAACCGTTACCGTATCACCTTCACCGGACTGCTGAACAAACTCACCGTTTTTAATTATTTTTACAATCGCGGTATCAGTTGTAATGCCGGAATACCCGGTAAACTCTGTTGCAGGTATTCCTGTTAATTTCGCTTCATCAATACGTTCAATACTGCCGGTTTTTACCCAGCTTGCTTTCCCGCGTTCACGCTGCTGCTGCATTGCCTGTGCAAACCCGGTTTCATCAACCGTCATATCATTTTCACCGGCAACATCGCGAAGAATATCAATAGGGAATCCAAATGTATCGTATAATTTGAACGCTTCATCACCGGGGATTACTGTCAATTTTCGTTTTTGTACATTTTCAATAATGTCTTTCAGCAACATCATACCGTTATCAAGAGTTGATAAAAACCGCTGCTCTTCCGCAATAAATATTTTCTGAATACTTTCGCCGTCTTTTCCGATTTCAGGATATGTGTTTTTAAACATTTCGCAAATGACCGGTACTAATTTATGTAAAAAGGGTTCCCCGGCACCAAGTTTTTTCCCGAATCGGGTTGCACGCCGCAAAATCCTGCGTAAAACATAACCGCGCCCTTCATTTGATGGAACAACATTTTCACTAAACGCCGCTGTCAGCGCACGTGCATGATCGGCTATAACATTAAATGGAACTCGTATATCATCACTATATGATACACCAAGTATTCTTTCCGTTTCCTGAATAATCGGCATAAATAAATCCGTTTCAAAATTTGATGACACATCCTGCAGTACTGCTGCAATACGCTCAAGACCGGCACCGGTATCAATATTTTTTTGCTTTAAATCAGTATAGGAACCGTCTTTCGCTTGATTGTATTGCGTAAATACAAGATTATAAATTTCAATAAATCGGTCATTTTCTTCACCACAGCGTGCCGTTCCATTCGGATCATATGACGAGCCGCGATCAACGTATATTTCACTGCAGGGACCGCACGGACCTGCATTTCCGGCAGGACCCCAAAAGTTTTCAGATTTTCCCAAGCGGACAATACGGTTTTTCGGTATACCGATATGCTTTTCCCAAATACCATATGCCTCGTCATCTTCTTCATACACGGACACCCACAATGCATCACGGGGAATTGCAAACACATCCGTACATAATTCCCATCCCCATTCAATCGCTTCTTTCTTAAAATAATCTCCGAATGAAAAGTTTCCGAGCATTTCAAAAAACGTGTTATGGCGCGGTGTTTTTCCGACATTTTCAAGATCAGATTGTTTCCCGCCGGCACGCAGGCATTTCTGAATACTGACTGCTCGAGTATACGGCGGTACAACATTACCGGTAAAATAATCTTTAAACTGCACCATACCTGCAACGGTAAAAAGCAATGTCGGATCATTCGCCGGAATGAGCGGATATGATGAAACGGCAGTGTGCCCTTTATTCGTATAGAATTGTAAAAAAGAATCCCGTATTGCTTGACCGCTTGTCATGACACTGCTCCCGTATTTGATTGTGTATTGAGTAATTCACGGATTACTTGAGCGCGAATACTACTTGAAAAGCCTTTTGATTTCAAGGACATTTCAATTCTTCGTATACGTGCCGGATCGGAAAATTGCAGTTTCACCCCCTCCGTAATACGTGCCGCCTGCTTTCGTGCCGCTGCATATTCATCTGCTTCAGATAACGTTGCCGCAATACTATCATGCACGATTGTATCAGAAATGCCATGACGCATAAGAGCTGCTTTTATTTTATAGCGCCCGGCACCTTTATTCTTATAACGCAGACATAATGCATGGGCATAGCGAACATCATCAATATACCTATCCTGTTTCAACTGTTCAATAACTTCGCTAATACAGACTGCTTCATAGCCCCGATTCTGAAGTTTTTGTTTTATTTTCATCTCCGTATAACTGCCACGTGATAAAAGACGATAACAATACAACAGAGCTTGATGCCGTTCTTCTGCAGCCGCTATCGTTATTAATGCTTGTTCATCAACTTCTTTGCCGCAGGATAATTTTTGTTTTTGGACAATAGTATTGTGCACTCCCAGAACAAACCGACCATCAATAAACAGTGAGCTGCGATGCTTATTATTTTTTTGCGGTTCAATAGCTGATATAAACGGCATAAGCAGACATAAGCCCCGAAATCAACAATTATCGGGTTCCTTTCCTCTCCAATAATTTGAATAATCTATTCGATAACACCTATCGCATCGAAACAGCACCGATACAATTATTAGAGTATCTGCTATTATATATTATTTTTCAACCCTTATGAACGGTTAATCATTTTCTATTTCAGTCGATACTGATAGTATCAGATCCTAATGGAGCAGATGATGACAACAATTGAACGAAACACTGAAAAACAACGAATCCTAAGCGGATTTGAGACTTTTCTCAATGAACGCCCGTATCTTTCACAGGCCCCGGTAATTCTCGAAGCCATTCGTAAACTGAAATCACAAAAATAGGTATGATTACTATGACACGCCGTTTGCTTTTTTACTGTTTGTTAATTCTGATACTGCTCAGCGGTATACATTGTGTACGACAACAGTATTCATTGGCATTGGTCATGCCGGAGCTTTGGAAAAACACCTGTGCACCAACCGAGCAGTATTTATTTGACTACTCAACTATACATGATATCCCGCTGATGATTCGATATTACTCAGATTCAAATTACCGCAGTATTGTACGTGAAATAAACTCATTTCGACCCTATATCTGTATTGTCTATATACCTGAATCATTTTCAAATTATATGTTTATGGGGAAAAAACTGCATGCGCACCGTTATATTTGTTTTGAAAACACATATATTAAAAATAAGAACGCTATTTATGCACGTATTAAAACCGATTATAAAAAAATTGGAAAATCCATGGTTCATGCCGTTAAACATCGCTTTGAGTCCATTACCAATACAGCGGTATTACTCTGGCTGCGCGATAATCAACCGACAACGGTTATACGTGAACTTGAAACAGGTATCAGCGAAGGTATTGCTCAACTATCGAATTGTCATCTCGTTACGAATTCAGTCACTACATTACACGAAGCACGAAATGCAACTGAAAAACAGCTCCAAACCTATGGAAAAACGATAACCGCACTAATTGCATCACATGACACATTTGCAGTCGGATCACTGCAACCCGTAAAAAAACGGCAGTATAAACGTAAAATACTCATTGCCGGATTTGGTGCAACATTGCCGGCTCTGCAAAATCTCAATATCGGAGACATTGATTTTACTTTTGATTTAAATATTCAGGAAATGCTTGACCAAGCATTTATTTTGTCCGTTGAACTCTTTGAAACAAATGATCATAAAAATGATAAACGGCATGATACACCGTTCACTATACAGCATATCCGCTATGACCGGTCCAACGCACGAAAAAAAATGGACCGATATAATAAGTATCCCGTAATGGATATTTTCGGATATAATGATTAATGAGGGTATTCGCATGATTAAAAAATACAGTATTATCGTACTATGTATACTTGTGTTATTCTGCACTCTCTTTGCAGCATCTGCCTCTGAGTCATATAAACTTTTTAAAAAAATCTCACTCTATCACAATCATCATGCGTATATAAAAGCCCTGCGGCTCAGTCAAAAATATTTACTACTCTATCCGCAGGGAAATGAAGCATCTGCCGTGTATTTTCAGATGCAATCAATATATCGTTCTCGGCAGGAATACGACCGCGCTATCAATATTTGCCAACAACATATTTCCGCTTTCCCTAATAATGAGTCACTCCCCTCACTGTACTTAGACATAGCGGATTTATATGAGCATATCGGCAACAAAGAAAAAGCACTAACCTGGTATATTTTTATCATTGAAAACTATCCCGATACTCTTTATAGTGAATATGCCCATGCAGCACTTGATATTAATTACGGAGTTACTCTTTCTGAATAATAAGCGCATCACCGCTGCATTCATGAGCGGATGTGTTATATGCATTACAATCTGTACGGCTTTTGCCCAACCCCCTGCGCCACCTATGCCGAGTATTATTGAAACTGATTTGTACGAAACCAATAGTATTGAAACACTCAAACATTCAACACCGAATAATGATGCACGCTCGGTACATTTAAAAGCGCGTGTTTTTATGGAAAACAATGCGGTTGCAAACGGTTATATGATACTCCGCTTTACCAATCTGCGAATAACCATTCTACAAGGAAGCAACCGTTCATATGCCAAAACTCTGTTCCCGCCTCATAATATTGTACGAATTACATTTGATCATTGGCAAGGCATTGAAGATGGCATCACTAATGGGTTGAAGCGATATATATTCTATCCGTCAGTAATGACCATTCATCTGAAAGGCAATGATACATTACTCTGTGAATCTATTCCGCAGCGTTTTAATATTATTACTTTGATATCTGATGCCGGTGCACGAGACTATTATACGTACTTTTATGATTATTGGATTGAAGGGTCAAAACCGGAAACAAGTTATTGGCTTTCCGATCGCTCACGTGAATTTTCATTGGAACGCACTGCCCCGAATAAAGAATGTGTCCGCCGCATTGAGTTCCGAAACGGAATCAGCAAGTAGCCGTTTTTTCCATACGAGCGCTACGGGTAACAGTAAAATCAAAGTACGATACACTATCGATGGTCAATATTATTTGTAAAGAAAGCGTCGTACTCTGTATAGGAAAACATGAAGACTATACTACTATATAGATATTAAATATATTTCTTGCCGGTCACGTTAATAAACAATCGTAATGTTTTTCATACTTCCCGTTTTCGCAATTGACATCAGTATAAAACGCAGATACGTTACTGCATAATCATGGAACAAGAAAACGATAAACTTCATATAGGTGATCGTACATTTCAGTCACGCCTATTAATCGGAACAGGAAAGTTCGCATCTCCTGAAATTATGCGTGATGCAATACGTGCATCAGGTGCCGAAATCGTAACAACCGCACTGCGCCGTGTTGACCTGAAAAACCCCGACGATAATTTCCTGAATTATATCGATCAATCACAATATCTTTTCCTGCCGAATACCAGCGGCGCACAAACGGCTGATGAAGCAGTCCGCCTTGCACGTCTGGCTCGTGCAGCCGGTCTGCCGTCATGGATAAAACTTGAAGTAACGCCCGACCCGCGGTATCTGCTGCCTGACGGAACCGAAACACTCAAAGCAGCTGAAATCTTAGTTAAAGATGGTTTTACTGTCCTGCCGTATATAAATGCCGATCCGATATTGGCAAAACGCCTCACTGATGTCGGCACAGCAACGATTATGCCGCTCGGCTCACCTATCGGTTCTAATCAGGGACTCCAAACTAAAGCAGCATTGGAAATTATTATCAGTCAGGCTACTGTTCCGGTTGTTGTTGATGCCGGTATCGGCGCACCATCACATGCAGCTGAAGCGCTTGAAATGGGCGCTGATGCGGTATTAGTAAATACTGCAATTGCGGTTGCACATGATCCAATAGCAATGGCACGTGCCTTTAAAGAAGCAGTGTATGCAGGACGCCGGGCATATCGTGCCGGACTCGGTCCGCAGCTCAATAGAGCCGACGCCTCATCACCTTTGACAGGTTTTTTACTTAATAATAAATAACCCCCCGGCTCATTTTTTTAAATTATACAAGAATTATGAAACGATTAATCACTATACCGCAACCCTGTTAGTACTGATGAAAATGAAGTGAACGGCAATATAATCACCTTCAAAGGTTATTGGTATAAAGTACAACACAATATCATACTGCCTGTCATACGGGTATGGATATTTAAATGAATGCATTAAAATTATATCGAATGCGGTAAATAGGTTATTTCCACATGGGCTTTGTTACTTCAAACGTCTTTACTTCAGACGGAAAAATATCAATAATAATTTCATCCGGAGTAAACCATAATTTAATTTCACGTTCAGCCGTTTCGGGAGCATCACTTGCATGAATGACATTTTCATATACCCCCTTCGTTGTAATACGCCCATATTGTCCGCGAATAGATACCGGATTTGCTTCTTCAGGATTCGTTGCGCCCGCAAGCTCACGTACTTTCGAAATGGCATTCTCTCCATAATAAACTAATGCCATAACCTTCCGACGAATATGCTGCTTCCCCTGAATATACTGAATGACATCATTAAAAAACGGTTCATCCTTAAGCGATTCATAATGACTCTCTGCAAGTTCACGCGAAACACATACCATTTTCGCACCAATAATTTCAAGTTTTGCTTCACTCAAGCGGGTTAAAATATTACCAGTTAATGATTTTGACAATCCATCCGGTTTAATCAGCACTAATGTTTTTTCGTTAGCCATGTCCCCTCCACGGTTCATGTTGCGGGCATTTATAGTAAATGTTTTCGTATACCCGTAATAATTTCATTGACAATATGCAGTACTATCATTCACAATGCAAGAGTCAATTGCAGGATTGATATATTTTTTTTGTAAGGACGATATATGCTGCTGGCTGTTGATATTGGAAACACAAATATTGTTATCGGCTTAGTACATCGAAATGACGGAACAGTAGATATCCGGCGCCGACTTGCTACACGTTCATATCGAACGGCTGACGAATGGTGTATGCTCCTGAATCAAATCATTCCGCCGGATCAGCATTCTTCAGTGCAGGGAATAATTGTATCAAGCGTTGTACCGCTATTAAATGACCGTATGCAGGAAGCACTCTCTTTGCTGTATGGTATAACACCCCTTTTTGTCTCACCGAATATCAATCTTAATATCAGTATTAGCTCTCCAAATCCGGATGAGATCGGTGCGGATCGTATCGTGAATGCTGCCGGTGCATATGCACAATACCATAGTGCCTGTATTATTATTGATTTAGGAACTGCAACAACATTCGATATTATTAATAAACATGGTGAATATCTTGGCGGTATCATTTTACCCGGACCGGAATTAATGCGTCGTGCACTGCATACCTTCACCGCGCAATTACCTGAAGTTGATATCGCTCCGCCGCCGGCTATTATCGGAACAAATACTATTACTGCAATGCAGTCCGGACTCTTTAACGGACTTATCGGACAAATAGAGTATTTTATCAAACACATCAAATTAGAAACCGCCCCCGATGCGCGTGTAATTGCAACCGGCGGACTCGCTGCGTCCATCAGCACTGCAACCAAAGTGATTGATACAACTGACATTGACCTTACACTTTTCGGACTCTATACCCTTTATTCTTTGAATACATAATACCTGCCTTCTTGCACTCAATGCGATAAAAAACTGTTATCTTTAAAATATACATGAAAGCAATTGTTCGTACAATCAATAGCATACATATATTAAACCGGTTCTCACAATAAAAAAGAACGAGGCAGCTTGATTTTTAGTCTCTTTTATATTATTATATCTATATATCCGAATATAACAAAACGAGGTATTCATTATGGAGCTTTCCGTAAAAACATCAAAAAGTAAAATACTCGCCGGTGCACTATTTTTTGTACTGGGTTTCTCATCGGTTTTCATTATTTTCTTTTATGTTTTTAATAACATAGCACAGCTTATTCTCGATAACATTATTGTACGTTCCATACTCGGACTGACGGTTATTGCCTTCGGTGTTCATATTGCCGGATGGATCAAACTTCCCTTCCTTTCAGGACAGATGCAAATACGCATCGGTCGAAAAAAACAAAATACAACTATAATCGGTTCATTTCTTATTGGTATGGCATTTGCTATCGGATGGTCTCCCTGTACCGGACCGATTCTTGCCGGCATTATCGCCTTCACCAGTGCAACAACCGGTGATTGGATTAAAGGCTTTATCATGATAATTCTCTATGCTGCCGGATTAGGAATACCCTTTATTCTAACGGCTGTTTTTATTAATAGCTTTAGTTCATTCATTCAAAAGGCAAAAAAAGCAATGCAAATAATTGAAATTGCCAGCGGGGTATTGCTTATTCTGATGGGAGTTTTAATTATTCTCAGCAGAATGGATGTTTTATACGAATATATTGGCGGTATGCTTAATCATGTCAACTTCAATATATCAGGCATTGAAGAAAACCTTTCAACAATAACACAGTCAACAAATAATTTTTCCGGCACATCCGGTTTAGTGGAATTCGGCAACGGATCAATATCATCCGGTAATGGCTTCGGCGGCAGTATTGACGCATTACCACAAACCTCATTGCTTTCATATATACTGGCATTTCTTGCCGGTGGGCTGAGTTTTCTTTCACCATGTATATTGCCGATTATCCCGGGATATATTTCATTAATTACCGGCTTGTCGGCAGCAGAACTTCGTGATACAATGAGTAATAAAAAATAAACTGAATAGTGTATAAATATATACGTGAAAAAAAATCACCATTTAATTATCATACTGTCTTGTATTATCTGTGCCGGATTTATGCTGACTGCAAGTTCATCAAAATTAATGACAATTGCCGTAACCGGCGATGTCATGTTGGGACAGATGATGCAGCCTTTCATCGATATTCATGGATATACATATCCTTTTCTCAATACCGCCCCTATTTTAAAAAATGCTGATATCGCCCTGTGCAATCTTGAAGGTCCGCTCTCATGCAGCGGTGCTCCCGTTGGTGATAAGAAGTTTACATTCTGTGTTTCAACAAACGCTGTTATGGGATTATCCTTCGCCGGGTTTGATGCGGTAACGCTCGCAAATAACCATATCCTTGATTATGGTGAACCTGCCGTACTTGAAACTATCAGAATTCTTACAAAAAACAGCATTCAGTCATGCGGGTACGGCTGCAGCCAAGAAACCGCCAATCAGCCCGCCATTATTAAAAATAATCATAATAAAATTACCCTGCTCTCATTTTGCCGTGTTCCGCCGGATCATTATTATGCAATGAAAAACACTGCCGGCAGTGCATTCGGTTCACTGCAAAATATTAAAGCCGGAATAAAAAAAGCATGCACGAAGAATACAACCTGTATTGTGGCATTTCACTGGGGCACTGAATACACTCATTACCCCGAAAGTATACAAATTAAACTTGCTCATGCGGCAATTGACGCCGGTGCTGATGCGGTTATCGGTCATGGACCGCATGTCCTGCAAGGAATTGAAATCTATCATGGCGCCCCTATTCTCTACAGCCTTGGCAATTTCGCCTTCGGGTATTATTATACGACATTTAAACATTTAGCGACCGAAAGTATGATCGTGTTATTAAAAGCAAATAAAAACAGTATTGCAGAGATTGAAATTATTCCGTTAAATGTAAATAATATTGCAACCGATTACCGCCCCCGTATCCCTGCTGATAATAATGCACAAAAAATTCTTTCACATCTGCAAACCTATTCAAAACAATTTAAAACAACTATTACACTCTCCAATAATCGCGGTTATATACATTTTTAAAATACCCTCTTCATGATAAAATCTCATACGAATACATTCTGTTTAGCGCCTGTCTGAAATCAGTTTATATAGGATAATGTTTTAAAAAACGATACTATCGGAACGATTACCAACATAACACGAATGTTATAAAAGTATTATTTTTATATTGACAAAACACAGAAACGTGCTATTATTTGTATTATTGTAACACTACTTGAAAGGAGTACAAGTATGAAAAACAAATTTCTTCTCGCTGCAGTATTCGTTATTGTTATTGCAGCATCATCACTGGCGTGCTTCGACGCGTATCTTTTTTTGGAAAAACGCCCGCTCACGTACGCCGCTCAGCAGTTCAGTATTGACAGTATCGGTGAATATGCCATGACTGAAATGCAGGATCCGACACAGGATGCATTTCTTTTCAAATCAACGGCATATTATGGTTTTTCCGATACATTCACCGGAAAATTCGGTATTGTTTCTGATGAAAAACCGCGTGGAGAGTTTAAGTTTGATGTTATGGAACTTGGACTTATGAAAGCCTTCAAACTTAATCAGATTTTATCACTGACGCCAATACTTGACGCCGCTTCAGATTTTAATTTTAAATCGCTCAGTGCTGAATCATCACTTTCCATGCTCTGGTATCTCGGTTCCGTTACGGTTAATATTCATCCGGGGCTGGCATATGAAGACAGTCAAAGTGAAGGATCCGCATTTTCAGGCGGCGGACATGCGGGAGTATTTTATTCCTTTGCCAATAAAGCTCTCGCCGGAATAGGAACTGAATATTTCAATACTGAATGGGCATCCAGTATATTTCTCGGCGCACACCTTGGTGATCGTTTTTATATGCAAACGGAAATATTAAAGGGTTTAGCAAATTCAAAAGATGCGATGCTGGCATTTACAATAAAATATTTTACGAATGCACATATTCATTAAGGTGAATAAACGATACATAAAATTTTTCAAAAGGCTCCGTACGGAGCCTTTTTGATTATATACAATTTTAATTCAAGTGATAAATAAAACGTTCAGTTGAACGAAATAGCATACAATACTATAATAATGTATAGGTGTTTACTGTAATAAAGCATATGCAAAGGCTTGACATATCCGTTAACCGATGATAGCCTTAAAATATGATAGAATTGAAGGTGAGGAGACCGTGGTTAGACGACGGGCTTATTGCAAGGTTAATTTATATCTTGATGTAATCGGATGTCGAACCGACGGGTATCACACCATCTCCACCATCTTCCAAACTATCAATATCTTTGATACGATAATAATCCGGCGATGCCGCCGCCCCGGAATAACGGTGCATTGTACCATTCCAAAGCTCAGCGGTACAGATAATATTGTCTATCGTGCAGCATCTCTCTTTCGGAAGTATTATTCTATTACTGACGGATGTCGTATCCGTATACAGAAAAATATTCCGATAGGTGCAGGACTTGGCGGCGGTAGCAGCGATGCAGCAACAACCATTGTTGCACTGAGTGATATGTATGGAAAAATGCCGGAAAGTAACTTGTTGGAGGAATGGGGAACCATACTCGGCGCTGATGTTCCGTTTTTTTTTCATGGCGGTACAATGTCGGGTACGGCACGAGGAGAAGTGTTATCACCAGTCCCCGTTCTGCACAACGGATGGATAGTAACAGTAAATCCGGGAATAACTATCCTGACACGCGAAAGTTATACGCAACTGAAAAGCGATGATTTTAATAAAGGACATATACTGTTAGAACAATTAGTGGCAGGTCTTGAAACAGGCGATGTTACACTAATCGGTCGAAGTATGTATAATATTTTTGAACGACATGAATGCCGTCGTCATCCGGTTATTGAGGAGATTAAAACATATCTTACCAAGTCCGGTGCATGCGGGGCATTAATGTCAGGTTCAGGTGCTACAGTCTTTGGGCTCTTTGAATCACGGGTATCTGCACTGCGTTGTGTACACAAACTGCAGAGACTGTATCCATGGGTTCGGCTCTGTCGGCCAATCGGTTCTTTCAACCGTCATTGACAAGCCGCCCCAATTAAGCAAAGAAGGTGAGCTATGGACATTACTGACATCAAAATCAAGAAAGTCGACGGAGAAGGAAAGCTTAAGGCATATGCCTCAATTACTTTTGATGACTTATTTGTTGTCCACAATCTACGGATTGTCGATGGGAACAACGGCATCTTCGTCGGTATGCCGAGTCGAAAAACACGGAGCGGCGAATTTAAAGATATTGCGCATCCCATTAAAAGTGATTTTCGCAATCTAATTGAAGAATCAGTTCTCGAAGCATTTTCTAACTCATAAGTGAAGGATACCACTTGACGAAGTCCCCTCTTTTCGCATACTATGGGGCACTTAAAACCGATAGCAAGGTATTATTGGGGCGTCGGCAAGCGGCAAGCCAGCGGTTTTTGGTACCGCCATTCGGAGGTTCGAATCCTTCCGCCCCAGCCGGCTTTATAAATACTTTATATCATTCAGGAGAAGCATTATGCGTATGTTTGATTTAGCTGCTGAGCAGCGAACAAAAACCGGGAAAAATATTAACCGCCGACATCGGCGTGAAGGGTTCATTCCTGCTGTTATTTACGGCGGTAAAGATACTCATATGATTAGAATACCGGAAAAAGATTTTAACACGATTAATAAAATCCATAAACATGAGAACGTTATGGTAAATCTTAAAATGCAGGGAAAAGATGTCAGCTGTCTTATTAAAGACACACAGCGTGACCCGGTAAAAAATTATTACCTGCATGTTGATTTTCTTGAACTTGTTGAAGGGCGACGAATACATATTACAGTGCCATTGGAATTAGACGGCGTTGCACCGGGTATTAAAGAAGGCGGTATTTTGGAACATTTCATATATCAAATGAGCATTGAATGCTTGCCGAAAGATATGCCGGATGTTGTTAAAGCTGATATTTCAGGGCTCAACATTGGTGATAGTATTCATATCAGCGATATTAATGTTCCCGATGGGGTTATTATTCTCGATAATCCTGAACAAACCGTTGCTATGGTTGGTCTGCCGACAAAAATTGTTGAACCGGAATCTGAGGAAGAAATCACTGAAGGCGAAGAACCTGCCGACAGTAAAGAAAGCGCACCGGAAACCGAAGAGAACAAAGAACCGAAAAAATAATTATTTCTGTACGACACCATTCTTCATGGTGTATACGTTCTTAATGATACGACTCACAAAGCAAATTGTACAGCATGTATGGTTTGCTTTTTTTATGGTAAGGCTCACCTATGAAATTAATTGCAGGTTTAGGAAACCCCGGTAATGAGTACCACAACACCCGCCATAACATTGGATGGGCAGTTATTGATCTGCTCTCGGAAAAATATTCAATTCCCCTTGACCGAAAAAAAAGAAAATCTCTTTTCGGGAAAGGTCGTACATTAAACGGCGATGAGATTGTTTTATTAAAACCACTCACGTATATGAATCTATCCGGCCGTTCTATCCGGCATCTGTCTTCATGGTTTAAAATTCAACATCGTGATATTATCCTTGTCTTTGATGATATTAATCTGCCGTTAGGAAAATTACGTATACGCCGCGGCGGCAGTGCCGGCGGTCATAATGGGGTTCAATCAGTTCTGAATGAACTCTGCGATGATACATTCCCCCGTATTCGTATCGGTATTGGTCCGCCTGCCGGCAGCACCGGACATCTTATTAAACATGTTCTCGGAACATTTTCCGATGAAGAAAAACCGATCATACAATCAGCCGTTGACCGAGCAGCACACGCTGTTGATATGCTGCTTCATGATGACATTCAAAAGGTTATGAATGAGTTTAACTGATATCGTACTGCGTACTATCCGAACATTTCATTTACTGCACGCGGATGAAAAAATCCTTATTGCCTGTTCCGGCGGTCCGGATTCACTGGCACTGCTTGATATACTCATGAAATCTGCTGCTGAATTGCAGATTACCATTGGCGCTGCTCACATTAATCATGGGCTGCGTGTCGATGCTGATGCTGATGAAGAGCACGTAAATACGTATTGTCAAAAACATTCTATCGCGTTTTATACAGAGAAAATCCATTATACAACTTCCACGCGCAGTGAAAACATGCTCAGACAAAAACGGTATGCCGCGCTGAATACCATCGCTGATGCGCATAATTACACCCGTATTGCAACCGGACATACTGCTGATGATCAAATTGAAACGGTGATTTTCAGACTCATGCGCGGCACCGGTATTCACGGATTACAGGGTATTCCCATACAGCGGGAAAATATTATTCGCCCGTTATTGCACTGTAAACGAGAACTCATTGAGGAATACTGCCGAACATATAATCTTAAACCGGTAATCGACAGCACGAATACTGATACTCACTACACCCGCAATAAAATACGTCATGTAATTATTCCTTCGCTCATTAAACATATCCCGATGATTCAAAATAATTTACTCGCACTGTCCGCACATGCTGCTGAGACGGTTGATTTTCTTAATACACAACTCAAAAACAGTAACATTCTTACTGATGACGGCATTAGCACCTGCCTTCCGATAGATACGTATTCCGCATTGCCGAATGCTCTGCAAAAACACTGTATTCATCATTGGCTTAATGCATTCCATGCACCGATAACTGCTGCCGGTATCAACAGCATTCATACCGCTCTTCGCAGCGTACATGCACATAACAGTATAATTTTTAATAATGATTACCTGACCATCACCATAGAAAATGCTGCAATACAATTATACTCACCAAATATGCGTACTGCGTATAATAATCTCACCTACACATATCCCCTTCAGAAATCGATAATTATCCACCCTGCCGGTATCAGACTACAGGTATCCCGAATGCAAAAAAACACCATTCAGCAATTTCAACACAACACCCTTTATTTCAATACTGCAGCGATTCGTCATACATTATTTGTCCGAAACCGACGCCCCGGTGACCGTATCCATCCGCTGGGAATGAATGGTACAAAGAAATTAAAATCAATTTTTACTGATAACAAAGTCCCCCAGCATATAAAAAACAAAGTCCCTGTTATACTTGACGGAAATAGCATTATCGGTTTGCTGTGGCCAAATCCGCCGGGACCGCAGTTGCAGATTATTGCTGAAACCGTAAAACTGCAGGAAACAACACATGAAGTATTGACAATTACCGCATCCGTTCTATGATAAGCAGCAGATAATCATATCATTAAAAAGCTGATAAAAATAATTATGAATGCATCAGAATATCATATTCCCGAATTAATCTCAGAAGAATCAATTCAAGAGCGGATAGCAGAACTTGCACATGCATTAAATACTCATTATCACGGCATGCAGCCGATAATTCTTTGCAACCTCATCGGAGCATTTCGTTTCTACAGTGATCTTATACGGGAAATGACTATTCCGTTACAGACAGAATTCATTTCTTTTACGCGATATTTTGACGATATCCCTGATAAAACACTGACACAAATGAAGCCGGCACGTCTTAATCTTCATAACCGGCACTGTATTTTAATTGATGATATTTGGGATCATGGTACAACGCTGAATGCACTGATGCATGACATTCAGGCATTACAACCGGCATCATTGTATACCGCGGTATTATTAAATAAAAGCAACGACCAAAAAATACAACTCCCGATTGATTGGGTAGGCTTTTCAGTACCAAATGTATTTGTAATCGGATATGGGCTTGATTATAAAGAAAATTACCGGTATCTTAATTATATTGGTATATTATCAGATTCTGCAAATAAAACGTAAATAATGGATACAGAATAAGACGAATAGTCTTGCAATACCAAGCATGGTATATTATATTCCGTTAACAGTATAAATTAATAGGAGGTCGGTGTGCCGGAAAATCAGCCGCCAACGCAAAAATTAAATAAGAATGCACGAAATACAGCACTGATGTTAATAATTTTCATCGGTTTGTTTGCTTTCGTATTACTCTTCAATAATTTCAGTGGAAAGCCCCCCGAAAAACTTGCTTATAGTGAGTTTCAGGATTTAGTTATTCAGGGTGAGATTCGTTTCGTTACCATTGTTGATGATGAAATTATCCTCGGAAAATCAACCGAAAACGATAAAACCGTATCGTATGAAACACGTATTCCCTATGATGATAATAACTTACTTGCATTTTTACAGGAATATGATGTAAAAGTGATTGGAAAAAAAACAACAAACGTTTTTCAATCACCTATGGTTTTTATATTTCTTTTTCTTGGTGTAATTATTCTTTGGTTTGTTTTAATGCGCAATATGCAAGGACCGGGAAACCGCGCATTGTCATTCGGTAAAAGCCGTGCAAAACTGCATCACCAGAATAAAAAGAAACAAATTACATTTGATGATGTTGCCGGCTGCAATGAAGTTAAAGAAGAATTATGTGAAATAATTGATTTTTTGAAAGAGCCGAAAAAGTTTATCCGCATCGGAGCACGTATTCCGAAGGGAATATTACTGGTTGGTCGCCCGGGAACAGGCAAAACATTGTTGGCTCGTGCTATAGCCGGTGAAGCAGATGTTCCCTTTTACAGTATCAGCGGCAGTGATTTTGTTGAAATGTTTGTTGGTGTTGGAGCCAGCCGTATACGTGATCTTTTTAATCAGGCAAAAAGCAATTCGCCCTGTATAATATTTATGGATGAACTTGATGCCGTCGGTCGCCAACGCGGTGCCGGACTGGGCGGCGGGCATGATGAACGTGAGCAAACACTCAATCAATTATTAGTTGAAATGGACGGATTCGATAAAACGGAAAGTGTTATCCTTATTGCGGCAACCAATCGCCCGGATGTTCTTGATCCGGCATTACTCCGCCCGGGACGGTTTGATCGGCAAATTGTTGTTGATATGCCTGATATTAAAGGACGACAGGAAATACTGAATGTTCATGCAAAAAAAATAAAACTTGCAAGCGCTATTGACTTCTCAAAAATCGCCCGCGGAACACCGGGATTTTCCGGTGCTGAACTTGAAAACCTAATCAATGAAGCTGCTTTACTTGCCGCACGAAAAAACAAAACGCATGTAGATATGGAAGATTTTGAAAACGCGAAAGATCGTGTTTATATGGGACCGGAACGCCGCTCATTAGTAATTACCGATGCTGAAAAGAAAATTACTGCATATCATGAAGCAGGGCATGCGCTCATCGGCATGCTGCTTGAGCATACCGACATTGTTCACAAAGTTACCATCATTCCACGAGGGCGCGCACTTGGCATCACATGGTCATTACCCGCTGAAGAAAAGCATAACTACCCGAAAGAATATTGGCTGGATGCATTATGTCATCTGCTGAGTGGTCGTGTTGCAGAAGAAATTGCATTCAATACCATTACCACCGGAGCAGAAAACGATATTCGCCGAGCAACGGAAATTGCCCGTAATATGGTTACCAGCTGGGGAATGAGTACGAAAATCGGTACAATGAACTTCAAGACCAGCAGTGATTATATCTTCCTCGGTCGTGAAATTGCTCAGCATAAGGATTACAGTGAAAAAACAGCCCAGTTAATTGATGCTGAAACGAAAACGATTATTACAACCTGTTATCGTAATACAAAAAAAATACTAACAAAAAATAAATCAACCTTAAAGAAACTTGCAAATACATTAATTGCAAAAGAGATTCTCGATAGTAATGCGATTATTAAAGTCATTGGGGTCTCAAAAATTCATCCGCTCAAACAAAAACAACTTAAGAAAGAAAAAGAACTTACTAAAGAAACAAAAAAGAAACCACGTAAATCGCCTTCAAAGAAAAAAAATAAATAACGACGTATTATCAGTTTTCTCTGATAATGCTCGGCGATGAACCGGTTAGATCTATTATCGTTGATACTTTTTGTGATTTGCGCCATGGCCGTTCTATTAGTATATCAACAATGCCATTGAAGTGTGTTCGCACTTCATGTGGTGTTGCGCATATTTTTTCACCGCTGATATTTGCACTGGTTGCAATTACCGGAGACCCTATCTTTTGAATACATTCCCGAAGTATCGGATATGCCGGAATACGCACCGCAACAGCAGCATTTTTTTGAATATCTATCGGGCATGAACGCGCCGCCGGTAAGATAAATGTATACGGACCCGGCCATCGTTCATCAATAAATGAACGATGTTTTTCAACCGCGCGACTATCCGCTACTAATGCTACATCTGCCATTGAAGCAGCAAGAATAATACACGGTTTATTTTTCGGACGATGTTTTATTGCATAAATGGTATTAATTGCCGCACTATCATTAATACGCGCTATTAACCCATAAACCGTATCAGTCGGCATAACCGCAACCTGACCGGGTTTCTGCATAGCGTACGCTACCTTCGTTATTATTCGTTTTGTCAGACGTATAATCCGTTGGGTTGATTTCATAATAGCATTGTCGTAACGGGGATACAGCTGCTTGTCAACAGATGAACAGGCATTAACTTTCTTTTTTTATCGGTCCGAGGCGTAAAAACCAAACTGCGATTGCAGCTAAAATCACCGATAGTATAATGATATTTGAACGGGTAAACAGCAAGCGATCGTTTTGCGCTGCATAAGAATCAACACCCGCATACTGTTGTGATGTTGTCATTTCACCGGATACTGAACGTGAACGAAATTTAATAACTTTATCGGTTGGTGAGAGGTATCCGATACGATATGAAAGAGCGCGTATAAGCTGTTCATTTGTTGCTGATAGGGATTCTACAACTTTTTCAAGCGAATGGTTTTGTCGTTCCATATCCTGCAATTGAGTATGGAGCTCTGCACAGTCATATTTCAGCATCAATCGCGGCAGCAGCCCGCTATACCCGAATACAAGAAAGAATAAACCAAATGCGGTAATAATAACAAGTAATATATGTTTCCAATGCTGTTTCATATTCACGTTGTGTATCCACCGATACTAACAGTAATTACATATATATACTATCGGCCGATTTATATCTCATATTACCGAAATTATGCTCTATTCAATATAAAACGAAACACTGCAGAGTCATCTATAAAATCCTCGACAAAGTGATGCAAACATGTTATTTCAATCACTATGGAACCAATAAACTGCATTAAAACACGCAGAACAATACGACGATTTAAACAAAAAACTATTCCCCGTACTATACTTGAAAATATAATAGATTGTGCACGCCTCGCACCATCAGCAAATAATATGCAGCCACTCTCATATATTATTATTGATGATAAAAAAACCGTTGCGCATATATTTACATTAACGCGCTGGGCAGGACGACTCGGCAGCGAAGGTCCCCCTCCGGAAGGAAAACGTCCGGTTGTCTTTATTGCGGTCATGTCAGATATGCATACACGCTCCGATGTATGGTATACCATGGATATTGGAGCCGCCTGTGAGAACATTCTGCTGGCAGCACATAGCATGGGCATCGGCACTGCATGGCTTGGTGCAGTTCAATTTGATAAAGCTGCAGACGTGCTGAATATTGATGCACGGTATGAAATCAATAGTCTCATCGCACTCGGTTATCCCGATGAAATATCAGAAACGGTAACCCTTGATCCGACGCAGGAAAATGCTGAAGCCTATTATAAGAAAGAGGACGGTACAATGCAGGTGCCGAAACGTTCCATACAAGACATACTCTCATACCATAGGGATAATACACTATGAATTATTCAGTAATTCGATTTTTAATTGCCATACTATTACCATGTTTGATGCTTATAGCATTAATCGCCTGCAGCGTATCATCAGATATTGTTGAGTTCACGATTCCTGCAATGCAGGTATGTGCTACAAAAGTTGTTGACGGCAATACCGGCACGGATAAAAATGCTGCATGTGCGCTTATAACCGAAAAACTTACTGCTTATAATATTAGTGTTTCTAATCTTCCGCTTATTATTATGTATGAACAACCAATGAATCCCGCACATGCAACGTATACAATCGGATATGCAATACCACAAACACTGACATATCGTCTTGCTGCTGATATGATAACTAAAATCCCTGCACAAGCAGTAATTGGTGTACACTACAATGGTCCGCCGATCGGCATTACACATGCGCACAAGAAAGTAATTGCCTATAGCAAACAATGTACTGACAGTACAGCATTTAATATCATTGAAATCCTCTACCCTTCAAAAAGAGACAAGGTTATCACCGCTGATATCGGTAGTATTCACTATAAATAATCATTCCTGTAATCCTTGAAGATACTATCATCAATTATACCGATACAGTATTAATAGGTGAGTATAGCAGCGTTCCCGCCATTTTGCATGATACCACTAAATATTGGCAGCAACAGGCAGCACATCATTCTTCTGCATAATAATCAGCATACAGCACAGAATACGTATTCAACGATTAGAATACTGAGCAACTACTGCATAGCAAGCACATTCAAGTGTTAATAGCACTATTACTCAACTGCCGGTTTTCGTAAAAACGAAGGGACCTCAATTTTCGGAACACCGTCAAAACTATTCAAATCAAAGAGCGAATCATTCGCCGGTGAGGGTGAACGAATACTTTTTTTGTTCTGCATAGTTATACGGTCACTCGTCAATGCTTCTTCTTCAACAATTTGACTGAGACCGCCGCGCCGAAGAAAAGCAGGAGTTTCAATATCAGATTCTAAACTCGGTAAAGTAATTTCAGTATGCAATGGTGCCGGATTAAGTGTCCGCAGAGCTGTTCGGAACTGCGGATCGCTTTCATGCCGTCCAATTCCGATAGTAGCCGTCATCCGCGACGATGACACCGGTGATGATGAAAGCTTCGACATAGAAGAACCGGCATAGTTTGCTGTATGCACACCTCTTGCAGGTGTTCGTGCATAGGGGGTATGATTAAATCCCGTTGCAATCACTGAAATACGAATGGTCTCGCCAAGTGAATGATCTTCTGCCAGACCGGAAATAATTTTCGGGGTAATGCCTTCTTTATAAATCTCATTATTGACTAATGCGTGTATTTCTTCTATCTCACTAATCGCCAGTGTATCCATACTTTGTGCTGTAATATTAATTAACAAACCGGTTGCACCGACTATTGATGTATTCTCAAGAAGGGGATTATTCACTGCACGGCGCACGGCTTCTTCAACACGGTTTTCCCCACTTGCTTCCCCGACTCCCATAATTGCTCCGCCGCTGTTTTCCATAACGGCTTTTACATCATTGAAGTCAACATTAACAAACCCGATGGTTGTAATTATATCCGCGGTCCCCTGTACTGCCTGACGAAGAACATCATCAGCCAATTTAAAGCCATCGGCTGCATTCAGGCGCGTATCGGAAAGCTTATTCAAATTATCATTCGGAATAACAATAACCGTATCAACAAACTTTTCAAGCTGCTCAATGCCTTTTAAGGCAATATCCATCCGTTCGCGGCCTTCCCATTTAAACGGCTTCGTAACAATACCAACGGTGAGAGCATTGATTGATTTTGCTGCTTCAGCAATAACCGGTGATGCTCCGGTTCCGGTACCGCCGCCCATGCCGGCAGTAATGATAACCATATCCGCACCACGCAAGGATTCAACGATTTTATCTTTTTCTTCCTGCGCTGCTTTTTCAGCAAGATCGGGATCCTGCCCGCTTCCTAAACCACGTGTTATTTTATTTCCGATTTGAATTTTATGGTGAGCATGAGCGACAGAAAGATGCTGATTATCCGTATTAACAACAATTAACTCAACACCGTGAATCTGAACTTCAGACATTCGGGTAACGGCATTGCATCCTGCACCACCGACACCGACTACTTTAATCTTCGTAACGTCACTTCTTTTTTTCTCTACATACTCGATCATTACTTTCCCTCCCGTTAAACAATGATCTAATACCGTTGTAAGGTACGCTTTATTTCTTTTACATTAATATACCGTATATTCTGACGGTTTACAAGCACTGATATGCGATTTATCATATCATTTAATATATGATCAGCGCAATCAGCGACTAATACTTCCAAACGTGAAAAAAGATATTCAATAGTCAACATTGTATTTACCGATCGGACACTATTCCCTTCATTTAACACATGCATGTACGATACATACCGTGAAAGTCGTTTCATACCGGTCGATGGTAATTCAATTATTTCCGCTCCATTAGACTGGAAAGTATGAATAACTAATGAAATAGTCGGAATATTCATTGCTTTCGCAAACCGTGCAATGCCGACAGGAATATTTGTTTCAATACCTTTCCCCAATGCACTGAGAAAAACAATAATATCAGTATTATTGAAAATTGTTTTAAATACCGGTTTACTCACCCATTCAAATCGCTCGGTTCCTAACGGTAAAAATATTTTATTCTGATCTCGCGTTAAATGTTCATCAACAAGAATTTTTCGATCCGCATCACCACAGGTACAGCACTCATGATAGGTATTAACGGCAACTCCGCTCCATTCCCGCGATGAGCGGGAATGCAAATGAGCAAGAACACGACAGCCGGCAGTACCGACACCAACAACATTAATACGGGGATATTCGACGCGTATTTCATCATCAGCAGATTCTCGACGCATCGCATGTTTATGCATTTGTACAAGTAACTCCGGCGACATATGCTATACCTCTTTCATATTAAAAAAAATCTTTTAACCAGCTTCCCATTTTTCCGAAAATCCCCTCACCATCAGCTTTTTTTCTCATTGTACGGCGCTCCGGGATGAAATCACGATACTGCATTCCAAGTTTCACTAACCCCACTGCAGTGGTAAAAACAGGGCTATTAATTTTATCAACCGGACCATGTACTCCCTGAGGAATACCAATGCGAACCGGCATTGATAAATGCTGTTCAATACATTGTTCTATTCCGGCAAGCTGTGCCCCGCCGCCACATACAACAACACCGGCACCAATAGCATTTTTATACCCTGACATTTGCACTGCTTGTACCACAAGATCAGCGGTTTCCTGGACCCGCGGCTGAATTATTTCTGCCAGCAAGCGACGGCTGATCATACGCGGGGGACGCCCGCCGGGACTTGGCACTTCAACATGTTCCTCCGCAGTAACCGCATCAAGAACCGCATATCCGGAACGTTTCTTTAATTGTTCAGCAGCATTTAACGGCGTTTTTAATCCGTATGAAATATCTTGAGTTATATGCTGGGCACCAACTCCAAGCACTGAAGTATGCGCAACACTGCTTTGATTAAATACAATAACATCAGTCTTTCCGCCGCCAAAATCAACCAGCAGTACGCCAAGATCTTTTTCATCCGCTGAGAGTGCTGCTTCGCTCGCCGCAAGTGACTGTAAAACGATACGTTCTACATCAAGTCCGGCTCGATCGATAGCTTTTTTTAAATTTGAGACTGCTGCTGCTGCTGCTGTGATAATATGCACTTCAACTTCAAGTCGCGTACCGGCAATACCAACCGGATCTTTGATCCCCTCCTGATCATCGATAAGAAATTCACGGGGAAGGACATGAATAATTTCCCGATCTGCCGGAAGCTGAATGGTCTGTGCCTGCATAATCGCACGCTCAACATCATCATTGCTGATTTCCCGATCTTTCCGTGAAATCGTAACCATCCCTTTTGAATTCATGCCTTTAATGTGTACACCACTAACACCGGCAATAACCGAATCAATCTCAACTCCCGCCATCAGTTCAGCTTCTTCAATAGCCTGTTTTATATGTGCTGTTGTTGCATCAATATTTGATACAACCCCTTTATTCACCCCTTCCGATTTAACCGTACTAAGGCCAATAACTTCAATCCCCCCTTCCCGCTGAAGACCAATAACGGTGCATATACTGTTTGTACCAATATCCAGTCCGGTAATAATGTTTTGTTCTTCCATAATCTTACTCCCTCAGCTGCCGCGCATGTAGATTGGCGCGTCTTCAAACCGCAGATCGATAATACGCGCTTTGTCTGTTTCACCGGCAATATAATCAATAACTGCCGTTAGCCGTGTAAAATCAGTACGGGAAAATGTCTTACTTAATATAATTTCCGTTTGCGAACCGGTTAAATACATATGGTATTCAACCGTCCCCGCATTTTGTCGAATATTTATTTCTGATATCATGTTTATTATCGGTTTTTCGGATGTACTCGCTTGTTGTAATAATTGAATCAACGTATGTATTTCATCTAATATTAATGTATCACCCAGCGAAACACTAGGTCCTTCCAAACCGGTAATCACCGGCAATGAAAGACCGGAAAGTTCATACTCATAGGCCATTAATACTCCCTCGCTATCAATAGCATACATCATATTTGAATTACCCGACGATATATTCAATAATGCAATCGGTGTACGTTCAACAATATTAATTTGCAATACTGAGGGATAATGCCGGTGTATATGAACGGATTGTATTGCCGGCATTACCGTTAATATCTTTTCAGCACGATGAATCGGAAACTTAAAAATATTTGACCCTTTGGTTAAATGCACCGCTTCAATAATTGCTTCTTCTGATATTAATGCCGTATCGTTTATTTCCCACCCGCTGATATTAAACATGGAAGAAGTATATAATATATACAAAAAAGATCCAACGCATACTGCAATCGCCGCACATAGTATACTTGAATACAATATTGTATTTCGTATACGAGTTTTATTTTCCTCTTGACGCTGTATTTTCTTTTTCTTCCATTCGCCACGGTCAAGTTTTTCTGATAGTTCTTTATAGGTATGCTGCACAGTGCCCCCTTGTACTGTGTGAACGCTGTAATCCCCACGTGATAATATCATCACAAACTGCAGTAAATGACTTCCCGGCAACCTGCGCAGCATAGGGATAATCACTGGTCAGTGTCATACCCGGTATGGTATTCACTTCAAGTACACGAATATCATGTTCCTGAATTATCATATCAATGCGTGTCGGTGCCGTACATCCTAATGCAGTATGAGTCTGCACTGCAATCGCTTCAACATCCGCCTTTAATCGCGGTAATAGTGGTGCCGGACAAATAAACTCTGTTTGTCCGGGGGTATATTTTGCATGATAATCATAAAATGCTTCTTTCGTCCGCAATTCTAATATCGGCAGGGTAGTTTCTTCTCCCCTCCTGCCGGCAATACCAACGGTTACTTCCCGCCCATTGCCGATAAACGGCTCAATTAATACTGCTGAATATGCATTCACACTCATCTCAATAATTCCGGCGCAGTGTTCCCGTTCTTTAACAATAGTAATACCGACGGAAGATCCCTCCCGCAGCGGTTTTACAATGAAGGGGAGACCGCAACGGTGTATCGCTGCTTCCGCTTTCGCCGGTATTATATCTCCCTTGCGAACAAGGATAAAGGGTAATGTCGGAACACCCGTTTGCAGCATTATTTGTTTTGTTCGTAATTTATCAATTGCTAAAGCAGCAGCAGCACTTCCCGAATGGGTAAACGGAATGCCGGCGGCTTCTAAAAACCCCTGAACCGTACCATCTTCTCCCGGAGTGCCATGCATTGCCATAAATACAATATCCGGCGGATCGGCAAGTATTTCTTTCAATGCTTCCCGCGAAAACTCAACTTGTGTTACCGTATGATGATTTTCTTTCAGTGTTTGGGCAATATTATTACCTGATCGTCGTGAAACTTCAGCTTCACTTGACGGGCCGCCCTGTAACACAATAATATTCATGAAAAGTCTCCGATTAATTCCTGCTCACGTTCAGGAACAATACCGAATTTCTTTGCAACCTGCTGTATAATTTCTTCCTGAAGATCATATATCTCCCGAGCAGAACATCCGTGATCAACAACTATCCAGTTTGTATGTTTCTCACTAATCATTGCTTTTCCTCGTCGATATCCTCTCAAACCGCATTCATCAATGAGCTGCCATATCTGATACTCATTGGTATTTTTAAATACCGAACCCGCCGAGCGTTTGCCGGTCGGTTGATTATTTTTCCGGTGCTGTGTATAATCAATCACTGTACGACGAATTCCTTCCGGTTCAGCAGGTGTTAATTGCAGAGTTACGGAACAAATAATATCATTTGAATCCCGAAACATACTCGTACGATAACCCCACTGCAAGTCCGTTTCTTTTTCTATAACTTTCTTATCACATACCGAATAATATCGTACCGATGTAACAACATCCTTCAATTCACCGGAATACGCCCCTGCATTCATCCGAACGGAACCGCCAATACTGCCGGGAATCCCGCATGAGAATTCGAGTCCGCTCAATGCATGCCGTATCATTGAATGACTCAGCTGAATCAGACTATGAGCGCATCCTGATTGCACCGTACCATATTTTTCTATTTTGTACAAGGAAAAATCTCCATTTAATTGAAGCACACATCCCCGTACACCAGCATCACTGATAAGAACATTTGAACCATTTCCCAGCACTTTCCATGGATAATGATATTCACTGATTATTGTCATAACCGCAATAAGAGCTGATTCATTCGGTACTATGATAAACACATCAGCAGGACCGCCAACACCGTATGTCGTTAAGTTCGCCAATGGATAGTTTTCATGTACAGTACACCCCGCATCCGAGAATCGACGTAGAGCATGGTGATCAATTATATCGAGCATTGATTTTCTCCATAATGATCGGACCAAGTTTTTGTATACTGCCCGCACCAAGTGTTGCAATAATATCACCGGGCTCCGCACGTTCAACAACATATGATGCCATATCGTTTAATGAAGGGACATAATGCACGTGTTTTTTCGTGGGCGATTTAATTTTATTCACTATTAATTTTGATGAAACACCGCGTAGTGGTTTCTCCCCGGCAGAATAGATATCAGTAATAAATAACTCATCAGCGCCGGTGAAACAGCGGGCAAACTCTTTATATAACAGTTTTGTACGAGAATACCGATGCGGTTGGAAAATAACCAAGAGGCGACGCTGTCGTTCCCGTAATGCATTAATTGTTGCCTTTAATTCAGTTGGATGATGTGCATAGTCATCAATTATTGTGATTTCATTCTCAATACCAATAAGTTCCAAACGACGCTGTACTCCTTGAAACTGAGCCAGACCCTTTTGTATTTTTTCAAATGGAATGCCGAGCTCATAGCCGACGGCAATTGCCGCGAGTGAATTTTGCACATTATGCATGCCATTCATACGGATAGTAATTTCTTTTTTTCGTATTCGTTTTCCCGCTATTTGCAATGTATACGAAAATCCGAAATCACCGGAGCGAATGTCAACTGCCATAATATCAGCCCTATTATGAATACCATAGGTGGTAATACGTTTCTCAACATGCGGTATCAGAAGCCGTAAATGCGGATCATCCGTACACAGAATTGCTTTGCCGTAAAAAGGAGTCTTATTAATAAAATCAACAAAAGTTTTTTTAAGATTCTTAAACGTTCCGTAATGGTCAAGATGATCATCATCAATATTGGTAACAATACTAATAGTCGGTGAAAGTTTCATAAACGTACCGTCACTTTCGTCAGCTTCACATACCAAATACGCTCCCGTTCCTAAACGGGCATTAGAACCAATATTAAAAAACTTTCCGCCAACCACGGTTGTCGGTTTCAATCCCCCCGTTTGAAGAACACTGGCAACCATTGAGGTTGTCGTTGTCTTGCCATGTGTTCCGGCGATGGCAATTCCTTTTTTTAAACGCATTAATTCAGCAAGCATTTCCGCACGCCGGATAACCGGTATTCCTGACTTTCGTGCATATTGCACTTCAGGATTATCAGGTTTAATTGCACTTGATATAACAACAACATCAGCATTACCGACCTGAGAACCCTTATGACCAATCATCACCCGAGCGCCATTTCGCTGTAATCGCTGCACCGTTTCTCCATCTGCCATATCTGATCCTGTAACAGTATAGCCGAGGTTCAGCAACAATTCGGCAATACCGCACATACCGGAACCGCCAATACCGATAAAATGAATTCGTTCAGTTTTTGGAAACATATTTTTTCCTTTTTACAATACTCTTCGTTAATGTATAAATTCGTTCAACGCTATCAGGTATCGTAATCATACCGAGCGCCTTTTTAAGTGCGTTCCGTTTTGTATATGCTTTTTGAATTATTGCAACTAATTTTTGAGGATTCAAGGCATTCTCTAATGCCATTACTGCTGCATTCTTTCTCACTAATTCCTCGGCATTTTTCTGCTGGTGATTATCCGCTGCATATGGATACGGTATTATGACCGCCGGAAGATGCGCTGCTGTGATTTCCGATAAAGTTGTTGCGCCGGCACGGCATAGAATAATATCTGCAGCAGCATATGCAGCAGCAGTATTTTCAATAAATGAATACAATTTAATATCCGTACTTATCTGTTTGTGTATCGCTTTATTTAAAGATCGGTAATGAGCTTTGCCGCAACTCCAAATAATAGTAAACTTTCGTAAATCCGGCAATGCAGACAATAACCACTCATTTATCTGCTGAGCTCCCTGCGATCCGCACATAACTAATAATACCGGTTTGTTCTTTTTAATTGAGTACTGTTCTCGTGCTTCTTTTTTACGGATGATTCCAATGTCATGCCGAACAGGGTTACCGGTCAGCACGGCAGATTTAAAATAGCGATATGAAGTTTGATACGTTACTGCAACCGCATCAGCCCATCCGGCAACAAGGCGGTTTGCTTTACCCGGAACACTGTTTTGCTCACATAATAGTATCGGTATATGCATATTCAGAGCAGCAAAAAGCGGTGCTACGGAAACAAATCCTCCCATGCCAATAATAATATCAGGTGATACGGTTTTAAACCAGCGCCGACACTGTGCCGCCGCACGTATAAATTTTAATATTGCTGTAATATTTGAAAAAAAACGACTGCGCGAAAAATACCCTACATCAATATAGAATGATCGTCGTCGATACTGATTCATTTGTTTAATTAATGTGCGGTCTTTTTCCCGCGTTATAATAAACACTGAATCGCCGTGTTGTGTAAAGTGTTCAGCAAGCGCTAAACCCGGCATAATATGCCCGCCGGTTCCTCCGGCAGCAATGACAACCTTCATGCTTAATGCACTCTTTCCGATTGTATCGTACGTGACAAATGCAGTAATATTCCCAATGCAATAAGTACGGCAACCAATGATGTTCGACCATAACTGACCAGCGGCAGCGGCAGCCCGGTTGTCGGTAATAGATTTATACAAACGCCGATATTAATAATCGCCGCAAGTGCAATAAAGATAACAATTCCTGACGCCAGTAAAAAATTAAATTGATCTTTTTGCCGTTGTGCAATCAGCACTCCACGCCAGCAAAGTATAATAAAAAGCCCGATAATAAATATCATCCCCCACAAGCCAAGCGTCTCACCGATAACCGAGAAAATAAAATCCGTATGTGCTTCAGGTATTCCCTGTCCCGCCAACGCTGAATTGTGTATACCGACACCAAACATTCCCCCGTGATGAATTGCTGAAAGCGAACGAAGTATACCATATCCCGATGTCTGCGAATATGCCCCCGGATCAAACCATGCTCTAATACGTCCTAATCGTCCGGGAGATAGGTTCAGCAACACAATAAACGAAATAATCATTGCTGCAATATTTAATAAAAAATACCATATCGGCGCACCGGCAATAAAAAACATTAATGTTGCAATAAGAAAAATGAATACTGAGGAAGAGAAATCAGGTTCAAGCAGCAGTAATATTACCATAACCAATGTAATAATAAGCGGCGGAAGAATACCGTATTTAAAATCTTTTAATTGATTACTCTTTCGTGATAAAACATCAGCAAGATAAATAATTAATATAAGCGGTGCAAATGCACTCGGTTGAAATCGTATCGGCCATGCAATCCAACGTAAAGCCCCGTTTGCTTCCCGTCCGATTGGTTTAATAAATACTAACACTAAAAGGAAAAGTATCCCTAATACCAATACGCGCGCATACTTACGTATTACGGTTATATCAATAAATACAAACAGGAAGAGTATTGCTGAGCCGATAAGTGAAGCCGCTAACTGCCATCGCAAAAAATATAAATCATCAACATTATGCCGCTGTGTAATAGCATTGGTTGCACTGTACACCATGGCAAGACCAACTGCGAGCAGCAAATATATTGAAAAAAGCATCCAAATATCTGGAACAGCGGCAGCTGAAAGTTTACTTGCTGATAGTTTTCGTCGCACACCCTGCATTTTAATACAATCCCTTCACTATCGTTTTGAAAGCACTCCCGCGCAGCTCATAATTTTTAAACTGGTCAAAACTTGCACATGCCGGAGATAAGAGGATTATATCACCTGCGGCACTACGCCGATAGGCTTCATGTACTGCTTCATCCAGAGTATCAACAATCGTTGTATCAGTAAACTGCACTGCATCATTAATGGTATACCGCGCATCACCGAATAATACAATATGCTTGCAATGCTTTTTAATAGCCGCATGTAACTTTTTAAATGGCAATCCTTTATCATAACCGCCGGCAAGCAATATGGTTGGCTGCGTCATTGATTGCAATGCCATAATCGTTGCATTAGTTGTTGTTGCCTTTGAATCATTTATAAAAACCCGCCCATTGATATCAGCAACGTATTCCATGCGATGTTCAAGTCCGGTAAAAGTTTGTATTCCTTCAGCAATAGCGTTTTGCGGCATGCCAATCATCATTAATGCCGCAATTGCTGCTAAAATATTTTCCTGATTATGAACCCCGCGAATTCCTGCATCCGAAAGCGGGAGTATCGGTACTGCATGATTATCATTCATAAAGGTAAAATACTCATTGTGCACAACAGCACCCTGCGAGAGCTTTTTTGTACGACTGAAATATATATGCTCAGACTGAACGGTATTTGTATGCAGCAGTGCATTAATTCGTTCATCATCAGCATTAACAATAGCATAATCTTTCGCAGTTTGATTCATAAATATCCGCGCTTTTGCCGCGGAATATTCCTGCATGGATGCATACCGATCAAGATGATCCTCATGAATATTCAACAATAGCGCAATAGTAGGACGGAAAGTATGTATAGTTTCCAACTGAAAACTTGAAAGCTCAGCAATAACCCAGCTTCCTTCCGACTGCCGCCCAACCTGATCAGCAAGTGCCATACCGATATTCCCGCCGACCAGTGATGACCATCCTGCTTTTTTCATACAATGCCCAAGCAATGCAGTTGTTGTTGATTTCCCATCCGTTCCGGTAATCGCAATCCATTTCAGATGTGAATGCAGCCAGGCAAGTTCAATTTCTCCAATAATCGGTATTCCACGCTGTTGTGCTTCCTGTAATATCGGAATACTCAACGGCACACCGGGACTCAATACTATGGTATCAATACCATCTAACTGCTGCGGTGTTTGCGGTCCGATAAAAATATTTTTTACCGGCGGCAGAGACGCCGTTATCGTTTTAATCGTATCGCTTTTTGTAGTATCAGAAATGGATATTGTTGAACCAAGTTTATGCAGCAAATGAAGTGCGGCTGTTCCTGAACGACTCAAACCGAGAATCAGCACATGCCGTTTATTCCATGACTTCATATACCATTACCTGATTTTTAATGTTGCAAGACTTAATAAAACAAATATTGCGCCGACAATCCAAAAACGGGTGATGATTTTATTTTCATGCCATCCCATAAGTTCGAAATGATGATGCAGAGGCGCCATTTTAAATACGCGCGTTCCGGTCATTTTAAACCAGCCGACTTGAATAATAACCGATAATGCTTCAATAACAAACACCCCGCCGACAATCGGAAGAATCAATTCCTGCTTCACTAATAATGCAATTACACCAATAGCACCGCCAAGCGTCAGTGAACCGGTATCTCCCATAAATATTTGCGCCGGATGTGCATTAAACCATAAGAAACCAATACTCCCTCCAATAATCGCCCCGCATACGATAGTTAATTCCGATGTTTGCGCAATATGATTGAGCAGTAAATAATCCGACAATTTCACATGACCGGTAACATAACAGAACCCTGCATATGCAATAAATGCGAATATACTTAATCCTATTGCAAGTCCGTCAAGCCCGTCAGTTAAATTGACCGCATTTGAAAATCCGGTAATTAAAAGCACTGCAAAAGCAATATACCAAAACCCTAAATCAAATGAAAGGTTTTTAAAAAAGGGAACAAAAAGAATGGTATTATATTCATGAAAATCCGGAGACAGATAGATATACAACCCGATAACCGATGAAATGATAATTTGCCCTGCCAGTTTAATACCGGCAGCTAATCCGTTATTCCGGGGTGATACTGCTTTTAAATAATCATCAATAAACCCGAGAATACCGAATGCAATCACCGCCAGTATGGTCAGAATAACAAAATTATTTTCTAAATTACCGAACAATCCAACAGAGAAAACTGTTGCAGTGATAATAAGAAGCCCGCCCATAGTCGGCGTTCCCGCTTTTTTTAAATGTCGTTTCGGACCATCCGTGCGTATTTTTTCACCAAGCTGCTTATTTGTCGCAAACCGAATAACCGCCGGTCCGATAAGAAGACTGAACAGTAAAGAAAAGACCGCTGCCAGAGCCGTACGAAATGAAATATATTGAAATATTCTAAGAAAGGATACAACATCCCGAAAACTGCTCAGAAACCAGAACACCGGTTATTTCCCTTTAGTTTTTATTAATGCATTGACAATATTTTCCATTTCCATGATTCGTGAACCTTTTATTAAAACATAATCTCCCGGCTCAATATATTTTTTCAATGCATCAATAAGATCTTTTTCACGGCGTGCATGTTTAACCACAATATGCGATTCGGTAATGCCTTTTTTTATGTCAGCAGCTTCAGCACCGATCGTAAACAATGCGTCAAACTCCAGTTCCTCAACAACCGATCCGATTTCACGATGCAGCTGTTGTGCTTTAATGCCAAGTTCTTTCATTGAACCCAATACGGCAATTTTTCTATTACTTTGTGCTAATTCCGCAAGAAGACTCATTGCTTCAGCAACCGCAGCAGGATTGGCGTTATACGTATCACTGAGTATTTTTACTCCATCGGCAGCAATTAATTTTGTTCGTCCCTCAACCGGCCGTTGTTTTGCAATAACCTCACGAATTGTTTTTACCGGTATTTTAAAATGTTCAGCGACACAGATTGCCATTTGAATATTGATCAGATTATACATACCCAGCATTTTGATTTCCATCCAATGCCCGCGATACTGAACCTTCCATCCTTTTTCATCACGATATTGAATTTTATCAAAAATGGAATCCTCTTCATTATCAACAACCCGCGTTGGACAAAATGCTTGAGAAGTAAAAAAATGAGAGAATCGATCAGCCGCACTGGTTATCAGTAATTCACGAGTAAATGGAATAATTTCCGCTTTCGCCCGTGCTACTCCTTGAATATCACGTAAGAATTCAAGATGCGTCGGTCCGACATTGGTGATAACCGTTACATGCGGATGAATGACTTTTGAAAGATATTCAAGTTCATGAAAATGATTAATTCCTAATTCAGCAACAAAAATATCAGTATTCTCCGGCATGCGCAAAATAGACAGCGGAACACCGATTTCATTATTACTATTGCCTTTTGTCTTATGAATTTTATATTTCTTTTTCAACAGCGCAGCAATTATTTCCTTCGTCGTCGTTTTTCCGTTGCTGCCGGTAATGGCAATAACTTTCAATTTTTGAAACTGTCCGCGCCGCCATCGCGCAACCGCTCCAAGCGCTAACCGCGAATTCGCGACACCAATTACCGCTATTTTTCCGGCAATATAATTTTTATTTTTATTAAGTTCTTTTCGCGCGGCAGGAAGGTAGCGATGTTCACAAAATATACATGTCGCCCCTTTTTTCAATGCCGCAGAAATAAAGGTATGCCCGTTGTGATTTTCTCCAACGATAGGAATGAAGGTTTGACCTTTTTTCATGGTCCGTGTATCAATACTGATTGCCGGCAGTTTTCTTGACAGCTTTCCGGCAATATGCTTGCCTCTGGTTATTTTAATCGTTTCTTCAATTGTCAGCAATTTCACGATGGTGATATCCTTTCACTGTTAGCGTTATAATGAAAATGCTTTACTTTTAATAAGTTTTCGTGCGACTTCATGGTCACTAAAATGAATACGTTTTGTTTTCAGAATCTGATAATCTTCATGCCCTTTCCCGGCAATAACAATACAATCATCACGTGAGACTTCTTTAAATGCCCGTGCTATAGCATGTTCACGATTCGGAATAACCAAGTATTCCGATGTTATCGAATTGACGCCGGCAACAATTTCAGCAATTATTAATCCCGGGTCTTCACTGCGCGGATTATCCGATGTAATAATTGATAAATCACTCAAAGCGCCGGCTGCTTTTCCCATGAGCGGACGTTTCAGTCGATCGCGTTCCCCGCCGCAGCCAAATACACAAATAACACGTTTCACGGTTAGCTTTCGTACTGCGGTTAGAACAGAACGCAATGCATCCTCAGTATGTGCATAATCAATAATAACTTTAAATGGATGTGAATGCTTAATAACTTCCATACGTCCGGGTATTTGTTCAATTTTTTTCAATGCCGGTTCTATTGCCGCTTTTGTTATCTTCAAGGCATACGCTGCCGCTAATGCAGCAGTTATATTAATAATATTAAAATCACCAATCAGTGCTGTTTCTATTTTCAATCGAGTACTGCCGTATTTAATTTTCATTTGCGTATTTCTGAATGATAATGACATACTGCGTGGTCTGAATTGCGCTGCATGTTTCACACCAAAGGTAACAACCGAAACTCCTTTTTCACGCATACGATCAATTATTTTTCTGCCATATACATTATCCATATTGACAACCGCTGCTTTTTTCTTCTTTGAACTCTCAGCAAGCTGCTCAAATAAACGCATTTTTGCTTTAAAATAATTTTCAAAATTACGATGAAAATCAAAATGATCCTCAGTCAGGTTCGTAAAAATCGCAACATCAAATTGACAGCTTGCAACACGATACATTTCCAATGCATGCGATGATACTTCCATAACAACATATTTTATCTTTGCGGCAACCATATCATGCAATAATTTTTGCAGGTCTAATGATTCCGGCGTGGTCATCGGAGCTTTAATAACCTGTTTTCCCATTCGATAATTAATCGTCCCGATAACACCAACCTTCTTTTTATCCGCTTTAATAATTTCTTCTAAAATATACGATATTGAGGTTTTCCCATTTGTGCCGGTTATACCAATGAGTTTTACATCATTCGACGGGTAATGGTAAAAAGCAGCACTGACCCATGCAAGTGCTTCCCGTGCATTCTGCACCGTAATAACCGGTACGGAGTACGCAGCGCTTACTGAACGCTCGATAATTATCGCAACCGCCCCTTTGGCAATTGCTTCATCAATATAATCATACCCATCAGTCTCACACCCTGTTATTGCAACAAATAAATACCCTTTTTTCACATCTTTTGAATTGTATGCAATCCCCGCAATCGGAATTGAAGCATATTCATCCTCAATGACAATATTTAAATCGCGGCAAATATTTTGCAATGTATGTTTTTTCTTTGTAGACATTATAGCGTCTCTATTCCTTACTTTGAATGATATGGTAATACTTCGTTCTTTTTCATCTGCCCCGTGGTAATGCTTGTATCTTCAACCGAAACAATAACAATTTGATCGGGACGAATCGGCTGTAAACCAAAATGCTTTTCAGCTATTAACTGAATTCGATCCGGTGATGATAACTCCGTTACCTGTGCAGTTAATAACGCATTTTTCTCTTCCGCTGCTTTCAGTGCAGTACCAAATAGCTCACGTTGTTTTTTAAGACGATTGTATTGTACTGTTTGTACGATAAATACAATAATAAATCCGATAATTATAAGCAACACGACAAATTGAGGTAATTGTTTATTATGATTTTTCTCATTTTTCAACTGAAAAACACCTGCTTTTTGGACTTTTTTACACCTTTTCTACTGCTCTGAGTTTCGCACTTCGTGCAGCAGCATTTACCTGTATCTCTTCTATTTTCGGCACAATCGGTTTTTTCGTTATTATTTTTATTGCTGTTTTCGGACGATTTTCACTTTTATTATAGCGTGCTGAAAAATGCCGAAATGTATGTTTTACTATTCGATCTTCCAATGAATGATACGTTAAAACACAGATTCGGCCTCCCGGTGACAGTATTTCCAATACCCCTTCCAAACCGGCAGCAATAACATCCAATTCCCGATTAATATAAATTCTCAGTGCTTGAAAAACACGAGTTGCAGGATGAATGTTTTTCGGCCAAAATCGCCGCGGAATAGCACCGGCAATAATCTCAGCAAGCTCTTGGGATGATTTAATTGCAGCAGACCGCCGTTTGGCAACAATAACTTCAGCAATTCGTTTTGACCATCGCTCCTCACCATATGCAGTAAAAATATCAGTCAGCTCCTGTGTTGTACTGTGATTGATCACTGTTTCGGCATTTTGACCTGAATTATTAATACGCATATCAAGTACTTCATCAGCCCTAAATGAAAACCCGCGATTGCTTTTTTCATAATGATACTTTGAAATACCTAAATCAAAAAGCACTGCATCAATGTTTTCTACGCCATGTAAGATTTGTGCTACTTCAGTGAAATTAGCATGATGCAGTATCGGTTGATACGCATTCAACCGCTGCTCTGCTACTGCTAATACCGAGGCATCTGCATCAAAACAAATAACGTGCTGTGGATGCAGAGATTGAATGAGCGCTTGTGTGTGTCCGCCCTCACCGGTTGTACAATCAACAAATACCCGAACGGGGTGATGGCCGGCTTGAAATATTTTTGTTATTTCACCAACCATCACCGGCTGATGCACGTATGTCAAATTCCCCTCCCAATGTATTGAATTTAACCATCGTATCGTGCTCGGGACTTACTATTGACAGTACACTCAGTCTCCGCAAACGTGGTGGCAGGACTGCTCTGTTTTCAGTCAGCACTGAATTACTGTTATATTTTTATTTCAACACACGCAAGAACATCCTTCAGCTGCTCGCGTATTGACTGTATATGATTATGAAATAACTTTTTTGACCATATCGAAATAAATTTACCGGCCCCCTCAATTATCGTTTCCTTTTCAATATTCATTTCAGTACGTAAAGACGCCGGCAGTATGATACGCCCCTGTTTATCAATTTTTTCATGGACCGCTGCTGAAATAAACATATGAATAAAATGACGATGCATCTCATTACGATAATCCAGCTGCGATATATTATCTTCAAAACTGGTTTTCCATTGTTCATGCGGATAAATCGCAATACAGGTATCAAAACCTCGTGTGATAACTACATTTTCAAGGAGCACCCCATTACCGGTGTTTTTTCTCCACAATGCCGGAATAGCTACTCGACCGCGATCATCAACGGTATATTCATAATTTCCGGTAAACATCCATGTTTTCCTTTGCTTCAGTGCTTATTCATTGCCGAGAAAAAACATACGAGTACAATTTGATTGTTTTTACAATATCACATCTAATGGGGATTGTCAATGATTTAGTGGGGATTTGTGGTTTTTTTACCCAATTTTTCTTCGTAAATTACGCTACATTTTCCGATTCCATGGAAGAATTCTCTGATAATGATATTCTTATTTTTTTTACCCCGATACTTTTTACTTTTTGTAATAATGAATCTGTCAATAAAGCCCCCTGCGGAATAATTTTAGCTTTTGTTATCGGATGAAGTATCGCTTCAGCAATTTTAACGCCGGGGGCAGCTTCATCAATGGCAACTTCTTTTGACTTAGAATCTAAGATATCGCCATACTTAATATTCTTTGATGCCATATCTGATTTCGGCTGCTTACGCACTATTTGAGGCGTTTTTTCAGAGTACGACCCATTTTTATTATAATGTTTTCTATAAAGACTTTCTATCGTCGTATTCGGATTTCCGATAACCTGTGAAATAATATCATCAATTTTACCAAGTGATATAGGATGAGAGATCAATCCGTTAAAGGGATAATGCATCAGTTTCATAGTCCAAAACTTATAATGATTCCACGATACAATACCAACAAGATTGATCCCGTCAAACTCCGGATTGGTATACAGCATATGTATCAATTCATGCGCCGGTAATCCGCCGATACGAAAATCAAGAATAACTAATACCGGACGGGACAATTGTATCTGGACAAATCCATCCCAGCCTTCCTGTGCAACGGACACAGCGTATCCCTGAGGGGAAAATATCCGCTGAGCCCCATGTATAATCCGTGACTCTTTTGTTATAATAACAATGCTCTTACCCATTACACCGCCCGGTAAACAATATAGTGTAAAAGATAAAAGCTTTACGGTAAAAGATACGTGATGGTAATGATTTTTTTTATGCTATGAGAAAAGTCTAGCTTTCATACTGTATACTAATATCAGAATCAAAGAATTTTTTAAAAAACTCTTCATCAGTATACTGCACTGCATCAGTTCCGAAACGGTCACTCCAAATACCCTGCTGATAAACATAGCGATGTGTTGCATCAAAAATAATTTCAATATACCCTTTTTTTCGCCGAGTATTAAGCCATTTATTATATTCACGAGTAACTTTAGACTGTTGAACATAGCTTTGCAAATTCATGGTTGAACGCGCTTCTTCATAGGTTGGCTGACTGGCAGGGGTAATTTTTTCAAAATAAAACAAATGGTAGCCATCGGTATCTTTCTGTGAAACAACTTTTCCCGGCTTCCAATTATTCTGATGAAACATTTCATATATCGGAAACCCGGTCGTTTGTGGCGGAATATACCCTCCCTGCCGCCGCGTTTGGGGGTCATCAGAATATTTTCGCGCTAATGCGATAAATGAACTTCCCTGTTCAGCACGAGTGATAATCGTATTCACCAGCTTTTCTTTTTTTACTTGTTCAGTTAATTTCATTCCTCGTGTTGAAATATATATATACCGAAACTGATATTGTTCCGGTGTATAGAGCCGGTCGATATTTTTATTATACCATTCTCGCATTTCCTTTTCAGACGGCTGCTCCATCGTCGGATAAATTTCAGCGGAAATAATTTTCTGCCGCAACAGCTGCAGCCGCTGTTCATCCCGAAACTCCTGATATGACATACCCTGCTGGCGTATCGTTCGTTTTAATTCATTAATCGTCATGTCATTTTGTGCAGCAACATCTTCAATCTGTGCATCTAGTTCGCCGGCGCTTACTTCAAGATGCAAATCTATTGATGCTTGCTTCTCAATACGATTATTAATCTCATTAATCAGATATAATCCTTTTGAATTTTTTAATTCTTTCTTCAATTGCTGTATTGTTTCTGAATAACGATCCCGCATTGTTTGTGACAGCTGCCCTTTACTTGCCGTATATTCTTTTTGTATTTGACTAAGCCGCGAGGAAAGCTCTTTTTTATAATCAGTATAATTGTCTTCAAACTCAGAATTAATGATAATATCACGGTTAATAATAATAAACACACGATCTATCGGATTACCGTAGGCTGCTGCATCAATAAAGGTATGCGGGATATTAGTCATTTGAATAAAACCGGCATCTTTTTTTTGCTTACGTTTTTTGCGGGCTTTTTGTTTATGCGCTTTTCGAGAATTATCCTTTTTTATCGTATTGGTAGTTAACACAATATTGCCATCATCAGTGTTATTGTCCTGAGGATTACGAACTGTTTCCGTATCGGCTGTATTATTTTTTTTTGCAATGGTCAGTGTTGTCATACCGAGCATAATAAGCACTATGATCAGCACGTGTACTATCAATGTTTTTTTCATTATTCCATAACCTTTAAATGAATTATCGTATGGTCATCACCCATGATTGTTTGTGCTAAATTACGAAATACGGGTGATACATCACTGGCATATATCTGCACTGACGGAACCGCTGTTCGTAATGACCGCAAACCTTTTCGCACAAGTATCGTTTGTGCCGCATCCGCAGTTGCTGCACCGGATTCAAGCAGTCTAACAGTACCCATTACCGCACTGATACCGTTCCGTAATAACGGATAATGTGTACATCCAAGAATAAGCGTATCAATCTTTCGTTTTCGCAACGGCAAAAGATACTCATTAATAATCATACGTACAACCGGATGCCGAGTCCACCCCTCTTCAACAAGCGGGACAAACAAGCCGGTCTCTTCCTGATATACACGAATACTTTTATCATACTTGCGCAGCGCATCGACATATTTATGACTTCCGATTGTGCCGGAGGTCCCGATAACGCCAACCCGTCCATTTTTCGTCATTTTCGCTGCTTTCGCTGCAACCGGATCAATAACACCAATTATCGGAATATCAGTAATACGGCGCAGTGTTGCAAGTGCATATGAGGTTGCAGTATTACAGGCAACTATTATCATTTTGACTTTACGTGAAAGCAGAAAGTTCACAATTTGCCTGCTGTATCTGATAATAGTTGTTTTTGATTTCGGTCCGTATGGAATACGTGCGGTATCACCAAAATAAATAAGCCGTTCGTTCGGCATGAGCGTATGCACCGCCCGCATAACCGTTAAACCGCCGACGCCGGAATCAAAAATACCGATTGGTGCATTCGGAGATTGTACATATGCCTTTGTTTGTATTTTCTTCTTACCCGTCACCGAACTATTGCATCCTGCTTATTACCGAACGAGCTGAATCGTTACGGCTATAATTTTTTTAACAGCATATACTCAATTGACTCAACCAACGCCTGCCATGAAGCTTCTATTAAATTTTCTGAGACGCCAACTGTTCCCCAAAGAGTTTCTTTTTTTCGTGATTCAATAAGAACACGAACATTTGCACCGGTGCCACAACTGCTGCCGAGAACACGAACTTTATAATCAGTTAATTCCATCTCTTTAATTTCCGGATAAAACTGCAACAGCGCTTTACGCAGTGCTTTATCAAGAGCATTCACAGGACCATTACCTTCTGCAACAACATATTCTTCTGTATCATTAACGGTCAGTTTCACCGCTGCTTCCGAAACAACCTTTCCATTGCGTTTTTCAATAATACAACGCCAATGATTCAATTCAAAAATAGGGGAATACGTCCCGCCGGCACGCTGAATAAGCAATTCCATAGATCCTTCAGCACCTTCAAACTCATATCCTTGGTTTTCAAGTTCATAAATCTGTCGAACAATTTCTTTCGGTAAATTTTTATCGGCCCCTTCAGGAAAGGTAATGCCAAGTTCACTAATTTTATATTCAATGTTTGATTTCCCGGACTGATCCGAAACCAGCACCCGTTGACGATTACCAACAAGTGCCGGGTCGATATGTTCATACAATCCGGCATTTTTCATAACAGCACTGACATGTATACCGCCCTTATGTGCAAATGCACTATTACCGACAAACGGCATGCGTTTATCAAACGGCATATTGGCGATTTCAAATATATAATGCGAAACCTCTGTCAGCATTTTTATATTATTACTATCAATACAATTTAAACCCATTTTTAACTGCAGGTTCGGAATAATCGTACAGAGGTTAGCATTACCGCACCGCTCACCAAATCCGTTTATTACACCCTGCACATGCAATGCGCCGGCACGTACTGCTTCCAACGAATTTGCAACACCCAGCCCGCCGTCATTATGTGCATGAATACCAATAACGACTGAATCATCCACTGCATCAACAACTGCTTTTGTTGCAGTAAAAACATTTACCGGTAATGCTCCGCCGTTCGTTTCGCATAATACAATACCATCAGCACCGCCCTGTACTGCTGCCTGACAAACGCGCAATGCATATTCAGGATTTGAAGCATACCCATCGAAAAAATGCTCCGCATCAAAAAATACTTCACGCCCCTGCGATTTTAAAAATGCAATTGATGACTCCACGATAGCAAGATTCTGTTCTAACTCTATCTGCAAAGCATCAGTAACATGAAAATCCCAGCTCTTGCCGAAAATAGTTATAACCGGTGCACCGGATTCAACGAGTCCGATAAGATTAGGATCATCCTCCGGTTTATTCTTCGGATGTGCCGTTGAACCGAATGCTGCCAATTTTGCATTTTTAAAGGTTATCTTTTTTGCCTGTTGAAAAAACTCACTGTCACGAACACGTGAAGTATGCGGCCACCCGCCTTCAATATAGGCAACACCAAACTCATCAAGCCGTTGCGCAATCATTATTTTATCGGCAACGGAAAAATTGACTCCTTCTGCCTGAGCACCATCACGAAGTGTCGTATCATAAATTGCAATTGTTTTTGACATGTCCTGCTCCATTACTGCTTTCGTTTATCTAATTGAAATGTTTTGTGTATTATATTTGCCGCTTTTGTTAAGTCTTTTTGGTTAATAATACACGAAATTCTAATTTCTGATGTTGTTATCATTTCTATATTAATACCGGCGCGCGCAAGTGCATCAAACATTTTTGACGCAACCCCATGATGCATACGCATACCGGTTCCGATTAATGAAATAATACCAATATTATCATCATAATCAACAATTCCTTTCATTTTTACATTGACCGTACTCATTACTTTTTTCGTCCGTGCAACATCATTTGCTGCTACCGTAAATGAAATTGAACTTTTTCGATCAGCACCGGTTGTTTGTGTAATAACATCAACATTAATCCCGGCATGTGCTAATGCAGTAAATATCTTCGCCGCAATACCGGGTTTATCGGGAATACTATGTATGGTAACCCGTGCTTCACTTTTACTGATAGTAACACCGGTAACAGCGACCTTTTCCATTTCTTTCATTTCTTTCATAATTATCGTCCCCGGATTATTATTCAAACTGGAACGAACTTCCAATTGAACATTATATTTTTTCGCAAACATAACACTACGATTATGCATTACTTTAGCACCAAGGCTTGCCATCTCCATCATTTCCGTATAACTGATTCGTTTCAATTTTTTTGCATTCTTCACGATACGCGGGTTAGCAGTATATATCCCGTCAACATCGGTATAGATCTCACATTTCGCGGCTTTCAATACTGCCGCTAATGCAACGGCACTAAGATCAGAGCCCCCACGCCCAAGCGTCGTTATATCTCCCGCAGTATCTTTACCCTGAAAACCGGCAACAATGACAACACCATGCTCATGTAATTGTTTCCGAATGGTCTTTGTATTAATATCAACAATTCTCGCCCGTGTAAACGCACTATCAGTGGTAATCCCGACTTGAGCACCCGTCATACTTACTGCATCACACTTTTGTGCATGCAATGCCATTGCTAATAATGCAATAGAAACCTGCTCTCCGGTTGAGACAATCATATCCATTTCACGTGGTGTTGGCAACGGATTCACCGCATGTGCTAATTCAATAAGCCGATCGGTCTCTCCCGCCATTGCTGAAACAACAACAACTAATCGGAACCCTTTCTTACGCTGCCGTGTAATGCGACGGGCAACATTTCGTATTCGCGCTACCGTTCCTACTGACGTCCCGCCGTATTTTTGTACAATAATATCCTGCATAGATAGCTTTACCCTCGCTCTTTCGCTTCTTCAATAAAAATATCTTTGAAAAAATTTGGTGCTCGTACTAATTTATTATCATCACCGATAAACGGATGCACGGTAAACCCTTCGGCTAACAGTTCCTGTGTATCTTTTCGTACAATCTCATAAATAATTTTGCAGGTAACTGCGGTAAACTTTGCAATTTTTACTTTTACTTGTAGTATATCTTCAAAAAATGCCGGTGCATTATATTTACAATATACTTCCCGAACCGGAAGTTGAATCCCGCGTGCTTCAATAACACTATACGGTAAGCCATGTGCAATTAACATCTCAGAGCGCGCGGCTTCCATGTATACCAGATAATTTGCATAATATACAATGCCGGCTTTATCAGTTTCCGCATACCTGACTCTCAGCTCACTGACATAGGTTGGATCTATCATCGCAGGACCTTTATTAAATCCTCCAAAAGAGGATTAACCCGTTTATGCTTTTTCCATGTATCAGGTAATGGGGTCAGTGTAACCGCATCGTTTTGAATGCCAATCATAACATCAGTTTCACCGGTTCGTAATGACTGAACAGCATGATACCCGCATCGGGTTGCTAATATTCTATCACTGGCGGTCGGACTTCCGCCGCGCTGTATATGCCCTAAAACCGATACCCGGACATCCCACCCGGCTTCTTTTTCAATTTTCCTTTTTATATCAAACGCCCCGCCGGCTTCATCACCTTCAGCAACAACCAACACGGTCGAATGTTTACCGCTGTCTTTTGCTTTTTGCAGTGCTTTGCATATTTCAGGAATATCAGTCCATGTTTCCGGTATTAATATATCCTCAGCACCGCCTGCAAGACCAACTGCCTGAGCAATAAATCCCGCATGACGCCCCATGACCTCAACGATAAATAATCTATCGTGTGATGAGGCTGTATCACGGATACGATCAATTGCATCAAGTGCCGTATTAATCGCTGTATCATAACCGATTGTATAATCGGTTCCATACAAATCATTATCTATTGTTCCGGGAGTACCGACACCGCGAATACCGGTTTCCTTAATTAATAGATGTAATCCGTGAAATGAACCGTCTCCACCGCAACACACTAATGCATCAATGCCGTGCTTTTGCAAGTTTTCATATGCTTGTGCACGACCTTCCGGTTTCAGAAACTCATTACTACGCGCGGTTTGAAGAAATGTTCCACCACGCTGAAGAATATTCATGACATTGTTCTTATGCAATTCTTCAATATGATTATCAATCATCCCCCGATACCCTTTATAAATACCATAAACAGGAATATTAAAACTGACCGCTGTTTTTACAACCGCCCGTACATTGGCGTTCATCCCGGGAGAATCTCCGCCGCTGGTATAGACACCTATTGCATTAATATCATTCATATGCTTTTCCTTTATCGGGATATACGAATATCTTTTAATTCTTAAAAATAATCCGGCGCCGTAAATAATAGCAAATACACCGACATCGTCAAGTATAAACAGTTTTCTCTGTCTCTTTATCTAAGATATATTATTTTTAAAAAGCAGTGTTTTTTATTTGATTTTTACTATTCTCTCATATACTATGGCGCCACTGTTCTCATACGTATTTCAAACATCAACGGTTATAAGGATAAATAGTATACATCCCTGTAATACTAACCGGCTGCTGTTTTAATACAGTATACGTGGATTATTTATAGAAAACAATTCGGAGGAATTATGTCCAAACATAAAAATAAAGGTAAAAAAAGTATCCCAAAACCGCCTGTTTATTCAGACCCGCCGCCAATAGCAATAAAAATCAGCCGTCTGTTTTTTATTCAAGCCGCCCTTATCTTTGCAGTTATGACCATCTCAATGATACTTACCAAATGGAACGAACCAACTATGCGCGGCGGGGGCATCATGAACCTCCTCTTCGGTATCGCACTCATTATCGGATTATCCCTGTTTGGAAAAACCATTATCAATGTACAACAACGCAAACGTATCGCATTACCCTTTACCGCATCATACGCTAATCTCCTTTCCGTAATTTACGTTTTTCTCAACTGTGCCATTGACATTCTTCGTTTGTTTCAGGAAACCCTCGGCATGCGACCTATCGTTGCTGCGGCATGCATGTTGATAATTGCATTTGCATTGGTTTTCCCGACATTCTTAATTCAACAATGGATGAAAAAAAATCAGGACATTATCGATTATACTGACGGTGACCCGAAAAAAATCAAAGAACAGCGCGGTGCTGTCGGTGAGTGGATTGAAACAATTATCTTTGCTCTGTTTATGGCGCTTTTTATTAAAGCATATGCCGTTGAAGCAAACAAAGTTCCAACAAACTCAATGTATCCGACTATTCACGGAGCCGCATATAGTGATATTTCAGGCAAAGAACATGATTACCCCTATCAGGCACAACAACGCAGTATTTGGCTTATCAGAAATGCCGGATACCGACAAAACCCCAACCAGTTACTGGCGAAAAAAGTACGAGGTGCTGATTTTCTCCTTGTTAATAAATTTATCTACGGAGCATGGGTCCCCGGAACTTTTATTCCTTTTCCGCAGGCAGTAATTGATGTTTTTAAATTCCGCAAACTGCGTGACCCGCGACGCGGTGACATTATCGTCTTTTCATATCCCTATAACGAAAAACGTCCGTTTTTCATCAAACGATGCATTGCATTACCGGGAGAAACCATTCAGGTATCAAATTACCGTGTCTTTATAAATGGGAAACGCCTTGATGACCGTGCATGGATATCACTCACCGATACCGAGTATGACGCATGGGTGGAATCAATGACCATAAACGGGCACTATCAGGGAGTTAAAACAAATGATATGTATATGCCGCCGAAACTTCAAAACGAATACTCAATAAGTAATATTATTGCCCGCGGCTATTTCGATCGATCAACCGGCAAGCTTATTAAAAATAATAAATCAGACCATGTTATTCTTACATTTGATCTTGCCAATTTCGGACCCTATACATTAAAAGATGATGAATTCTTTATGATGGGCGACAATCGTGACGAAAGTTTTGACAGTCGCGCCTGGGGACCAATACACCGTAAGTATATTCGCGGAAAAGCATTTTGGCGATACTGGCCGATTTGGCGTTTTGCCCCGGTTAAATAGTTTTGTGGTCTAAACAATTATCTTTATTCCGTCGATAGTATACATATTGATATGACACGATTAAACAAATCGCATACACCAAATAAATTTATTATCTTCCGCAGAACGAATCGACGTATTAAAAAAACCGCTCAATTCATTGAACTGATAATTGTTGCAGCAATAGCGGCTTTTTGTATTAAAGCGGTTTTATTTGAACCTAGTATTGTCCCAAGTAATTCAATGATGCCCACTATTTACGGCTGTACATGGGAAAGTATTGACGGTCAGCGTGCTCCACGTAACCAAAGAGACAATACCCCTGAATACCAGTATACTTTAATACAAGCAGCTAAAAATTATCTCCGTACGCGCGGTGAAGACCCTGAATCTTTCCCGATTTTTAAACCCTGGCCGAAACCCTCTCTTCTGAAAAAACGTGTCGGTGAACGTGTTATTGTAAATAAGTTTGTTTTCGGTGCCTGGTTCCCCGGAACACTGATCCCCGGCATACATCTTGATTGGATACGCCTGCCCGCACTGAGAAAACCAAAACGTGGTGATTTAATTGTTTTTACACCAAACGAAATTCGCGGTGACCGGAATAATGAAATCTGGGTAAAACGCGTAATTGGACTACCGGGAGAATATTTTTCGTATTATAATAAAACTGTTTATATTAACGGAAAACCTCTTGATGAAAGCGAATGGATGACACTGCCAAAAGACAATTATTACCGTGATGACGGCATAGAGAATGTCGTACGGGAACAGTTCTATATTCCGCCTGCTTCATATTATGTGCTTGGTGATAATCGCAACGGCAGCTATGACAGCCGTGCTATTGGACCAATCCCCGAGCGAAACATTCGTGGAATGGTTGTGTTCCGTTTTTGGCCGCTGAACCGCTTCGGTCCGATTCATTAATTCCGATTCACCTTATCACTATATTTATACATAAAATTGCACTATTATTTATCTATATAAAATCATCTTAGCCGTAATAGAAAGCGGGCATACAAATATGCCCACTGATGTCCGCGCTATTTTTTTTTGTTACAATCTATTACAACTTATAAATTATCGTATTATACAAATAGAAACAAATCGTATCCATTACATACGATATACAGCATACTCATTTGTATGTATGAAAAACCCCCTCGTATTATTTCTTTATCTATTACTTTAATCTTTTTATATAGTATATACGATATAAATAATCACTCATTAAAAAGCCATGCTCATTTGACGGAGCATGGCTTTTTTTATTTCTATTTTGTGTTTTTATATCGACTTCTTTTACTCTTTACTGTTTCTGCAGTATAATAATTTTAATCATTCTTTTCTTTGTCTTTAATATCGCTGCAATCATCATATTGTTTTTACCGTATCATACAGTAGCAAGATGTCCTCCCCCTGTATTAATCACTGCATTAATCATTCGTAATTTCCGGTATCATTACAATATATAAATCTGCAGCCCCTTACAATCAATATGATATTATCTTTACCGTAATAAAAAAGCGGGCATACAAATATGCCCGCTTTTATTTTTATTACACTTTTTAAATGCACCGTATCACATAAACAGAAAGATACCGCATACTATACAGCACATTTATAAAAAGCCATGCTCATTTGACGGAGCATGGCTTTTTGTATTTTTGTTTTATATTTTTATATCGACTTTATTTACCCTTTACTGTTTCTGCAGTATAATTATTTTAATCATTCTTTTCTTTATCAGCCATCCGTGCTTCGTATACCGTTAGCGCACAACGGCAAGCTTGATGATTTTGTAATCGCTTTCATCATCCGTATTGATTATGCGGGCGAAATATATTCCCGGAGCGATAGTTTCATCATCGCTGTTTTTCAGTGTCCAAATATACGACGGCTGATTTGCCGGCACGTTAATTTTGTTCACCAGATTGCCAATTGCATCATATATCTCTATGCGAACGTTTTTCGGCAACGGACCGAATGTCATTGATTCGCCGTTCTTCCCCGGATTTGGTCTGACGATAGTTTCCCGTGCTGAACCGATAACAACAGCATTGCTTGTCGTTACCATACATACGGTGCTGGTCGAACTACCGATTTGATTCCTTGCACGAACCCAGAAGTAATAGGACGTCTCAGCTTTCAATCCGGTTACGGTATAATTTGTTGTATCTGCAGCTAGGGTTGCAATGGCAGTTGCCGCACCGAAATTATTCGCGGTATTTTGATACACAATAAAATTATCTTCTTGTGATCCGCCTGATGACATGTCTACCCAATGCAATATACAATTTGTTGTGCTAATACTATCCGCAATAACATTCGACGGTGCGCTCGGAATAAGATGTTCAAGAATATATAGTCCACTGGTCTCATCTGCAACATAGGTATAATTCCCTCTCGTAAAAACATCTCTTGAATTTCCCGGAGTATCATAAAAACCGACTTCACTCGGTGATGACGGAGTGGAAATATCTATCACCCGCAGTCCGCTGTTATAATCCGCAATATAGGCATAACTCCCGTTGACAAAAACGCTCTGTGCATTTCCCGGCGTATTACAATACCCCACTTCGCTTGGTGATGAGGGTATCGATATATCAATTACCCGCAGTCCGCTGCTGCTACCCGCAATTGCGATATACGTATAATTTCCTTTGATGTAAATACCATTATAAATATCATTTGTAGATCCCGGGGTATCATAAAAACCGACTTCATACGGTGATGACGGATCTGATACATCTATCACTCGCAGTCCGGCAGTGCCATCCGCAACATAGGCATAATTTCCTTTGATGTAAACACCATTTGCACATCCCGGGGTATCATAAAAACCGACTTCATACGGTGATGACGGATTTGATACATTAATTACATACAGTCCGCTGCCACTATTTGCAACATAGGCATAATTTCCCCTGACATATACTTCATAAGCCTGTTCCGGAGTATCATAAAAACCAACTTCAGTCGGTGATGACGGATCTGAAATATCAATTACACGAAGACCTTTATACCCATCCGCAACATAGGCATATATCCCATTTATATATATTCCTTTTGACCATCCCGGTGTATCATAAAAACCAACTTCAGTCGGTGATGACGGGTTTGATATATCAATAACCCGAAGCCCATTGCTGAAATCCGCAACATAGGCATAATTACCTCTGATATATACTCCCCGTGCACTTCCCGAGGTATCATAAGATCCGATATAGGCAACATTACTGCTTTGAGCAAAAACAACTGCAACCCCCAGCAGGATAAAAAACACAATACCATAATACTTTTTCATCATTTCCTCCGTCATTCTTTTCTTTACCTTTAATATTGTTACAATCATCACATTGTTTTACCGTATCACACAGGAAACAATATGTCCTCCCCTTCATTAATCATAATATCAGCCATCAGCGCTTCGTATAGCTTGAGCGTATACCGTTAGCGCACGACGGCAAGTTTGATGATTTTGTAATCGCTTTCATCATCCGTATTAATTATGCGGGCGAAATATATACCCGGAGCGATAGTTTCATCATCGCTGTTTTTCAGTGTCCAAATATACGACGGCTGATTTGCCGGCACGTTAATTTTGTTCACCAGATTGCCAATTGCATCATATATCTCTATGCGAACGTTTTTCGGCAACGGACCGAATGTCATTGATTCGCCGTTCTTCCCCGGATTTGGAGATATGCTTGTAGTAATAGTATTACTACTGATAAGCAGTACATCTTGCTGTTCTTGAGCAGGAGGAGAAAAATGTTCAAAAATATATAATCCGCTGTTCTCATCCGCGATATAGATATAACCCCCACTGAGATACACTCCACGTGCCGATCCGGGAGTATCATAGTAACCGACTTCACTCGGCGATGAAGGAGTGGAAATATCTATTACACGAAGTCCAGGGTCGGTATCCGCAACATAGGCATAATTCCCGCTGACAAAAACATTATACGCATATCCCCTCGGAGTAACACAGGAACCGACTTCATATGGCGATGATGGAGTGGAAATATCTATCACCCGCAGTCCTTGGCCCCCACCTGCAACATAGGCATAATTCCCGCTGACAAAAACATTACATGCATTCCCCGGAGTATTATAATGACCAACATTAGTTGGTGATGACGGATTAGAAACACTTATTACTTGAAGTCCTTGGCTCCCATCCGCGACATAGGCATAATCCCCGCTGACATATACTCCTTGCGCATATCCCGAGGTATCATGCGAACCAACATTAGTTGGTGATGACGGATTAGAAATTGCTATTACCTGAAGTCCGCTACTTCCATCCGCGACATAGGCATAATTACCGCTGATATATACTCCAAGTGCATTTCCCGGGGTATCATAAGAGCCAACATTAGTCGGTGATGACGGATTAGAAACATTTATCACCTGTAATCCTTTAGTCTCATCCGCGACATAAGCATAATTCCCGCTGACAAAAACGCCCCATGCCTGTCCCGGGGTATCATATGAACCAACTACAGTCGGTGACGAAAGTGTCGATATATTAATTATTCGAAGTCCGGCAGTATTATCTGCAGCATAGGCATATGCCCCGCTGATAAAAACATCATATAAATATTTTGGAGTATCATAAGAGGCAACATTACTTGGTAATGACGGCGTCGATATATCAATCACCCGAAACCCGCTGCTTCCATCCGCAACATACGCATAATTCCCGCTGATATATACTCCAAGTGCAGCTCCCGGTGTATCATAAAAGCCAGCATTACTCGGTGATGACGGATTAGAAATTGCTATTACCCGAAGCCCGCTGCTGTCGTCCGCAACATAGGCATAATTCCCGCTGACATATACTCCATGTGCAACTCCCGGGGTATCATAAGAGCCAACATTAGTCGGTGATGACGGATTAAAAATTGCTATTACCCGGAGGCCGCTAAAGCCATCTGCAACATAGGCATAATTCCCACTGACATAAACCCCTTGTGCAGCTCCCGGTGTATCATAAAAACCGACTTCATGAGGCGATGACGGAGTGGAAATATCTATTACCCGAAGTCCCTCAGTATAATCCGCAACATAGGCATAATTGCCGCTGATATATACTCCGAGTGCAGCTCCCGGCGTATCATAAAAACCAACTTCATGGGGCGATGACGGAGTGGAAATATCTATCACCCGAAGTCCCTCAGTATAATCTGCAATATAGGCATAATTACCACTGATATATACCCCTTGTGCATATCCCCCCGGAGTAACACAGGAACCGACTTCATGTGGCGATGACGGAGTGGAAATATCAATTACCCGAAGTCCCTCAGTAAAATCCGCAACATAGGCATAATTGCCGCTGACATATACTCCTTCTGCACGTCCCGGAGTATCATATGTGCCAACCTGAACAGGATTAGACGGATCGGAAATATTAACAATTGATAAAATCCCTCTTGCAGCAATATAGGCATAACCATTGGTAACAAACACATCCTGCGGCAGTCCGCCGGCAAGCTGCCCTATCTTTCGGACATTTAAGCCGCTTTCAGCAAAAACACTGACGGTCATAACTGACACTGTCAGTAATATAATAAAAGCAATACCAGCATACCTGTTCATACTATTCCTCCATCAGGAATTTGTTTGTTCTTTCCAATAATACCATTTTTAACAGAAAAGCAAGTGAAGGTATTATTGCAAAGTTGGATTTTTTTATACTATTTTTTATCATTTGTAAAGACATGATATAAAAACACACTAACTCTGTTAATTGGATGGACAACACTTTATATCTAGTTGTGTATCACACGACCTATTAATTAAATATTATAAAAGGCTTATACTTCTGTAATAAATGAGACTCGTGACTTGAATAGCATATCAATCAGCCTATATTTATAATGAGCAGTATATATGCATTTGGAATGACATTCTCTACCTGTTGATTATTAGATAGAACAATAATTGCGGGTGAGGGTAATGTATGCTGTTGTAGTAGTACATGTATATACTATACAAGCATTATGCATAGTGTATATTTTCGTTTGCCATATCATGTAAGTAATGGGGTATGCCGATCACCGGCTCATGTACCATGTCGTTTGCAGGAATACTTATGGTTATTTTAAAACGTGCAATTAAAGTTGAAATGATTAAACGATTCATCGCACAATACGGTTACAACTATGGTGCGTTCAATGTTGATGCCGGTTTAATCATGCAGTATCCAAAATTTGAAGTTCCGGCGACAATATGGTACGACGGAAAAATCGTATTTGCACAATGGTTATCAAGCGGAAAAATTGAAGAGGATAAACCGGGAAAATGGCGGAAACAATTTTTCCAGCTGCTTGATTCGGCTTAACCCGATGGTGCCACGTTCAGCACTGCGCCAAAAAACAATGCGCCATGAATCATAAGACCGGCACTCAACGGAACAAAAAGATTATCATCAATCGGTGCAGTTAATTCAACAAGTGCCGTTATCAATGCAATACCAACAGCATAGAGTAGTGATATATGCAACAGCAGGCATACACCAAGTGCTATCAGAAAAAAGGTCACTGAACCGCCAAGTGATTTTTTACCAAGTGGAATAAGCGGCAGTATTTTCCCGATAACCGCGGCTGCCGGATCTGCCAATCCGATGATTAAAAATATTCCTGCAACAATATATGCTTGAAAAAACATCAATGAAAGCATATACGCTAAAAGCATAATAAATGCACCTTGTGCATGCAATGTCCCGTGCGCATCCGGATCCAGTGCTTCATCTTTGTTTTCAAAATAATGCAGTACCGTGCGAACGGCAACGGGTATCGTTTCAATTGAATGCTGCAGCAGTATCCATTCAATAACACAACCCGCCGACAATAATACTATTACCACCCATATAAGAAAATGCATATCAAATAAAACAACACTCATTGCACCTATCAAACAACATAGAGAATGCAGTAATTTACGAAAAACAAATGAAAGCGGAACATTAAAAGCCCCGTTAAAAAACGAAATACATTCATTATCATTCTGTATGGATATAAAACTCATGTTTTGAACACCTGTTGAAAATAACGGATAATAGCAGCACTATCAGGCAATATCAACATTCGCGGAACCGGTTTTGCAATTTCACGCGGTAATGAATGCATTCGTTTTATAAGCGGCGCCCAAAAATCGCCAAAGCAACACATCGGTTTCTTTATAATAATACGTTTATGAACAAACTCCCATACCATTGCTAATTCAAGTAATGTGCCGGTACCGCCCGGCAAGAAACAATACCCGTCTCCCCGTTTGAGCAACACATCAAGTCGCTCTGATAATGAGGATGTCGGTATACACTGCGAAAGGAATTTATTTCCTGAAGCGGCATTCCAATGCGAGACGGTAATGCCAATCGCCGTACCACCCTGTGATACTGCCCCTTCGGATACTGCTGCCATGATTCCGCCATATCCGCCACTGATAACGGTATACCCGGCATATGCTAAATCAGCACCAAGCGTATAGGCTTGTTGATAGAGCCGCTCACCGGACAGCGGTTGTGCACTGCCGAAAACAGTTATTGCTTTTTGTTTAGACATTCTATTTCCCGTTATGAGATAGCGCTGATGTTGTTTTCTTTATTTCACCGGTCAGCATACGTACCGCTCCGGCGTAATCAGTATGCAATGCTACTCCTTCAAGCCCCGCATGAAGTGCTAATGACCGCAGCCCTTCAGCAACGCTCGGCGCTGTTTCAATGACAATCATACATTCATCAGCAGCATGATGAGAAATACATTTAAATAATTCGGTATACGCCGTCATCCCCTCCGGACCGGCAGCAAGCGCTTGTTTCGGTTCAAAGTCGCGTACATCACTCATCAGCGCTGTATATTCTTCATCAACAATATACGGCGGATTACTGATAATAATATCAAATGAATTGTTGATCATCGTCGATGAATCAATAAAGGTAATACGATCACTGCATGCATGGCGCAGCGCATTTTTACGCGCAATGATAAGTGCATCGCGCGAAATATCCAATGCGGTAATTTCCCATTCAGGACGATGCGTCGCCAATGTTATCGCAATGCATCCGCTCCCTGTCCCCCAGTCAAGAACACGGCGATGAACGGCAGTATTTTCGAGTACTTTTTCAACTAATAATTCCGTTTCCGGACGCGGAATTAATACATTCGGTGATACGATAAAATCCAAAGAGAAAAATTCGCGGGAACCAAGAATATATGCAATGGGTTCATGCCGTCCGCGGCGCACTAAAATTGTTTTATAACGTGCACGTTCTGCATCAGATAATGGTTTATCAAATTGCGTATACAATTGAATTCGTTCACAACCAAGTGCATGAGAAAGCAATAATTCCGCATCAAGCCGTGGGCTGCTGCAACCGCGATCACGTAAGAATTGCGTACTCCATTCAAGAATGCGAAGAACAGTCCATGTATTCACCACGGTATCCTTATGTACTGACACTCACTTCAAGCTCACGTAAACGCTGATTATTATAATCCGCCAACAATGCATCAATAACATCATCAAGTGCTCCCTGCATAATATTATCAAGACTGTACAGCGTAAGATTAATCCGATGATCACTAAGTCGATTTTGCGGAAAATTATACGTACGTATTCGTTCACTGCGATCGCCGCTGCCAACCTGTAATTTACGATCAGCTGCTTCGGCAGCATGCTGCTTTTCAATTTCATACTCAAGCAGACGTGAACGTAAAACACGCAGCGCACGCGCGCGGTTTTTATGCTGCGAGCGTTCATCCTGACAAGTAACAACTATTTCTGTCGGCAAATGAATTATTCGTACCGCCGAATCGGTTGTATTGACCGATTGCCCCCCATGACCGCCTGCTCTGAAAGTATCAATACGCAAATCGTTTGGATTAATAGCAATGTCTTTTTCCTCTGCCTCCGGTAAAACCGCCACGGTAACTGCCGATGTATGCAACCGACCGCTTGATTCAGTAACCGGAACTCGTTGAACCCGATGCACACCTTTTTCAAACTGTAAATGCAGATATACTTCACTGCCGGAAATACTAAATACAATTTCTTTAAACCCGCCGACTCCTTGCTCACTTTTTTCTAATATTTCAACTTTCCATTTTTTTCGCTCAGCAAAATGTGAATACATTCGAAATAAATCGCCGACAAATAACCCGGCTTCATCACCGCCTGTTCCGGCACGAATTTCCATAATAATATTTTTATCCGCATACGGATCAGGCGGAATCAGCATTACCTGTATTTCATTGTTTAATTGTTCACCGGCAACCTCAAGTTCTGCCGCTTCTTCTTCAGCCATCGTACGCATTTCTTCATTCTCTTCGTGTGCGATAATTTCACGTGCTTGTTTTAATTCTGTTTCCATTTTTTGAAGCTGATCGGCTTTTTCAATAATACGCCCAAGTCGTGCATGTTCTCGGGCAATGTCACTGTATTTTGACGGATCAGAAGCAATCTCCGGCTGCGCCATTTGCATTCCAAGCTGTTCATATGTTCGTCGAATGTTCGTAATTTGTGATGTTATATCCATAAATAGTAATTCCTATATATATGAAGTATAGAATTGTCGTATCATACTGTCAACGACAGATTACCGGCATGCAAAAACGTGTAATTAACAAATGTTCGTTATTTCGCAATAAATGCATTGTCATAATGCAATAAACGCCCCCCCCCGCAAGGCATGTTCTCAATGATACCAATAGTTCACACAGTGGCATTATTATTTTTAAACCGATTTTTTTGTAAATGTTCAACCGATAAGTCAATAAATGAATCACGCGTCTGCTGAACAATAATGTTTTTTTCTATATCAGACATATGCAGTGTTATGCCGGTGTTTGGTGCCCCTTTGGTTTTACAGTAATGCGACGTCAATTCAGCGGCAAGATTTATATCATCATTCGTACACGGCTGATCAAGTAAAACCACCGGACCAAATACATCAGTTGCTTCAAGCCAAAATCGCCCGGATTTAAAATATTCCAATACATTGTTTTCGTATTCATTACGTCCGACAATTATTTTTACTCCGCCGGGTGATCTGAAATGACGCCCGAATCGTAAAAGACGGAAATCATCTTCATGTGCATCAGGAGTATAATGCAGCATATCACGGACACGAAAAGAAAAACCTTTATCCGCTAAAAGACATCCGCCCCCCGGCGGATGATAGGGCTCATCAGTAATACCAAAATGTTTTAATGCTTCTATTTGACGATTGCGTTGTCGTCCGTTAATATCAAGTAAATCATTCCGGTGTATCAAACCATCTTTTTCCGCACAGGTCGGCGGAAGAAGCGCTCCGGAAAGCGGACGAATGATCATGCCGGATAATTCCGCTGAACGTTCAATAAGTGCGATTTGCGATGATCGCTGTGAATTAGGGCGTTGCCCGATTACCTCACCGGTAACAAGATACGAAGCATCAATCGTTTTCATATATTCCGCCGCATGCTGAAGCATCATTACTTTGCAATCCTTACACGGATTGACTCCCGCACCAAATCCATAACGCGGCTGTTTAATCAATTGAATAATTTCACGATGAATAATACAGCGTTTCAACGGAATCTCTAAAAGAGCAGCAATGTTTTCAGTGCCGGTAAGCTCTTTATTGCCGACAGCAAAAAGGTTATTCGTGTTGTCATGATCCACTGACGGCATGTCATTTTTTGTATTATTCATAAAACCGAATATCACCGTAAATCCATATAATTCCCACCCGAGTTTTTTCATTACGAAACCCGCGAGCAGCGAATCCATTCCGCCGGATAACAGTAATACTGCTTTTTTATTTTTCTTCTGTGCTGATGACATTGTTCAATTACTCTTGACATACAATTACAGTTCACATAAAGATACTATCTATGAAAACAAAGTCAAGATATGCATTGTTATTTATTTTGGGAATCGTTTTTATTTTCACCATTCTTATGTGCGGAACAAACGAAAAAGAACCGAATCCTCCAATGACGTTGCATCAATGCTCAAATATTGTCGGAATGCGCGGTGTTGTTATCGGTGATGATGTTCGCATGCGTTCAGCAGCAAACACAACCTCAAGTATTCGCGGCAAGCTTAATCATGGGGATAACATTACCTTTATTGAACGCTCAACAAATCTTCAGACTATCGGTGATACAACTGATTATTGGTATATGATTGAAGATGCGCAGGGACGTGCCGGTTGGATGTTCGGTTATTTCCTTGCTTGTGCCCCACAGCAAAAAGAACCTATTAATGCTATATCAAATTCCGATGCGCCGTATCAAAACGATCACCCCGACTGGGTTACCCGATTATGGAACGGTGAGTGGCATCAAACAAATATCATTGCTGCGCTGGATAGATCTTCATGCGATATAATTTCTTTATACCGTAACGGGTATACCAATATTACTTTTTATACTGTGCCGAATACCCTTATCATTCGTATCGGAATGAAGACGAAAGTGCTCGAATGGGATACTCTGCGAATGATTAATACCGATAAAGTTGTATTTGAACCTGCCGGTGTCAGTGTTCGGAGAATTCTGACCCTCAGTAATAATTATGTTATCGAAGTTCGAGTACCGCGCCGTATTTACCCACACTCGCTTATGCTTACAAAAATAGACGGCGCCATGCGTTCCATTGTGCAGGATGCACTGCAGCAGCTGTCTGCAGAGCGTTTGAACCCTCTGATCGGCGGTTATTCATCATCGAAATACGGCATACTAAAAATTGATCATAATTTTAGTTTTGAATGGAAAGCAACGAACGGAATACGCAGACGCGGTCGGCTTGAACTGGACCTTCGCCCGGCAACGGAAAAATCAGGATTATGGTTTCGGTATCGTGGCCCGACAACAGACAATCCATACCTGTATGAATGTCATGATAATCAAATTATTTTTATGCCGGCAATAACAAATAAACAGGGGAAATACATGCCGCAACACGAAGCGGAAACACTTATATTTCATACTTTATAATGTCTATGCATGCCAAACAAAGCACCCCTATTCAACAAAAAACAATCTACTCACCGGATACTATACCATTTTTTCATACTGCTACCATACATGCATTGCGTCCTATTATCGAACAGTTTCCAATGAAAGTGCCATCGTACTACCTTAATTTAATGTCCTCATTGCAAAGTCCTGCAGCAATGATGGCACTGCCGAGTATTGCCGAAGGTGAGGATTGCACTCTCCCTGCTGATCCGCTTTGTGAAGAAAATATGATGCCGGTCCCCGGTCTTATTCATCGATACCCTGATCGTGCGGTCTTATTAATAACTGACACCTGCGCCCTCTACTGCCGCTTTTGTTTACGTAAACGCCGTATCGGAAAACCATCTGCAATAAACAAGAATACCATCAATACCGCAATTGAGTATATCGCCCGTCACCCTTCACTGAAAGAAATAATTCTTTCCGGCGGCGATCCGCTGACACTGCCGTTAACCTATCTTCGGACAATCATTGAACGACTCCGCCGTATTAATCATATTTCCGTACTGCGTATCGGAACCCGTCTCCCCGCTGTTAACCCGACATTAATTCACACTCCGCTTGCCGAATATCTCGGCAGTGTACAACCCCTCTATCTTCTGATGCATTTTAATCATCCTGATGAACTGACATATGAATCACGCGCCGCCTGTTCACTCCTTGCTGAACATGGTATCCCCCTGATGAATCAAAGTGTATTATTACGCGGCGTCAATGATAACGCTGAAACGCTTGCTGCATTGTTTCGTGGATTACTGCACATGCGCGTTCGTCCATATTATTTACATCAATGTGATCCGGTGCGGGGAACAGCGCATTTTCGTGTACCGCTTCAACGCGGATTAGATATCATGCGTCAGTTACGCGGATATATTTCAGGACTCGCTGTACCGCATTTTATGATAGATCTTCCCGGCGGCGGCGGAAAAATCCCGCTGCTTCCTGATTATCATATTAAAAAAAACGCCTCTTCTATAACCCTGCAAAACTATGAAGGCAAAATATTTAAATATCCGCTTTAGATGTTCTGTCGCCCCGGCAGTTATAGTAATATCAAAAAAGCACTTGCAATACGGATGAGTATTATTTATAGTGTTATTCATTATGCAAAAATTACATACCAGTATTATTATTCTTTTCGTTGTTATTATTCCGGCATTAACTATTATGCAATGCGGCGGCTGTATGAAGGATATGAATACCTTTACAACAACTATCGAACACGCTCAAGGGTTCACCCCTCCCGCTGACGGTATCATTTCAGAAAAAACAGCAGAGGGATTCGTACGGGCTACTGTTTTACTGGAACAGCAACCACGTCTTACTGATGCGACAGAACGGAACAGTCATGAAGTTGCTGTTTCATTAAACACCCTTGATGAAATAATCCGAAAAGCAGGGCTTTCAGGGGGACCGGCAGAATATTATTGGATACTGGATAATTTAGCAAAAGAACAGAATAATGAAGTTTATTTATACACGCGGCGTCAATTACGCGCTGCCGGGCTTGTACCGGAAGCTATTATCCCATCACGTGAATAAAACGTTTATACGTTTAATAAAAATAGGAGGTCTATGGATATGAAACAATTGTTTACTGTTATGCTTGCATGTACGTTACTTGCTGCCATGCTGCTCTTCAGCGCATGCGGCGGATGTTTCGGCGGTGTCGGCGGTATGCTGAAGCTGTCACAAGAATGGGCGACATGGACTGCAGCTGCTCCAAGCGACGGGGTTATTAAATCAGATCAGATCGACAATTATGTTAAAAGCGTTATTGAACTTGACCCGGTTTTCGACGCACGTATGAAAACGATGAATGAATCTGATAATCCGATGGAAGTTATGAAAATGCTTTCTCAGACGAGTACTGAAATGAATGACATAACAAAAAAAAATGGGCTTAATGGCGGTCTGGCAGAACTCGGATGGATAGTTGAGCATATCAATGATGCAACAAATGCAACTGTTAAAGCGCTTGCTATAGAAAAATTCAATGCACAGGGATTTGACTCCGATAAAGGATTAGTTTTCAATCCAATGAGTGATTTAAACAGTCAAAGCGAATAACAACTTTTTAATAAATTACATAAAGCCCGGCAATATTGCCGGGCTTTTTTTATATTGTTGTACGTATTATAAACGAATAATATTATATTTAACGGTAATATCCTCCGTTGAAAACCCGTCACATCAGCCTGTCACCAATGAACCTTTTTAAAAAGTTAATTCCATTCCGGAATACAAATTACATTATATTATTATGTACGTTTTACGATAAAAACGTTATCCTGCATTTACATTCAACACTATTACAGATTAAAACAATTTCATTACACTGAACTCTCGTCAGCCTGTCACCAATAAAGCTTTATAATTAAAATTATTTACTATTCTAAGAGCTCCTGAATATTTTATCACAATATTTCATTCTGAATCATTTTTAAACATTTCCACGCGCATGGTTAAAACCCCGAAACACGATACAATAGTTCAGTATATTTCCCCGTGTACCATGCTTGCAATTTTTCGCACACATGATGTAATATCTCGTATGCAGTATCCATATAAATATTTTACTGATTTTAATAAACGATGTCGTTACGAAGTTCCATTTCTATGTGAAATTTTCAATCCGATAAAAAATAAGCACCTTCTTGATATTGCCTGCGGTCCCGGTCATCATGCTCATGCGTTAGCACACTATGGCGCATGTATAACCGGTATTGACACTGATAAAGAATATCTTGTCTATGCCCGTCAAGAAGCCGGCAAATATAATCTTACTATTAAGTATAAAGTCCTATCAATGATCGATATACATTCGCTACGACAATACTATGATGGGGCATTTTTTGTGGGCAATCCATTATCAATACTTGAAAGCCAATCAGCAATTACAGCAACTTTTCACGGTTTACATTCAGTATTAAAATCTGACTCCCTGATTGTTGTGCATGCATATAATTATCCGGTATACTTCTCGGATTCAAATAGTTTTTCGTTTCCGACGTTATGCGGAAATGAAAACGGTACGCCATGGCGTGCTGAACAAAAAATAATAAAAACAGAAAACGCACTTGTTCACTCGTTTATACTCAATCGACAAACAGCTGATGGAAGATGGGAATCTGAAAAACACATAATACCGATTTTCGCAATACCGATTCAAACAATACTGCATATAATGCACACCGCAGGCTTCACTGATATTCATCGTTACGGTTCATTTACCAAAGAAGCTTTTAATGAATCATCCTCACCTGAAATTATTATCATTGCACGAAAAATATAACTGAGGACTATGTAATAGGGGTTCTTCGCAATCCGCAGGCTTCACGTACTTCTGCAATAGTTTCTTGAGCAATTGCACGTGCTTTTTTTGCACCTTCAGCAAGAATATCTTTTATATATCCTTTTTTTGAAAGTATTTCTTCCCGTTTCTCCTGAAATGGCTCTAAAAACTCCCAGATTCGATCAACAACCATTTTTTTATCATCCACACAGCCAATTTCTCCTAATCGGCATTTATGCTTAATCTCGTCAAGGTTATCATTACCGGGAAAGAACTCATGATAACGCATAATATTACAAATATCAGGATTACCGGGGTCATTACGGCGCAAGCGATTCTCATCAGTTACTGCCCCCATAATTTTTTTTGTCAAACTTTCATAGCTTTCAGTCAATGAGATATAATTATTCATTGACTTTGACATTTTTGTTTTTCCGTCCAAGCCGACAATCCGTTTCGCATTCGTTAATAATGCTTTCGGTTCGGGAAAAACCCTACCGAATCGACGATTGTAATCACGGACAATCTCACGGGCAAGTTCGATATGCTGTACCTGATCTTCGCCGACCGGAACACGGGTGGCTTTATATAAAATAATATCTGCTGTCTGCAATACCGGATACGTAAAAAGTCCTGCATTGATATTTTCAGCATGCTGCTTTGATTTCTCTTTAAACTGGGTCATACGTGAAAGATCACCCATTGGTGTTACCGTATTCAGTATCCATGCAAGTTCAGTATGTTCAGGTACATCCGACTGCACAAAAAAAATCGATTCTTCCGGATCAAGCCCACAGGCAATATTATCAACAACTGCATTAATAATACGCTGCTGCATCAGTGCTTGGTCATACTGAATAGTCATTGCATGATAATCAACAATACAATAAATGCAGTCATAGTGCTCAGGTAACGCAATCCAATTTTTTATTGCACCAAGATAATTACCGATATGAATTTCACCGGAAGGTTGTATCCCTGAAAAAACGCGTTCTTTTTTGACCATAATTACTATTCTTCCTAATTAACGGCAGTCAATCAGCATCAATTGGTACCGTAGTATGTTCATATGCTGTATAACAATAGAATTATACCATAAATACTGTTTCAATGCGAAATAGTATCAAAGGTTATTATACACGTCAACCCGACGAGTCATAGAATAACAATTTTCAGCGATATTTTAGATAAAACCCATTGCCTCTTTACTTAAAAAATACTTTACCGCTTCAGTGATAAAGTCAACACCATCGACTAATACTGCTTCTATAAAATAATAAATTGAGATTATACCTGAAAATATCAAAAAACAGCAATAACCGTGCTGAAAACGTTTGTGTTTTACTTGACAAATTATTAAAATGTGTCCATATTTATAATAGCTAAGCGTATGTTCAGTACACGTATATGTATCACAATAATTTTATATAAGGAGCAGGAGAATGAAAGTTTTACGATTTGTATGTATTTCAGTATTACTAATCGCTATCGCCTCATGCGGCGGATTAAAATCGCCTCTTACGCCGGGAGATGGTTCGAATAGTTCTACACCGGTTGTCTCTCAAAGTCGCCTTGTCAGCGGAAATGCAACATTTACGGAGTTGAAGCAATTATATTATGCATATAATAATCGACGATCCCAAGCACCGCCAACAAGCGGCGGAAGTGACGGCATTATAACAATGTCACAGACCGGACGTTTAAAAGTAACATTACGTGATAATAATGCCGGCTGGCGCAGTGAGTTATATATTGAAATTGATGCCAATGCGCAGCAATTGATCGCCGATACTCGCCTCGGTCCGCTCGACACCGTTACCGAATTTGAAATTGCAAGCGGTACCGGCGTTGATTTTTATATTATTACTCATGCTGTTGATATATACGGTCAACCGGTTCTATTAACTTATCGCGCTGATAGCGCGCAATGTATTGTTGAACAAACTGCCGCAAATAAATGGCGTATGAGTTGGGAAGATACACCCGGATTTACGGTGAACGGATATACCTTCGGAACGCCGGACTGGGATTTCAATGATGTTGTTATTGAAGTTGAAATTGCGCCGGATAATGTCCTCCCTGAGTTTATTGACCTTTCAGATAAACTAGACGTAAATGTTGAGTATCTTGGTCATCACGGATATAATGCACAAGGATATGCAATTTATTATATTGGTGAAAACTGGAGTTATGCTGTCGGCATTACCGCTTTAGAAGATGATGATAATCTAACCGGCGAATGGACAGTATATGCCATTCATGAATACCTTGACAGTATTACCTGCAATCGATATTGGTATCCCTCGCCGCCGCGACCCGCGAACGAGCCGCAGGAAATTTCTGTCGTCAAAGGCGACCCCTTACCCGGACAGGATCCGCCGCAATCATGGGAGCATATCACTTTACCGATTGGACAAAAAGTTACCCTAACCGGAAATGTCGCCGGTTCGTATGCCGTATGTGCCGGCAACGATCAGACACATGTTATTATTTGTAAAGAAAATGATAACGGTGACCTCTTACTGACTATTTTTGATAATCCTGAAGCAGGTGTTTTTGATCCTCCTGCAGGACCATAACAATTATTCTCAATACTGAGCCTAAAAAACCCCGGTCGTTGTGCCGGGGTTTTTTATTATAACACAATTTTCGTTCATCTTGACAAATACAACCGTTCGGATATGCTAACCTATTCTTGAATGGATATAACCTATGGCATATAACTTTGAAAAAATCGGGAAGAATGCAATCGGACTGTTGGACTATTTTGCATCATTAACCTCATTAGTATACTATTCAATTATCGAATTATTTAAGCGTAATCGCAAAGGGCGAAAGTTTATTTGGAATATCACCCGAATGCAAATACTCTTTACCGGATATGATGCACTTCCGCTTGTTGGTACAATTGCAGTTATTATCGGCGGGTTACTTATCGTCATCGCTGCTACCGGTGCACGGGCACTGGGACAAGCGCAAATTGTCAATGCGCTTATTACGATTCTTATTCGCGAAGTCGGACCGATTATGGTTGCCATTATTGTTGTTGCCCGTTCCGGGACGGCTATTGTTATTGAGATTGGTAATATGACCGTCAATCATGAACTTGAAGCGATTGAAACCCTCGGTATCGATCCTCTGCGATTTATTGTACTACCGCGTATTATTGGCATGATGATTTCAATAATGACGCTCGTTATTTATTTCGGATTATTCGGACTATTCGGCGGATTCGCCGTTCAATTATTAGTAGGCAGTATGAACATCCCCGGAATACAACTTGACGCAATGACATTTCAGGAATTTTTCAGAATATTTTTCAGCGTCTTTACCGTCGGTGACGTATTAATTATTCTTGTAAAAAGCATTATTCTTGGTGCATATGTATCTGTTATTTGTTTATATCATGGTTTTAAAGTCGGTAATACACCAACCATGGTTCCGGTTGCAGCAATTAAAGCCGTCGTAAACTCATTTCTCTTTACTTTTGGTATTAATTTAGCATTAACCGGAATTTTTCTGTCAGTATCATAACAAGGATTATACCTTATGCCGCGAAAGAAAAAAACAATAATAGAGCAAACACCGGATGAACAAACGGATATTACACAGCACATCGGTATATCTGACATTCAGCAGAATATTACCACACCTGTTGATGAGCTGTCCGAATCGGGGAATACTGCCGATACCATTGAAAGAGCGACAAGCGTCATCATACACGAAGAAGCGCACAAGAAGTTTAAAACCGCTCCTCCGCTTATCAGTGCTCGAAATATCGGTTTTACCTACGGCACAAATACCGTACTGCATAACGTATCTGAAGAAATATATGCGCATGAGACCTATATTATTATGGGTGCATCAGGATGCGGAAAATCAACGTTTTTAAAAATGATTGCCGGATTGACTTATCCTTCCGAAGGAGAAGTTACTATTCATTCAGTGAATCTCAACACAGCAAAAAAACATGAATTGATTAACATGCATCAAAGAAACTCATTCATTTTTCAGGATTCAGCACTCATTGCCAATATGCGTATTTTTGATAATGTTGCGTTACCGTTGCGATATCATTTTCCTGACCTGCCGGAATCAGAAATTAAGATACGGGTTGAAAGTGTTCTGGACAGAGTCGGACTTAACCGCAACGACTATCTGCATCTTCCTGCACAACTCAGCTTGGGAGAACGAAAACTGGCCGCATTTGCACGCGGACTTATTATTCATCCGGAAATATTATACTGCGATGAACCGCTCTCCAGTCTTGATCGCCGTGTTGCCGCACGTGTTTTATCCCTTATCAAAGACTTTAAAAAAAGCGGGGGGACCAGTATTATTATTACTCATTCACTGCCCATGGCGCTTGACATCGGCGACCGTTTAACAATTTTTAAAGCAGGACAGATTATCGCATGTGCATCACCGAAAAAAGTAGTGAAATTAAAAAATCCGTATATACAGGAAATTATCGGTATTTAACAGGAGAACGGAATGGCATATAAATTTAAAACCATTGAAAAATTAGTCGGGACATTTATCGTTATCGCATTTTTTCTTATAATCATTACCGTCGCAATGATTTTTGTAATGACGGCAAACCCCTTCAAACCGCCGAAAGTCTACCATGCAATATTTTTCAACGGCACCGCATTAAAACCCGGCAAAGCAATTCAATATAATAGCATCACCATCGGGAAACTTACAAAAGTTGAATTAAAGCTTGATAAAAACCATTTTTATGAAAATCATGATGACTTTATTTATGTTGAATTTATTATCGAAAATGAATATACCCATTATATTCGCAAAGGTGTTGTATTAAAAAATAATGCCCCGCCGCTGCCGATTGATCTTATTCCGTCATACATCACCTTATTGGACGTACCGCCGAGCATGGAACACCCGCAATTAGCACCGAAAGACTTGGTAGCAACAACTGAATATGATCCTGAAAACTTTATTGCACGGTATCATTCCGATATTAACCTCGGCAGTGACAACATTCAGGAATTAATTATGAATATCAATTCAATCCTTGCTGATCTTGCAAATCATAACGGACCGTATTACGGAATCGTTGCAAATATTGAAAAACTTACATATGATATTGCATATAATGAAGGCTCTATCGGAACATTTCTCAATGATAATAATGTCTTATTTAATAAAATTACCGGCAATCTCACTCAACTTGAAAAAGCCCTTAAGGAATCCGCCGGACTGATGGGAAGTTTAAAAGACAATCCGATTATTACCGGACGGGCTGTTGATGCATCACAAGAAACAACCGGCATCAACACCTCCGAACGTTATCGCGGATATAAATAAAGGAGCGTGCTGTATGACGTTATATCGTAAGGTATTACCGATACTCTGCTATGCAGGTATTCTACTTCTATCGGTAACCGGCTGCACTACACAAAAAAAGAATATTGAAACATATTCAACACCCGGTCTTACCGCTATCGCTGAATGGCATAAAGAAGCAGCTGAATACCGAGCTCTTGGTGATAATGAGTATAATAAAAACCAATTCAAACAGGCATTAATATTTTATCATGATGCATTAAATCGCGAACGCAGGATTGATAACATGGTTGGTATCGCACAAACCCATAACGCCATTGCGTTAACGTACATTACCATGAAAGAATGGGCTTTGGCATATACCAATATTCTTGAAGCGCAATATTACAATAATTTGGTGAAAAATGAAGCGGTTGCCGGAGATACGGCAACAATTTTCGGCAAGTATTATATCAGCCGTAATGAATATGCGCCGGCCATCCCGCAGCTTACCGAAGCATTAACCCATTTCCGTATTATTAATAATACGGAAAAATATGCCAATACATTAAACTCAATTGCTTTATGTCATCTCTATCTCCATCATTTTAATGAAGCAAAAAGTTTTCTTTTAAATGCCATTGATCGAAACCGGCAAATACGTAATTACCGACAGCTTGCAGCAAATTACAATAATCTCGGACGGCTCTATATAAAAACAGAAAAATATAATGATGCAACGGAAGCTTTCGGGATTGCACTCATTATTGATAAACGCCTTCAGGATTCACCTGCAATTTCAATTGACTTAATGAACCTTGCCTACAGTTATGAGATTGCGGGAAACGCCGATGCCGCCATTGAATATGCACAGCGGGCGTATGACATTAAATCAGTACTATATCATCAAACGCCGACGGAAGCATTAAAGAAAGATTTAATCGAATGCCTCAACAGTCTTAAACGTTTAACCGCCGTTAAACAACGGCATATGCAATTTACCGTGTGGCAATCCATAGAAAAACTTATTGCGATTCTTGAAAAGCAAACTGATCAGGCAAATAATAAAAAACAACAGGAAAAATACCTCTTCAATCTTCAAAATCGTAAACATGATCGGGATACGATTATCAATGAAATTGTCGCCGATATGCAGCATCTAAATACCGCACTATTAGATAACGACAAACAGCTTGCCGCATTAGAAAAAACATTAAATATACAGGAAAAAAAATTACACGCCTTAAAACCAACGGATACCGCCTTTCGATCGACACTCACCGCTTTTCAGAAAAATTATGCGGACTATACTAATATTTTTAAACGGTATGCAAACGACTATAATGCATTTGATTTTTATATTTCCGGCTACCATACCGCATTAGAAGATAATCATGATTATGATATGTATGAGAAAAATCATACCCTCTTTCGCGAACATATTGACAGTTATAGACAGGCAGCAGATACATATAGAAATACAATATATGAAAACGAAGCTGCGCTTGCAGGTTTAATACTAACTGCCGAAGAACAAACAATGGGGTTAAAAGAAGCGGAAGAAGAGTTTATCCGGCGGCAATGGCATTATAACCGCTATGAAAAATTATTAAATAATGCACTCAACGACTTGGAAAAGCTCTCATCCGAAAAACGGAAAAAGAATAAATAAGGAAACGCATTGTTATGGCGCACACCCGAACACGTCGCAAAAAAAAACGTCGCCCCGGGCTTGGTCTTTGGGCATTGTTTTGGTTTTTCCTGATTGGAATAACTGTTTATTCTCTTGTTGAGATCAATTGGGATGGGATAAAAAACTCAATCGTGAGTAGCATTCGTGATTCTTCTGATACTGCAAGTATTGCCATTCAATCACAACCAAAGAATATCCGACGACGACCGCAACAATCGTTTCGTCAGAACAACACCTCTGCTCCGATACCGAAGCGATCACAATCGAAACACTCGCCACAGACCAAAGCAATGCAGCAAAAAACACCTATCAAGAAACAACAACATAAAAAACCATTTCATACAGTAAAAAAAACAACATCAACAGCATCGGCAAAAAACACACGCCCGCATACCGCCGCACCATCTCAAAAAACAGTATCACAACACCCGACACCCTCGGCATCACTTCCGGTACGACAAACAAAAACCATTACCATCTATTTTACTCATTATAATAGTGAACTTGATAAAATTGCTGTAATCCCTGTACCTCGAAAAATCCCCGCTTCGGATAGCCCTCTTTCTACTGCCATTAATACACTTCTTGCCGGACCATCCGCTGCTGAACAAAATCGGAATATCGAATCACAAATACCCGGCGGGGTTGTTTTAAAATCAGCTTCTGTTAAAAATGGAATTGCATATCTTGACTTCAATGGCAATATCGAAGCATTTCCCGGAACGTCAACCTGTCTAGCGCGGCTCTATCAAATTGTCTATACCGCAACTGAATTCTCTACGGTCAATGGCGTACGAATTCTTATTAATGGCAGTCAAAAAAAATCATTCAGCGCTGAAAATATTGATATCAGCTCCCCTCTGTACCGCATTGCGGCACCGGTATTCTAAGGAACACTATGGCAATTCCGTTTAGAATTAAAAATGCACGTTTCATCGTCGGTTTGTTCATCCTTGCTGCACTGGGTTTAACCGTATGCGGTCTCAGTATCATTGTACTTGAACAAAAATTACTTACACCTCGAACCTATTATCATACCCGCTTTGCCGTACTCAGCCCCTTCAGTCAAGCCGTACGAGGTGATATGGTCATGGAACAGCCGACGCTGCTGGTATATAATGATCAAGTTATCGGAAAAGTCGTCAATATTGATCATCGCATATTTATTCATAAAACTAATCGAAGAACATCAGGTTTAAAAACAGTTCCTCTCTCAACAGCGGGTCGTACTGCTGCTGCAAATATTGACCAGAATACTCCGCACTATCATTATATTACTTCATTATCAAATGGCGAATATATTGAGCTATGGTTTTATATATACGATCAATACAAACCCTTGCTGACCAGCGCATCATATCTTGATGTTGACGTCGGTGCAAAAAAATTAAAGCTCTATACCGTTCATCATGATGACACAACACCACCGCCCCTTTCACTGATTCCGTCAATAGATTCAAAAGTCGGATATCAACTCGCGCAAATGTACCGAACATTGTATATCCCAACTGATCCGATGGACATCATACAGCAAAACTTAGATTATTTAAAAACAACTTTCACGAGTGCTCAAGGACTCGCAACCCGACTGGACAATAACCTCAATGCAATATATGCACAAATGGACCAATTCATGAGCATGACAAATTCTCAACAATTTAAATATATTATGGGTTCCGTCGAGAGCATATCTGAATATATGGATGACCTGAAACGAACAGCACTCATACTTGATTTAGCTTTTCAAACAGCGATTTTCCCTGCACACATCACGAATCAACCGCCGGATTCCGATACCTATTATCACTATGATGATCGTATGAAATAAATTTCCGCACGACACCATTCCCTTCTGTATTATACGTTCAATACAATTTTTCGTGATTATCGTGTATTCATTGCATGTTTACGTTTTTCTATAGTTTCTTCTCTTTCAACGATTAATGCATCCTAAAAATACAACACCGCATCGCTACACTAATTTATATTACCCCGCAATAACAGAGGCTGAGTATTGACTACAATACCACAGCGCATACAATAAACGCTATGGAACCGGTTATCATTCACATTGATATGGATGCATTTTTTGCCGCTGTTGAACAGCACGACCACCCCGAATGGCGAGGGAAACCGGTTATCGTCGGTGCACTTCCTAAAGACGGGCGCGGTGTCGTTTCCGCTGCATCATACGAAGCTCGTGCATACGGTGTTCATTCAGCGATGCCGATTACTGAAGCGTATCGGCGCTGCCCGCACGGTATTTTCACCCATGGACATTTTCATCGGTATCACGAAATCTCTGATGCAATTCATGCTATTTTTTACACCTATACCCCGTTAGTCCAGTCAATCTCTATTGATGAAGCTTTTCTTGATGTAACCCACTCCCGCATGCTTTTCGGAAATGGCGAACAAATCGGCAGAAAAATAAAATCCGCTATTAAAAACACAACCGGTTTAACCGCAAGTGTCGGTATTGCTCCGTCAAAATTTCTTGCAAAACGTGCCAGTGAGTTTAAAAAACCGGATGGATTGTATAATGTTGCCACGGATCATATTTTTACATTTCTGCATCCGTTGCCTATTTCAGAATTATGGGGAGTTGGTCCAAAAACCGAACCACTCCTTCAGGATCAAGGATATAGTACTATCGGTCAATTATATTCCGCCGGTGAAAAAACCCTCTGTGCACAGTTCGGTAAACGATTAGGTATGCACCTTTGGTGGCTGGCAAACGGCGGGCTTGGCGGTACAGTAAATCCTGATGAAACCGCAAAAAGCATTAGTCATGAAACTACCTTTCTCACTGATACTGATGATAAAGAATTAATGCATTCACGTCTGCTGTGGTGTGCAGACCGTGTTGGCAGACGACTACGACAGTATACACTACGCGGAAAAACCATACAAATTAAAATCCGCTTTACCGGTTTTGCAACCTATACCCGTGCCGAAACACTCAATGAGCCAACTGACAGCAGCGATTGTATTTACCGCAGCGCTCTTCGTTTAATACAAAAAGCGCCTGCCCGCGGAAGAAAAGTGCGCCTTATCGGTGTTGGTGTACACGGACTCTCTGCAGAAACTGAAAAACAGCTTATGCTTTTTACTAATAACCGAACTAAAAAAATCCGTACTATCGAAAGTACTGTTGATGCTATACAAAAACGTTTCGGCAGTAAATCTATTGCCCGTGCCCGTCTTATTAAAACTGATTCTCAGCTGAAATAATTGATTGCAGCAACGTATTTTTGTCGTTAATAGGTTTTCCCGCTTCTGAATTATATACCGGTAAATATCAAATTCATCAATCCTCTTTGTTGACGAACATAGACTCCTGTTGTATCCTGCCGCTCATTGGAGTATATCATATGCAACCACGAATTATTTTTGTCGGACGACCGAATGTCGGAAAATCAACACTTTTCAACCGTCTACTCAGACAGCGGCGTGCCATTGTTGATCCGACTGCCGGTGTAACCCGTGATTTAATAGAAAAAAATGCTCTGCTTGCAGATCGCAAGGTTATACTTGTCGATACCGGCGGTATGGAACAAGACAAAAAAAACGGACTTGATCTGCTGGTACAACTAAAAAGCCGGCGGTCACTTGATGAAGCTGCGGTTATTGTTTTTATCGTTGAAGCACACGGCATTACCGGTGCTGATGAAAATATTGCCGACCTGTTGCGCTCATACCGCGATCGTGTTCTGCTTGTTGTTAATAAAGCCGAAAGTATATTAAGCAAACCGGACTATGATGCAGAGATTTCCGATTTCTATTCTCTTGGTCTTGGTGATCCGATTCCACTCTCAGCTGAGCATAATCGAAATATCGAAAACGTTATACATCGAATCGTTGAACTCTGCCCGGAAACCGATGAGGCGACACCGTATCAGCCCCCTTCCCTCCGACTCGCTATTGTTGGTCGACCGAACGTTGGAAAATCATCGCTTTTAAATACGATTACAAAAACCGATTATGCCATTGTCTTTGACCGTCCGGGGACAACACGCGACTCGCTTGATTTTACCTTTACTTATAACGGCCGTCCTATTGTCATTACTGATACTGCCGGTATGCGGCGTAAATCACGCGTCCGCAACAGTCTTGAATACTATAGCGTTAATCGTGCAGTGAAATCAATTGAAGCATCCGATGTCGTTGTCGTTATCATCCCTGTTGATGAACCAATCAGTGAACAGGATAAGCACATTCTCAAACTTGCTGCCCGACGAAGAAAGTCCGTTGTCATTGCCATTAATAAATGGGATATTCTTCAGGAGCAGGGTGAAGCAAATGCACGCGGGTTTATCGAAACACTGCGATACAATCTTAAAATGAGCACTCATATTCCGATTGTACCACTCAGTGCCCTGCGCGGATATAATATTAAAAAACTTATGAAAACCGTTTTTAATGTTCATGAGCAATACTACCGCCGTATTGATACTGCTCCGTTAAATACCGCTTTGCAGCGTATTATTGCCATTCGCCCGCCTGAGTTTCACGGCGGAAAAAAACGCGGTCAGGGTAAGTTTTTCTATCTGACACAAGTTGATGTAGCCCCGCCGGAGTTTATTGCATTTGTTAATGACCCGGAAAAAATTTCAAAAAATTACACTACATACATTATCAATGCCTTACGAAAAGAATTCGGGTTTACCGGATGCCCGCTCATCCTGACACTGAAAGGACGTACATTAAAAGACCGGTTACACAAAAGACAGCGTAAAGGAGTCATGTCATGATTTTTATTGCAGCACTTATTCTCGCCATGCCGATTCTTGCCTATTGTATCGGTGCATTTCCAACCGGTCTTGTTGTTGTTCGGCAGCTGAAAGGAATTGATATTCGCACGATCGGCAGCGGAAATATCGGAGCAACAAATGTCAAGCGCGTTCTCGGCACCGGATGGTTTGTCATCGTTTTAGTACTTGATGCCGCGAAAGCCGCCGGAGCAGTTTTATTAGCACGATTTTTCTATTCGCTTATTACAACCAATCCAATGCTGCAGTCATTATTCAGTATTGATGCAGTACCGGTTGAACATATATACATAATCGTTATTGCTGCTTGTGTCATACTGGGCAATATGTTCAATGTCTTTCTTGAATTCAATGGCGGTAAAGGGATCGGGCATGCTCTCGGTATTCTATTTGCATTAACCCCCTTGCCGGTTCTTGTATGTCTTTCACTCTTTATCGCGATAGTTGCTCTTTCACGATATCTTTCACTCGGCTCACTCGCTGCAACAACGGCTTATCCATTTATTGTATTTTTTCTGCCGGGGCTGACTCCGCATATCAGTACAACTGACATCATGCCCTATCTGCTGTTTGCTGTTGTTCTCTCAACAATTGTTATTTTAAAACATATCGCGAATATTCAACGTTTGGTTTCCGGTACTGAAAACACCTTTAGTCTTTTTTCCGCAAAAAGGAAAAAGAAGAAGCCGTCCAGATTAAAAATTAAAACTAAAAAGAGAAAAACAAAACGGAAATAATCTATGAACTCAAAAAATATTGTCATTATCGGAGCAGGCTCATGGGGCACTGCACTTGGTATTATGCTTGCCGAGCAACATTCGGTAACACTTTGGGAATATAATTCCGAACAAGCGGAACGACTGAAACGTGAACGGGTGAATACCGCATTTCTGCCGAATATCCCGTTTCCCGATACACTTGCTATTTCGCATGATATTGCTGTTTCTGAAACTGCTGATATTATTGTTATTGCAGTCCCATCACAAGCTGTTCGGCAGGTGTGTACACGCCTTGCTCCGCATATACGGCAAAACCATATTATTGCCAGTGTCGTTAAAGGAATTGAAAACAGCACCTTTAAGCGAATGAGTGAAATTATTAATGAAGTATGCCCTCCGCATGATGCAACCGTTGTTATATCGGGTCCGAGTCATGCCGAAGAAGTTGCACGACAACTGCCGACTGCCGTTGTTGTTGCCGGCACCAGTAAAAACGCAGTTCAATTGATTCAAACTATTTTTACTACCCCGTATTTTCGATTGTATGCAAATTACGACATTATCGGCACTGAATTATGCGGGTCACTTAAAAATATTATTGCAATTGCTGCAGGTATTGCTGACGGACTTCATCTTGGTGCAAATGCAAAATCAGCCCTTATGACACGAGGGATGGCAGAAATCCGTCGTTTCGGCATAGCATTTAATGCACATGAATCTACATTCTCAGGGCTGGCGGGAATCGGCGACTTGATAACTACCTGTATATCACCATTCAGCCGTAATCGTTATGTGGGCGAACAATGTGCTGCCGGAAAAACACTTGATGATATTTTAAAAACCATGAATATGGTTGCTGAAGGGGTAACGGCAACAAAGAACGTTCATCAGCGTGCCGATGATCATTCCATTGAAATGCCTGTTACCGATGCCGTATACTGTATATTATTTGAAAACAAACCGCCTGCGCAAGCATTGGAAGAACTCATGACGCGTTCACAAAAAGAAGAAATTCAATAATATACTTTGTTTAATAGTACATTTTAAAAACACTGTAAAACAAATACATTGCCCTGACGGTATAATCAAACCATAACTATTGAAATATCTACGCATCAGCAGTATACAAGAAAACCATTGTATCATACACAGTATTGGTCAATGACGGTATACTTCCTGCTCTATTACATAACCGACATTTTTCTTTTTACTTCATCACTCATCTTAAAGAACGATACGATTTCCGCCATACTTTGTGCATGTGAGGTCAACTCTTCAGTTGATGAAGCTGTTTCTTCGGATGCTGCAGCAACCTGTTGTGTGATTTCATTAACCTGCTGCATACTTTTCGCCATTGCATCAACCTGCAGCGCCTGCTCCTGTGAAGCGTGAGCAACTGTTTCAACCTGTTGTGCTGATTCCTGAATCGTATCTTTAATTGCGATAACTGATTCTACAACTTTATTAAACAGTGTCGCCCCTTCACTAATTTTCTTATTATTGTTTACTATTAATTTTTCAATTTCTTTAACTGCCTGACCTGAACGTTCAGCGAGTTTAGAAACATTATCGGCAACAACGGCAAATCCCCGTCCCGCCTCGCCGGCACGCGCTGCTTCAATACTCGCGTTTAACGAAAGTAAACTCGTATTATCAGCAATATCTTTGATTGCAGTCAAGAATTGAGCCATATCTTTTGAACTTTCCTCAATAGCCTGCATTTTCATCAATGCTTCTTCAGATATTCTGGCAACAAAATGCGCTTTACTGACCGCATCCTGCTTCTGAGTATCCGTATATTTGTCATAATGTTTTTCTTCACGACCATCAGCACTGCTGTCATATAAAAGCTTTGAAGCGGTAACAGCTAATTTCAACATTTCCTCCAGCGATGCATTTACCGTTTCAATAGCAGCTGATGTTTCTTCAACCAATGCCGCCTGATTTTGTGATCCTTCAGCCAGATTCGCTGCTGTTGATGCAAGTTCCTCGGATGAAGCAGCAACTTGTTCGGATGATTCAGCAATATTTGATACAATATCATTTAATTTTTTCGACATAAGATTTATCGCTGCTCCGGCATATCCAAACTCAACGGAAACATCGCTCTTTAAATAACCGGTTGCAATATAGAGGGTTTGATCACAAAATGTCTTAAAATTGTTAATGAAGTTTTTAAGGCTATCGGTTAATAATCCGAAATCAAGATTGACCATAACCGATAAATCGCCACTCGATAAAAGCCGAAGATAATATGCGAATTTTATTATTTTCTCGTTCAACGCATTCATTGCCGATACCATATCGCCAACCTCATCATTATGAACAACCGGCATAGATTGAAGAACCTTCCCGGCGGCAATATCTTTAATCATACAGGTTGCATCTTCCAAGGGTTTCAATCTATATTTCATAAAAAAGTGCCCCCCGATAATAGGCATACTGAACAGTACTATTATCAGAAGTGCCAGCAATGTTGTTATACTGAAAACAGATTTATATATATCATGTGCATTGATAACGGCAACAGCCATCATATTGTTATGCGCTGCCATTTCACCCCAATAAAATACTGTACCTGATTTCTTCTTATCGCGAACAACACTATTGCTTGCTTTTCCTATCAACAGTTTCCCCCATGTGTGATTGGTAATAGTATCTTTAAATATTAGATTTGCATTAGGATGGGCAATAATAGTTCCTAAGGTATCTGTTAGAAAAACATATCCCTTTTCTCCGATACGAACATCAGTAATAATTCTTTGTGCAAGATTCCCCACATCAAGCGGCAACCCAAAAATACCGATAACTTTTCCCTGATATACTATCGGTACACTAAACAAGACAACAGGGCGTCCGGTAACCGGAGAAAGGTGCGGAGTGCTTATCCAGGACTCGCCACGCACGGCATGGACAATACTATCATCATACCCGATACCGCCCCAATCAATGCCGACTGATCCGTCAACAGCCGCCACTTTAATAACACTATGTTTTGAGTTCGTTGATTTTGAAATCGTTGATATAAAGATATTCTCATGAATACTCATTTGATTATAAATAAGCGAAAGAAAACTTTCTACGGTATTAAACTCTTTCCAGCGTGTTGCATTCACCACAATATCACAAGTAGCAAGCATTTTTGCCAAATTCATCTGATTTTCATAGGTTATGGTTATTTGCTTATTAATTTCCTGACACACCATTTGTGCTTCCTGATTATACTTCTTCTTAATCGTATTAACATTCATTATAAAAACGACAGCAATAATCAAGGCTGTGCATATAAAAAGACTAATAATATTAAACTGTAAAATCATTATTCGCAGACGTTTCTTTTTTGTTATTGACATAATAATCTCCTTATCGTCGTGTAACAATAATACGGCTTACAGCATCACCCATTGCAGTGCACTGGGTCTGTTCGGACTTAAACGTAAATATTCCTGCAGGATAATAGTCCCCATATGATAAATCCATCAACGCACCTGCTACGCCAAGAATCATATAACTGATTGGATGGTGTGATTTGTGATATTCTTCAATATACAGTTCCGCTTCATACCCTGCCGTTGCTTCAAACACCGCACGAACGCCTGACTGCAATTCAACAATATCCCATTTCACCCAGCCAAGTGCTTGTGCCACTGCAGCGGACGCATATAATTTATCATCTGCATTCTGCACCATCGGTGCGATAAGACTCTCCCATTCCACAGATGTTTGTATACCATGAAAAGTATGATAACCGCATTGCCATGCGGCATTGACCAGCAATTCCCGTGAAATAGTATATGCATCTTCCGGAAACGATCGTTCAAAATTAAAAGAGAGGCGATTAAAAAAATGAGCGGGAGAATTTGTTAAATATACTCCAAATGCCGGTATGAGCCCTTTTTCATTGCCATGAACATCAAGTTGTGAAACACCATCAATAATAGTTTTTTTATCAACTGCCATGATTACCGTACCTCCACTTTAAATTCAGCATACTCGTCCCCGCAGGAAAGGCAGCGCGTTTGATGTACCGACACTGCATCTTTCACAATACCGTATGCGGTAATACAAACTGCAGCAATATACCCACGTGCATAATCATCAATTGGCTTTGATTGTTTCCCGAATTTATTCATGTATGCAATGCCCATATATGAAACCGGTGAAATCACCATGCCGCCGGTTTGTGAGAGATGCGTGAAATCAAGCATGCCGAATCCCTGATATTTATAAAATGCTGCAGCAGCTGAAACTTTGTGCTGCGGATCTGATATTGAACGCTTCGTAAAAAAACGTTTCAAACTGTCAATAGTATCATCCCGTGCCGCTTCATAGTAAATCTGTTTTCCGTCAACTATTGGTATACTGGTTATTTGCCGATGTAATAATGAATGATAGTGATGACAATGCGCAACAAAATGCTCGTCTTCAACATACAGTCTATTATTGACCGCATCATACCGTTTCGTAAATTCCATATACAACCTCCTCGTATTACAGTTGTTTCATAATAAATTTTTCAAACTTTTCTTGCAAGACATTTTCCTGATAATCGAAAAATGTTGTTTCAATTGTCGGCTCTCCGACAATACCTTTAATCAATATATCCGATGCTTTTATATGAAAATACGGTTTTGGAAATGTAGTAAAAACCCGCAGCGTTCCATAGATACTCAGTATTGTACAATGATGGTGTGTACAGGGATGTGCAAACGTATACTGATACACCCGATACTGACCAATACAATCATCTTTTTCCAAAACCGAAAACTTCATTAATAGTCCCGCTGAATTTTATTGAGTGCTTCAAGCACACCATTGAAATCTTTTTCATCAGACTCCGGACCGAAACTCAGTCGTATTGTTCCCTCAGGGAACGTCCCTAAATATTTATGCATCCGCGGCGCACAGTGCAAACCGGGACGAACAATAATACGAAAAACGTTCAGCAATATGTATGCCGCTTCATCATTACGTATAGTATTAAAGATAATGTTTATATATGGTAAATGCGCACCTGTCGGCATACCGATTATTCGTATACCACGCATGTTTTGCAGCTCTTGAACAAAACGCGTATAATAGGTACAGACATTCTTAAATTGTTGTACACGAATATCGTTGTTATAATTATCGAGTGCATTATTCAATAATGAAACAGCTTCATAATTCGGCGTCCCTGCTTCCAGTCGCCATGGTAATTCTTCAGGTTGTTCTTCCCGATCTGATTGAATACCGCTGCCGCCGGTTATCACGGGTTCACAGTGCAGCCCATTACTGATAAAAAGTATACCAATTCCCGATGGTCCTTGCAATGCTTTATGTCCTGAACACACATATGCATCGGCATTAATATCCTGCACATCAAGAGGAAAAAAACCGGCGGATTGAGCACAGTCAAGAAGCACCGGGATATGCTTCTGATGGGCATAGGCAACACATTCCTTCACCGGTTGTATGATACCGGTTACATTTGATGCATGGGTTAAAACAACTAAACGAGTGCGTGCGGTAATAGCTTCCGAAAGTGTTTCCGGTTGCAGTACGCCATATTCATTTGGTGTAATATAGTGTACATTAATTCCCCGGCGCTCTTTTAAATAGTGAAGGGGACGTAGAATTGAATTATGCGCATATATAGATGTTATCACCTCATCATTTTTCCCCATGGGAACCCCCAGAAGGACTTTGTTGAGAAGATCCGTTGCTCCTGCTCCGAATACGACGCTCATCGCAGAAGGCACGTTAAAAAGTGATGCAATTTTTGTACGAACGGGAATTGAAAACTCATTTGGAGATATACCGGTTCGTGTTAGTATGGTATCCTGTACTGCTTGATTATAATTATATTTTTTATGAGGGGACGTTGCCGCCCAATTACAGTAAATCATTTCTCCTCTGGAAAAGATATATCCGCACTATATCTTGATATTATTAGGTTACTCGAAATATCTTCTTTTTTCAAGAAAGATTCAGAGAAATACTGTATGCCGTATATACACCTTATTACATATACGACAATAATACTTTATTATAATGTATTCGCCGACTTCTCCAACCGAACAGACCCGTATTTTTCATCTTCCCGTTTTTAATTTACAAACAGCGGTGTTATTTAATCAACACAACAGCACGAGCTGAAATTGCCTCTCCGCGCCCTTCAGGTCCGACTTTTTCATTGGTCGTTGCCTTAATCATAATTCTATCAACATCAATACTGCATGCCGCTGCAAGACGCTCTTGCATAGCGGGAACATGCGGAAATAATTTCGGTTCTTCAGCAATGACAACACTGTCAATGTTGACAATAGTATAATTCTTTTCGTCAATCAGGTGTATTACTTTACCCAATAATGTTAAAGAATCAATATTTTTAAATCGCGCATACCCCGGCGGAAAATAATATCCAATATCACGTAACCCTGCTGCCCCCAGTAATGCATCACACATCGCATGTACCAATACATCCCCGTCTGACCACGCTTCCAATCCGAACGGTGCGGGAATAACAACGCCGCCAAGGACAATTTCCTGTTTATCATGTATTACCCGATGAATATCATAACCTATACCTATTCGCATTATACACTCTTTTCTTCGTGCATACGGAGTATTTCTGCAGCGCGGTTCAGGTCATTATAATAGGTTATTTTAATATTGTCATGTTCTCCGGGAACAACGGCAATGGGGGTATTGAGCAGTTCAACCAGCATGGCATCATCGGTAACATCAGCATCACGAAATGCCTCAAATGCTGACCAGAGTAAAGAAATACGAAAGGTTTGCGGTGTCTGCACGGCAATTAATTCTGATCGTTCAAGCGTACAATCCACTGCTCCGTCAGTAACTTTTTTTATTGTATCAATCGGTGTCAAACCGGGGACCGCTGCACCGGTCTTCTTTGCCGCACGAATACAGTTATGTATAAGTTCCGGAGTAATACACGGACGCACGCCGTCATGTACTAAAATAATATCTCGTTCATTATCAGGGCCTTCTTTCCCGTACAATTCCATGCAGAGTGCCCGTAATCCGTTCAGAACACTATCCTGCCGACGTGCCCCCCCTTTGGTAACGAAAACTTTTTCTGAATTCATGACCGGAAGTTCCATAACCCGATTAATATCATCGGCGGGTACAACAACAATAACACATGAAATAACCGGCAGTGCGTTAAACACACGTATTGTATGTGCAATAATTGGTGCTCCGTTTATTGGAATGAACTGTTTTTTCTCACGTGCATTCATTCGATTGCCGAAACCACCGGCAGTTATAACAACCCCTGTTTTCACTTCGCAAAAATCATTCTTCCGGCCGGTGTTTGCAGAACACTGGTTACGGTAACGGTTAATTTTTTATTAATTTTTTTATGGCCGCCTTCAACAACAACCATTGTACCATCATCAAGATATGCAATGCCTTGCTTCGGATCTTTGCCAATTTTCATAACCTGCACAACCATTTCTTCACCCGGCAATACAATCGGTTTTATTGCATTTGCCAATTCGTTGATATTCAATACATCAACATTTTGAATTTGCGCAACTTTATTAAGATTAAAATCATTGGTAATAACTTTGACATCAGCACCAAGTTCTTTTGCCATACGAATTAATTTATGATCAACTTCACGTAAATCAGGATAATCGGTCTCAGAGATTTGCACCATTGCATTTTCAGCATGCTGTAATCGTTTTAATACATCTAATCCGCGCCGTCCCCGCTGACGCTTCATACGATCCGAGCTGTCTGAAATGAGCTGCAATTCTTTTAAAACAAACCGCGGAACAAGGAGGATGCCATCAAGAAATTTTGTTTCAGCAATATCAGCAATACGTCCGTCAATAATAACACTGGTATCAAGAATTTTTGCCGGGGCACCGGATACTGCTTTCTTTTTCGTATCAGCAGCAACCGCAGAGCCGCCCAGCAGATTAATTTCATCTGCTTTTTTATAAAAAATCATCCCGGCAATATATGAAAACACTAATAAACAGCCCGCTTCAGTCATTTTTAAAATAGGCGATATATAATTTACAACCGGCATTACGATTGATTCGCCTTCATTAACAAGAGCGCCGGCACTGCCCGAAATCGGCGGCACTGCTAATTCATGATCCAGCAATTGCCGCAATGCAATAAATAATAACCGCACCACCGCAACAGCAAGTATTACTCCAACGAGTGAATGAGCAAGCTGATTTGCCGAGAGTTTGTTTGAACGGTACTCCGCAAGAATGGCAATAATGCTCAACACCATACCTACCCCGGAACCAATTGCCCCGGCAAGTAATGAATCCTCAAATAAGGTATACGGCAGGTAAAAACCAACCCCCATGCTTATTAATAAAAAAACAAGTCGAATCATTTCATTTATCCTTTCTTATAAAAACGTACGGTTACGCTGATAGTTACGGCAATACAAACCCTTTGTTTGTTTCCCGATTAATAGTGTATTCAACCGGTGCATGCTGAATGCAGCTGAAACACCGGAACGAAAAATAACCGGAGTATAATAGTATCAATGTTGCCGTGGCGCGATATGCATTTTCAGGCAGTAATGATATCAATTTAAAATATCAAAAACCAACCGTTCCGCTTCTTCACGATCAATATTTTTAACAATAGCAATTTCAGTAATAATCAGCTGACAGGCAATCTCATAGAGCTTCTTTTCCATTATTGAAAGTTCCCGTTCTTTATTCCTCTTATGGAGATTTTTCGCAACCTCGGAAACCTCCAGTATCGAACCGGTTTTAATTTTATCAAGATTTATTTGATAGCGTGTTTTCCAATCCCGATCCATACGTGTTTTTTTTGCTTTTAACTGCTGCATTGCTTTATTTATCATACTGACCGAAACCACTTTGCGCAGTTTAACAATTTTTGCATTCCGGGTAGGAATCATCACACTCATCCCCCCTGAAAGAAGACGAATAACATAAAACTTTTCTTTCTTATCCTGAAAAGTTCGTTTCTCGATACGCTCAATAACCCCGACACCATGCATCGGATATACAACTTTTTGACCAACAGAATATTCCGGTTTCGGCGTTTTGCGTGTCGCGGTTCTTTTCTTCGCCGGCACGGTCTTTCGTACTGTTTTCTTTACCGCTTTTTTCTTTTTTGTTTTTTTCGCCGCCGTTTTTTTTGCTGTTTTCTTTACTGCTTTTTTCTTAACGGTCTTTTTTTTCGGTTGTGCTTTTTTCAGCACTTTTTTCTTTTTTGCTTTTTTCGCCGTTTTTTTTACGGTTGCTTTTTTTGACCGTGTTGTACTTTTCTTTTTCTTAATTGGCATTTCGGTCACTCCATAATGTGTTCAAATGTTTCGACCACAGACTTTACTTGAATTATTTCAATCTGTCCAGCGCTATCATATGAAAAATCAGAGTTTGCCGGAATACAAATACGCTTAAATCCGAGCTTTTCAGCTTCAGCAATCCGTACTGCCAGTCCGGTAACCGGTCTGATTGTTCCCGATAAACTTAATTCGCCGATAACGACAACATCCGCACGCACCGGTGTCGTGCGAAACGAAGAAACAATTGCTGTTGCAATTGCTAAATCAATTGACGGCTCATTCATACGAATGCCCGCTGCGATTTTAACATATACTTCTTCCTGACGGAGATTCAAACCAATCGTCTTTTCAAGAATCGCCGCTATCATCATAACTTTACCGGTATCAGTCCCTTCAGCAATTCTGCGCGGCACGGCAGATCCGGATGTTGTTGTTAATGCCTGAATTTCAACCATCAAGGGACGGCTTCCTTCCCGTGTTACGGTTACCACTGAACCCGGATGATGCTCCAAACGCCCATCAATAAAATAGCGCGCGGGATTTGCTATTTCCGATAACCCCTGCGCAGACATTTCAAACAACCCGATTTCATCAGTTGAACCGAAACGGTTTTTTACTGCACGTAAAATACGGCAGGCATAATGCATATCCCCTTCAAAATACAATACCGTATCAACAATATGTTCAAGCGTTCGCGGTCCGGCAATGGATCCCTCCTTTGTAACATGACCGACAATAAAAACACTGCAGCCGCGCTGTTTTGCCAATGCCAGAAGACTTGCGGTTGATTCCCGAACCTGACCAATACTTCCCGGCGAAGTCCCTACTAATGGATTAAATAATGTTTGTATTGAATCAATAACCAGCACTTCAGGAGAATGCTTTTTTACCAGACGAACAATTGATTCAAGATTTGTCTCTGATGAAACCAACACATTATTTGACTGCAGCCCGCAACGATCAGCACGAACTTTTATCTGCCGAACCGATTCTTCACCACTGGTATATAATACCGGAACGGATAAGCGATGAATAATCTGTAATAGTAATGTTGATTTACCGATACCCGGTTCACCACCGATAAGGATTAACGACCCGGGGAGAATGCCGCCGCCCAAAACACGATCAAATTCACTCACTCCGCTCTGTAAGCGATAGTTTGATTCAGTCGGATCAATAGCATCAAGACGACATGCTTTCCCCGCCTCTCGCGTCTGACCGATTGAAACTCGTTTCTGTGGTGTTGCACTCGGTTCTGTTTGTATTTCTTCAACAAACGAATTCCATGTTTCACAATTTGGACAGCGACCGAGCCATTTTGCCGCCCGATGACCGCATGTCTGACATTGATATATTACTTTCGTTTTACTCATTATTCATCTTTCGGTGCCGTTCTTACTACCAATACATCTTTATTCCGCAGCGGTACAGCTGCCGGATTCCCCATGGTATTACGAACAATCACTATTATCGGCTGTATGGCATCATACTCAACCCGAGCAGTATCAGCATCAGTTAATAGAAACGAACGTTTCACAGATATTGTTACTTCAGGAATAGCCGGATTATTGTGCAATACCCGCCCCGCTTCTTCACCGGGGACACGGCTGAAAAATATTGGATTATTCTGTTTTAGTTCGGAAAACCCGCCATTTGAATAATATGATACCGGATTAAACTGCATATGTACCGTATACATTCGCCGAAAAAGAGAAGGATTGCACCGCACCATAATCGGCAGCCCCAATAATACCACAGCAGTAATACAAAAAATAACGGCGGTTAAACCGGTATGCGGGGAAATTCGCCGTGGTGATCTCATTATACTGATAAATGCCATGCGGATAGTATACTTTTAGTCTTCCTGTATTTTTTTTAATTCTGTTATGCAATTATTGAGATTGTTTTTAAAGGTCTTTTTATAGAGCATTTTACCGAGACTCCCCTGCTGCGTTTTAATAGCTGATACAATTTCTTCAATATTACTATTCATTGCGGAAATATTATTATGAATGCGTTCCAACATCTCGCGATCAACAGCATTCTTATATAATTTCTGCAAACGTTTCGTATTATATGACAATTTTTCCAAATACGGTGCTGCCTGCCCTTTAATTTCATCAAGCTCAAATGCAATACGCTGCAATTGCTCACCAAGACCTTTTAATAATGAAAACATTTCCTGCGGATTCATCTTTCGATGAATAACCAACAGATTTATCGGATCCGCCCCTCGAATTGTATCTCCTGAACGAACTATATGATGCAGAGTATCATTTTCATTCGGAATATCGACAAACAAATAGTAATCTCCAATAAAACCCATAGTAACCGGTCGCGGAGACTGATTTGCATAGAGATTGTATTCATCAAACAACATGACCGTAACAACAACACGATCGGTCATTGTTTGAATATCAATTACTTTACCAATCTGCTGTACTCCCCCTAATAATAACGGCGCACCAATTTTCAACGTTCCGATATGCATATATTCAATATGTACAATTTTATGCTGTTTATTAAATGAGACAATATCAAAAACAAAAAGTGCTACCGTCAATAAAATACAAAAAACGATAAAGAGAAGTCCAATAAGAGCCTCATTGCGTGTATACTGTTTACAATCCTGCACCGGTCATTTCCTTACTTCTTTTCTTTTCCTAATACACCTTGCTTACGAATACGTTCAGCTGCCCCGGTTACTTCAATCAAAGCGGTATTTAAGTTATTATATAAAGAATCATCATAAATAACTTTACCCATCGTCCCTTTTTTACTGCGGATCTGTGCAGTAATATACCGTAAATCACGAAACGCATGATCCATTGATACCAGCGAATTTTTAAGACTATCATCACTCAGTCCATCTGCCATTCGATATGTCATGAGATTTAAATTACGAATAGAACTCGGCAAATTACCGCGGCTTTCACTGAGTATTTCCTGTACATCAGCAGATGCCGCACTCAGATTCCCGATAAGCTGAATAATATCATTAATAATATCTTCACCGCTTTTATCAAGATTATCCAGAACACCAATGTCAAGCGGATCGGTTCCTAATATCTCATCGCCATCCTTGAGTTTTTCATCGCCTTCAGCATGTTGTACTAACCCCACATCAATATAACTGTCTCCCATAAGCCCCAGTGTTGACAGACGAAACGGCTGGCTTTCATACAATGCTTCTTCGGCATCAATCAACAGCGTTAATCGAACATACCCGCCGCCGATATCAATATCCTGAACACTGCCAATATTCTTCCCGCCGGCAACAATAACCGGCGCACCGACATTTAAGTTATTAATTCGTTTAAATTTAACAACGATGGCATATCCTTTACTGCCGAAATCAATGTTACCGACAAGACCGATAAACACCATCAATAATACTATTCCGACAACAACAATTATTCCGACTTTAATTTCATTCTGCATAACTATTCTCCCGATACAAAATAGATCTCAGCATTATACCATATCAATCGGGCCCTCAGCACGCCCCTCGATAAATTGACGAACATATTCATCCCGTGTTTGCTGAACTTCGTTCATCAAACCGGTATAGATGATTTTTCCTTTATACAGCATTGCAATGCGCTCACCAACTTTATACGCACTGGTCATATCATGAGTAACAACAATAGACGTTACATTTAATTTATCACGCATATCAATAATAAGATCATTAATGATATCAGCAGTAATCGGATCAAGACCCGTTGTCGGCTCATCATATAATATAATTTCAGGTTCTAATGCAATTGCGCGTGCCAATCCGACTCGTTTCTTCATACCGCCGGAAAGCTCTGATGGCTTTTTTTCTTCAACATTCCGCAAACCAACTAACGCCAATTTTTGCTTAACGATTTCTCTAATCTCTTCATCTGATTTATCAGTATATCGGTACAGCATAAAACCAACATTTTCAAGTACATTCATGGAATCAAACAAAGCTGCTCCCTGAAAGAGCATACCGAACTTTGAACGCAATCGGACACGGGTTGCTTCATCAGCAGAAGTTATTTTCTCGCCATCAACTAATACCATACCACGGTCCGGTTCCATCAGTGCAATCATATGCCGTAAGGTAACACTTTTGCCGGAACCTGATTGCCCGATAATAACAATTGACTCACCTTCATGAATATCAAGATTCACACCGGTTAAAATATCTTTGCCGCCAAGATTTTTATGAACATCAACAAGTGATACTTTAATGTTATCAGATTGTATTCGCGTCATATTATTCCTATGTTATATATGTATTGTGTAATTTAATACCGTTGTTAATAAATAATCACCGACCAAAATCATTATTGATGCAATAACAACCGAATCCGTCGTAGCGCGTCCAACACCTTCCGCACCACCGAATACATTTAATCCTTTATAACAACCCACAATTGAAATAAACCCGCCGAAAAACACTGATTTAATCATTCCGGAATACACATCGCCCATAGTAAACGATTGAATTGTACTGATAAAAAATGTCGGCCATGACAAGTCAAGCACTGTTTTACAAACAATACCGCCGCCGAAAATTGCCACATAATCAGCAATCAATGTTATCAGCGGCAACATTATTATCATACCGAGAAAGCGTGGAACAACAAGATATTGAATAGGATTCGTTGAGAGTGTTTCAAGTGCCTCAATTTGTTCTGTTACCTTCATCGTTCCGATTTCTGCTGCCATCGATGAGCCCACGCGTCCGGCAAGAATAAGTGCCGTCAGAACGGGACCAAGCTCGCGAATCGTTGCAAGAACAACAATCATCGGAACATACCGACTCATGCCCTGAAAATAATATTCAAGTGTCAACCCGGTCTGTAATGCAAGAATGGCACCGGTCGCAAGTGCGGTAATCAATGCAACAGGTAATGAATCAATCCCTGTTTTTACTATCTGATCGATAAGATTCTTAACATCAAACGGTCGTACCGTTGACCAGTGTAGTGTTTTCCCGAACAGTAACGATAATTTACCGACTTCATGAAAAAAGTTTAAAATCATGCGACCAATTACGGCAAATCCGTTCATAAATGATATGTTTTTTATACTCTGCGCCATATTTTCCAGCTTTATTGATGTATATCATCAATGATATAAAAATCAAAGTGTTATTTTAATAGGACATCCCTTCGTCATTGTCATCAAAACCGGGGGGTAATGCAGTCTCATCACTAATCATCGGTGCTTCCTCCGGCGGCGGAACATCAATATCCGCTCCGGCAGGTTGACTGCCGAAATCATCCATTCGCCGCATTTCATGGAATGTCATTGTCGGTCCGTCAAATGCAAGATTAATATCAATAGTCGGACCATTACGATTCTTCGCAATAATTAGCTGTGAGCGACGTAAATAATCTTCGCCCCGCTCACGTATTATTATTTCCTCACGGGTCAGACCACTTTCCTTGACCCGATCGTCAGTGATCGATCTCATGGCATATACCGCCGGACGATAAATAAACATTACTAAATCAGCATCCTGTTCAATAGCGCCTGATTCACGTAAATCCGCCAGCTGCGGACGATTTGAACCGCCGGGACGGTCTTCCACTTTTCGACTTAATTGTGAGAGAGCTATAATCGGGACACTGAGCTGTTTTGCCAGCATTTTCAAACTGCGCGATATCTCGGCAACTTCACGTTCACGGTTTTGCTGATGACGATGACGACCGGCAGAACCCATAAGTTGAAGGTAATCAATAATAATAAGCGCAAGATCACCTTCCTGTTTTTTCAAGCGACGGCATTTTGCACCGATATCCATCACATTTGCATCAGCAGTATCATCAAGGAATATTCGTGAACCGATAAATCGCGTACTCGAATTAAAAAAGAAGTCTTTCCATTCCGATTTCCAATATCCTTTGTTAATATCCGTATACGGTACATGTGCATCTGAACAAAGAAGCCGAAGTGCCATCTGCCGTTTTGTCATTTCAAGCCCGAACACGGCAACATTTTTTCTCAGATCAACACCGATATACCGTGCGCAATTAAGAACTAATGCGCTTTTCCCCATTCCGGTTCGCGCTGCAATAATATTTAAGGTTCCCGGCTGAAAACCGCCGGTTACTTTATCAAGACTTTTCCAGCCGCTTGGTGTACCGGTAATATGATTTTTATGTGCTGCTGCTTCCTGTAAATAATGGTTTACCTCGGTAACAACATGTTCAATATTAACCAGCTCCCCGGCGACTTCTTCACTGGCCATTTCAAAAACCATCGTCTCGGCTTCATTGACATAGGCATCAATATCATCATTCTGCTCATATCCCAATTTAACAATTTCATGACCGATGCGTATCATTTTACGGCGTGTCGCAAGACCAACGACAATATCAGCATAATAGCCGACATTTGCCGTGGTAACAACCGAATCCATAAGTTTTGAGAGATATGTAGCGCCGCCGATGGTATCGAGTTTATTATGTTCTTTCAAAAAGGTACGTAATGTTACCAGATCAACATTCGTATCCCCTTCTTTCAATGCTTTAATCGCAGAAAAAATCAACTGATGCGCAATTGCATAAAAATCATCGGTTTTAACTTTTAATATTACCGTATCAATTGTGCCGGGGTCGAAAAGCATAACGCCTATTAGGGCACGTTCCGCTTCATCATCATGCGGCAGTATCCGGTCATGAAGCTGACTGTTGTAGTCTGCCATATGTCCCCTGCCTTGATTTTATTCTTTAACGACCCAAATTTTTGCCTGTGCATTTAAATTCGGAAGAATATGCACGGTAACGGTATATACACCAAGTTTTTTAATCGGTTCTTCAAGTTCAATTTTGCGTTTATCAATAATAATATCATGTTTCGCAAGCGCTTCGGCAATATTTGCATTCGTTACCGAACCATACAATTTATCATCTTCACCGGCTTGTACTGATACATTGAATGAGGTACTTTCAATTTTTTCTTTCATGGCAACAGCTGTTTCAGCAGCTTTCTGGGCACGTTGTGATTCAACGCGCTTCTCATGCTCATGTTTACGCATATTCGCTTCACTTGCCGGATACGCAAACCCTTGCGGAATTAAATAATTCCGAGCATATCCTGCCGCTACATTTTTTATTTCACCGATAGTTCCTAATGCCGGAATATCCTGTTTTAATATAATTTTCATACATGCTCCTTTAATTCCTTATTATGGTCTAAACCGCGAAAATCAAACCATATATCAAACAGCCCGAAGGCAAATAATAACGATAGAAAAACAATAAATAACTGGCTTGCTTCAACAAACGCACTCGCAACAATAAATATAACCGCAAGAAATAACATCATTAAAAGCGGTGATGCAATACTGTGTATGCGTGCCAGTAAAATCTGTACAACTGCAATACCCTGTACCGAATAAATACAGAACGCCAACAACATAAGTGTTACCGAGAATGAAAACACGTGCATAATCATCGTATGCTTTAATATTGCATCATCCGGCAGTATCGTTCCTGCGACAACATACACCATAACAAGTGCGGTACCGCTTAAAAAACACCAAATAAACGTTTCCGGTACACGCCATGTACTGAATACCGCCGGACGCCGCACCGAAAAATAATACCGTCGTAACAGTATACGCATGATAACGGCCGACATGCCACCCTGTATTAAAAACCAAACACAATATACAAATGGTGATTCAGCCATATTCATCATTGTTGCAAGCCAATGAAACAATGAAGTCTCATCAATTGAATCACGCTGCAGTAAAAATGTCCTTGTTGTATCAAAGAACCGGCGAATCCCTTCAGTTGCATGCTGTTCCAATGAACTCAGCAGCTTCGCGGGAAATACCGCCATACAATAATAATGCAACAGTGCCCAAAGCACTATAAGCCAAAAAAGAAGGCTTTTATGTTTACCCCGTCCAACTGCAGTGCCGAAAAAAACAGCAAACGCGCTCATAACCGCTGCAAGTATTCCCAGAGAAACATCTCCCCACAGTAATAATACTGCGGTTATAACACCTATTATCGGCAGTGTTATTTGCAACGGATAACATGCAGCAACCGCCATAAGCGGTATAAACGCAAATCCATACCAAAAGTTCACCCAGTCACCAAACAAATGCGCACCGATAATACAGAAAATTGCAAAAAGAACTTCACCGATAATCATCACCGGCGGAGTTGCACGCACCATGTTATATGGATCAATTACTGCAGTAATACCCGCACTTCTGTTACCGGTAATAGTCATGTAAAACTATCGGTAACGACGCGTGTCCGTAAACGGCATTAACGCTAAAATACGGGCACGGCGTATACATCGTGCAATATGTCGTTGCTGTTTCGCCGTTGTACCAACCAGTCGCCGGGGAAGAATCTTACCCTGCTCAGATATAAATATCCGTAATTTATCAACATCTTTATAGGTTAATGCAAAAATTACATCAGGTTTCAGTCGAGCCCGTTTCTTACGGAAACGCGGACGTCTGCCGCCGCCGGCACCACCGCCGCCTCGGCGTGGTCCGCCGCGATCATACCGTTGCCGGTCATCCCGATAGTCCGATGAACGCTGTTCAGGAGCGCCACTACTTGCAGTGCTGCTTCTTTCAGGACCTTCCGTTGCAGATCGTTCCTCCACAGGGGAAGTAGTTTGCACTGTTGCTATACTATCAGCAGTATCAGCAGCAGTTTCGGCTTGCGTTTCTATAGTATCATGAGCAACAGTGTCAGTTGTTTCTTCCTGCGCTGTTTCTGTTTCGTTCTTAATTTCTTCTGTCATTGTTTTCCTCCGAAAATATTAAAAAGGCATATCCGTTTCGTCAAAATCTTCCAATGGATCTGAGTAATCAACAGCACTCTGATCGTTATTGTTCCCCGGCTGCGGTGTTTGCGGAGTCGGATCACTACTTGCCGGACCGTTATACTGTGAATTATCTGTCGGTACAGCAGGGGAAGGTGAAGCAGACGCAGCTGGGGAATAACCCTGCGACGGGGCATCAGAACGTCCGCCGAGAAACTGTACGGTATTTGCAACAATTTCAATAACCCGCCGATTCTGTTGAGTTTGTTTATCAACCCATTGTCGTTGCTGCAGCCGCCCGTGAACAGCAACCTGCCGGCCTTTCGCCAGTTGGTTCTTGCACTGCATTGCAATGTTACCCCATACTACAATATTATAATAACTGGGAATTGATTCCCACTGATTAGTTTCCTGATTACGTCGATATTGATTGTTTGCGATACTGAACTTCGTTACATACTTGCCGTTTGCAGTAGTAAACATTTCAGGATCCCGCGTCAATCGACCGACTAATGCTACGGTATTTAAATCGCTCGACATAGTGCGTTCCTTAGTTTTTTCTAATGGTTAAAAAACGAAGAATATCTTCGCGAAGACGTAATTCTTTTTCAAGCGGATGAATCTTTTCCGGGTCGGTTGAAAAATGGAAAAGCACATAAAATCCATCCAAATGCTTTTTAATATAATACGCCATCTTCCGAAGTCCCCACTTCTCTGTTTCAGTAACTGATATGTTGTGAGAAGAAAGAATTGCCTGTATATCATCGGTAAGCTGCTCTGCTTTTTCCTGATTCGGCTCAAAAATGCAGACGAGTTCATATTCACGCATAGTATTACACTCCTTCCGGTTTAGCATCCCCCGCATCATATGGCGGGAGAAAGGAATATGCACAGCATGCTTATCAAAGCATTATTCTGCTGTGAAGACGGCAAACTTATCGTACATCCTGCTCAATGTCAATAATATTTGCGGGTTTTAAATACTTTATTCACGAACATTCATATAAGCATTGCAATGCTCTATTGTCATTAAATCGCCCCGTATGCAGTATTTTCTCAAAAAAAACGTATACGCATACTTAATTAATATAACAGTACGACCCCACACTATCAGAATATGAAACCATATATATTTATTAATACATAGAAATATACTGATTACTTTCGTCATAACAAGATAAGGAGAAACACATGCCGTATACAATATATTATCTGATAGCTATTTTCCTCAGTATTATTGCCAACAGTAACGCATATACAATGATATCAAATGAACACATTATTTACGGATATCCCGGCACGAATGGTGTTTTACTTTATCGAAAAGCGTACAGTGTTCTCTATAATACGAATACGAAAGTTGCTGACTGGGTTTCATATCATTTAACTGCTGATTATTTAAATGGCACAAACAGCAGGAAAAATAATTTCAAACCCGATCCTGAATTGTCAAGAACACAACGTGCGCTGCCGAATGATTACAGCAGCAGCGGGTATGACCGCGGGCATATGGCGCCGGCAGCGGATATGAAACGATCTTCTGAAACCATGGCGGAAAGTTTTTACCTTGCCAATATTGCACCGCAAAACCCGTATCTTAACCGCCATGGAGTATGGCGACAACTGGAAGATACGGTACGAAAAAAAACACATCAATACAATGATATATATATTATATGCGGGTCCCTGTTTACCAATACTGCGCTGCTGAAGACTATCGGTAAAAACCATATTGCTGTTCCGATATATTTTTATAAGATCATTATTCTCCGCAACCCCCATGATCACAATGCCCCCGAACTTGATGCAATAGCATTTATTATTGAAAATAAAAATACAGCAGGTTCATTAGAAGAATGTATAACAACAATTGATTCCATTGAAGAAATAAGCGGTCTTAATTTTTTACCGGAACTACCCAATGAACAGCAAACTCTTTTAGAATCGCGCACACGAATAGAATTATTACCATAATATATAGCGGCGAATACTCATGTTGTATCTTCGGAGAGTATATCCCTCTCTTTTATATACCAAATGCAGGCAGCCCGGTAAGTGAAATTGCTATATTTAATAAAACCGTATGCAGCAGTTCCAATCCCATAAAAACCACCATTGGTGAAAAATCAATCATCCCCGCCCGGAGGAACGGCAATTGCTGACGAACAAACTCAAACACCGGCTGGGTTAATTCGGTAATAAAACGCGGATACCGTCTCCCGCGTTCAAGTGGGATCCACGTCATAATAATCGCAACAAAACATAATACAATATATGCTCGTATCAATAACATTATGATCCCGATTAAGAATATATCATACCGTTGTGTCTGTATTCCTGCTTGTATAAACCGAACACTGATAAACATTGTACTCATTATTTTCCTCCGCCCAGTTCCCGTGAACGCTGCGTTGCTGCTGCAACACCTTCCCGTAAAGCCTCAAACCCATGCTGTTTGCGAATTGCCGCGAGTCCCGCAACCGTTGTTCCGCCGGGTGATGAAACCTTGTCTGTTAATGTATCGGGAGACTCTCCCGTTTGCTTAATCAATTCCGCCGCACCGCGAACCGTCTGTACTGCGCAACGCACTGCTGTTTCTTCCGGCAATCCCTGATCAATTCCACCGGCAGCCAATGCTTGTATCACCTGAAAAATATATGCCGGGCCGCTGCCGGAAAGTCCGGTAATGGCATCCAGCTGCGGTTCATCAACAACAACTGTTTCACCGATGGCATTGAAAATCGACAGTGCGACAGTACGGGTTTTTTCGGAAACATGTGCCGCAAATGCTAACCCGCTCATACCGTATCCAATTAATGCAGGGGTATTCGGCATTACGCGTATTATTTCAATTTCACTGCTGAAATGTTTTTGCAGCCGTGCAATAGTGATACCGGCAGCAATGGAAATAATGGGAGTATTGTTTTTATTGCCCTGTGCAACTGCCGCCGCAACCGAATCGATACTCTGCGGTTTGACGCAGAGAATAATAATACCGGCATTTTTTATTGCCGCCGCAATATCCGTTGTTGTATATACACCACGTACTTTCAAACGATCTAGTTTTGCAGTATCAGTATCAACCGCAGTAATAGTATCAGCAGCAGCAATGCCTTTTGAGAGTATTCCGTTTATCAGTGCTGCCCCCATATTTCCTGCACCGATAAACACATACTGTAATTGTTTCATAGTCATTGAGAGTTCCTTTTCATGTATCGTTTTTTTATTGGCTTCAGCGTTGTCCGAAGAGCGCCCGCCCCAATCTGATCATTGTCGAACCTTCTTCAATTGCCACGGTATAATCATCACTCATCCCCATTGAAATAATATCTAAACGAGCATCAGGGAATTCTGATGCGATAGAACTTCGGCACTGCATAAGCAGCCGAAAACTTTCCCGTTGTTTATCTTCATCCCTTGTCAATGGTCCGACAGTCATAACTCCGCGAATATGAAGATTTTTTAATTCTGTCAGTCTGCTATAAAAATCAGACGCATCAGCAGGAAGGATGCCATTTTTTGATGCTTCACCACTGGTGTTTATTTCAATAAGTATCGGCATTATTATGCCCGCGCGATCTGCATATTTATTAATTGCTGCTGCAGCAGAATAGCGATCAACCGACTGGATCATTGAAAAATGTGCTGCGGCATGTTTCGCTTTATTTGATTGCAGATGACCGATAAAATGCCATGTAATATCCGGCAAATCAGAAAGTGCTTCAATTTTCGGAAGTGCTTCCTGTATACGATTTTCACCAAAATGACGAAGTCCCGCATGATATGCATCTCGTATCGTACTGACATCAAAGGTTTTCGTTACCGCAATAAGTGTTATTTTCCGATTATATTTTTTCTCTTGAGCAGCAAGATACTCCATAATATGTTTCAATCGTTCTTGTATTGTCATAGCTGTTACTTCACTTTCATGAGTATATTCATCATACGCCCGGTGGTTCCATGATCACGCCGATAACTGTAGCATAATTCCGCGTTTGCAGCGGTACACATATGTGCTCCTACTATCTGCTCAGAGGGTATACCGGCATTCTCTAAGCGAAGATAAACAGCACGTTCAAGGTCAACATGCATCGTGCCTTGTTTTTGATTATTTCCTGTTTCCTCCGACAATACCACCTCTGCAGGAAAATGAGCCGCTACAGCAGCCCCCACTTCAAACGCTTTCACACCAATACACGGCGCAACAGCACAATGTATATCCGATACTGCAGAATGATAACACTCTCCCATCTTTTTAATCATATTCTCAACAATACCGCCTACCGTTGAACGCCAACCGGCATGAGCAACACCGATAACGCCCCGATTGGAATCATAAAAAAACACCGCCGCACAATCAGCAGTAAAAATTGCCAATGGAACAAAACTCTCGGCAGTAATCATTCCATCCGCCTCAGCCAATCCGTCTTCCCAGGCTGCCGCGCCTTTACCGCTATCAGATACGGTTACTGCAACAACATGCGCCCCATGTACCTGCCGCACGGCAACAATATCATCAGCGGGAAATCCTGTTGCCGTACACCAGCGTTGACGATTACGATATACCGTTTTATTATTATCCCCGGTATTATATCCCATATTCAGTGAGTCATACGGCATTAACGAGAACCCGCCGGCACGAAACGACACTGCATGCCGAATGGGAAAAGCATTCCATTCAGTAAACCCGCCATATCTCATCGTACCGGAATAATTAATTTTAAACATGATTCCCCATTAATCCTTTTCGCACGTCATACTGTATTCAACAATTATTTATAACGCAGCCATTGTACGAGTACGTTGTGAATATACCGCCAGTTCAGTAACACCATTCCGCTTTAATATTTGACGCACTTCATCAAGTCCGCGTGCTATATGATCCGGTGTATGAGCATCAGTTCCGGTAACCCATGGAATCCCCCGCTGAACAATCTCAATAATAAGCTGTTCGCCGGGATACTGTTCATGATAGCGTGAGGTATATATCCCGCTGGTATTAATTTCTACAGCACATCCGTTCTTGGCAATAGCATCAAGTGCCGAACGATAGACCGCAACAGTATCGTCCGGCTGCTGACCAAATCGTTTCGGAATATCAAGATGACCGATAATATCAAATAATCCTGATACTGCCATTTCTTCCAAAGACTGTACATATTTCCTATAGAACTCATATAGATTAATTGAATCAAAACGCTGCGCATAGGGTGCCTGATCAAATCCCCAACCATCTATAAAATGAATTGAACCGATAATATAATCAAAATCAATGTGAGCGGCATGATCGAAAAATGACATATTTTCAGGAGTATAGTCCGCTTCAATGCCAAGTTTTATACTGATTTTACCACTGTATAAATCTTGCATACGATGTACCATATCAACATAGGACTGAAGCTCTTCGGGTTTCATACATAATTCTCGAATAGGCAGTGAAAACTGCGGATTGATAAATAACGGTGAATGGTCGGAAATACCAATCTCATCCAGCCCTGCCTGTATTGCTGCAATAATATAATCTTCAAGAGCCCCCTCAGCATGCCCGCATAATGTTGTATGTATATGATAATTTTGCAGCATTGTATATCCTTTGTAGATGTATCGTATACAGGTAATGTAATAAAACAAACCCGGCACCGCAAGAAAAATTTTCTATTTTCTGCTCGCAAACTCAATATACACCTGATTTTTAGATTTTGGATATATATTTATATAAATGCAATAGTTATTATACTAATAATAAGATATTGTTGCTTATCAATTTTGAATAAATAGTATACACTTATATAGTACATGAATTGCTGATTGCCCGCCATGTACGTAATTCGGTTATGGTGAAGATTCGGGAGGGGCACATAATGCCAAAACACATTTCGGCATTATATTATGTGTGGGGACAGATATATGGAAACAACTGGCGACAACGAACGCACCGCCTCATTTATTGCCGATAATATCCCGGTCGGAATGTATGCAGTCGAAAATGATAAAATCATATACATGAATAAAAAACTGCAAACCGTACTTGGTTATTCTCAAGAAGAAAGTACGAATGAATCAATGTCACGTTTTATTACCGAGCATATGCTTGATGCATTTGAAAAGTATAACATTGCTTCATGGCATGAACTTCCCTCCAATCAGCTTTTCACCACGTCCGTGAAAAAGAAAAACGGAGAAATGCAAAGTGTAAAATTCAATGTTCAACACATTCCCGGCACTGATAAACAATGCTCAATCGGATTTATTGAACCTATTAATACATCAACATTTATTGCAAAACCGAATGTCTATGACATCAGCGATTATCGTGATCCATCCGAAACCGATACGGTTGATGTTGCACATATTCCTGTTTCATTGGCATTAAATAATCATGCGCCACTCTCACCGACAACAAACAGCACTGATCAAACACTGGAAACAAACAGCTCCAATGCATTATCGTCACTCGTATTCGATATCAACCCGCCGCCAAATCGCGAATATGAACAGTTTTTGAAAAATCAGGTTTATAGTTATCAATATGCATTATTAAAACTCAGCAGTTTGTTTTTAAGCCTATCCGATGAAATTAATAATTATGAAACCGTCATGCTGCTTCAAATACAACAAGCTGCACATCAAAATAAAGAAGTCCGTATAACCCCCGAACAACTTGAACGAATCATTGAACGAACCAATCGACGCCGGTATCTTTTCCAAAAGTTTTATTATTATGTCCATGCGCTTCTTCCGAAACAACGTTCAGTCAATATTAATCAATGTGTGAACAGTATTGTTGACGCATATACCCATCGAACGGAAAACAAAGATGTTATTATTGAAAACCGCCTTCCCGATTTTCCTTTGATTAAAGCAAATAAAACACAATTGAAAATGATATTTTTTGAACTGTTTGAAAATGCCGTTGCCGCTAAAAACAATGACACGCCACTGCATATTACCTTATCCGGCTGGGTGCATGATCATGAAATCACGATAACGGTTATGGATGACGGACACGGCATGGATGATACAACACTGAAAAAAATATTCGTTCCATTTTTTACCACTAAAAATAAAGCAGAGCTGCCTGAAAATGAACTTAATGGTCTCGGTTTAACCATGGTTGAAAATGCCGTTAGTCAGCTTTCCGGATATATTAAAGCATCCTCCGTTCCCGGAAAAGGAAGCAGTTTTTCTCTCACTATTCCAAAACTTGCAATGGGATGACAGCGTATATCCTGTAATCCTCTCCGCACGATAATACTGCATTATTGTCAGTGCTGATTTATTGACTTTTATTCCGTTACATAGTACAGTACGTTATTACATATCAGTAAGGCAAAACAATGCTTCATTATCTTTTTGATGATATACGTGCAGCAGTGCGGCAGGATCCGGCAGCACGGGGATTACTCGCCCCGTTGCTTATTATGATAACGTATTCGGGTTTTCATTCAATTCTGTTCCATCGAATAACACAATTGTATAATTGGATACCTCCGCTGGCACGGTGTTTATCACAATGTGCCCGTTTTATAACCGGTGTTGAAATTCATCCCGGCGCAGTTATCGGCAAAGGTTTCTTCATCGATCATGGCAATGGTGTTGTCATTGGAGAAACAACAATAATCGGCGAATGCGTTACCCTCTTTCAGGGGGTAACACTCGGCGGAACGGGAAAAGAATCAGGAAAACGTCATCCAACACTCGGGTCGCATATTGTCGTTGGCGCCGGTGCAAAAATACTGGGAAACATTACTATTGGCGATCACGTAAAAATCGGAGCGAATTCAGTCGTACTTAAACCGGTACCTGACCATTCCACTGTTGTTGGTATTCCGGCAACAATTGTACGTATTCAGGGAGAACGTATTGGTGATGATCTTGACCATGACAATCTCCCCGATCCGCTTATAACACAGCTTCGTAAACTGCAAAAACAAATCGATATACTGATGAATACAAAACAGCATTTGGATACATAGATGAAACTGTATAATACCCTCACCGGAGTGAAGGAAGCATTTACCCCGCTCAATACCGCATGTACGACGATCTATTCATGCGGTCCGACAGTGTATGATTATGCTCACATCGGCAACTGCCGCGCGTTTTTATGTGCTGATTTTCTGCGCCGGGCACTGCGCTATCGCGGATATACCGTACGGCATATTATGAATATTACTGATGTTGATGATAAAACTATTAAAAAAGCCGCTGCTGAAAATGTTTCCTTAAAAGATATTACCGATCGATATACAAAAGCATTCTTAGAGGATCTGGCAACATTGAATATAGAGCCGTTTGATATGTTTCCGCATGCAACCGAACATATTGCTGATATGATAGCACTCATCGAAAAACTCGAGCACAACGGATTGACCTATGTGCGTAATGGTTCAGTCTATTACTCAATAACAAAATTTAAATCATATGGTGCACTTGCTAAACTTGATATGGAGCATATGCAGGACGGAGCAGGCGCATCATATACTGAATTTGATGAATATGAAAAAGAAAATGCAAAAGATTTTGTCCTTTGGAAAGCAAAAAAAGAAGGTGAACCGTCATGGGAGTCTCCATGGGGAGAAGGACGACCGGGATGGCATCTTGAATGTTCAACCATGGCAATGAAGTATCTTGGCGAAACTATTGATATTCATACCGGCGGCACTGACCTTATTTTCCCTCATCACACCAATGAAATCGCCCAAAGTGAAGGGGCAACCGGAAAGCCATTTGTACGTTATTGGCTGCATAATGAATTTTTATTGGTTGAAGGAGAGAAAATGTCAAAATCAAAAGGCAACTTCTATACCGTACGGTCTTTAACCGATTCCGGCATTAAGCCAATGACATTACGATACCTTTTTTTAGCAACCCATTATCGAAAACCACTTAATTACTCAACAGCCGGATTACATCATGCCGCTGCGGCAGTTGATCGAATACAAAACTTTTACGAGCGTATAAATGATATACTGATTGATGGCACTTCTATGGCTGATATTACCCGTTTTTGTACTACGGCAAAAACACGCTTCATCGAGGCTCTTGATGACGACCTCAATGCAAGTGAAGCTTTAGCAGCTGTACATGATCTGATAACTAATCTTAATAAATCAATTACCAATGATACTATTGCCGGATCGGACAAACAGCTAATACTGGAAACGATACACGGTTTTAACGCTGTTTTTGGTATCTTGCAGGAAAAAGACAACACGCTTGATGCAGAAATTGAAGCATTGATTCAGGAACGTGATGCAGCACGAAAAAGAAAAGACTTTGCCACCGCTGATGCATTGCGTAATAAACTTGCCGCAATGGGGATACAAATAATGGATAGTAAACATGGCATGCGATGGCGGCGGATATAATTATAAACATTTGTTTAAAAATACAATAAAAAGACTTGCAAAACAGCATGTTTCGCGTTGAAATACCATACGGAGGTACTTATGAAACGATATTTAATTATAACCCTTATTATCACGCTAATAGGGACGGTATTTATTACTGTTAGTACAGCACAAGAAACATCAGCGGATACCGGTTCGTCACTGAGTGCTGCCGATGAATCGGTTGCAGCATATCTCAATACGCTTATCAATAAAGAAATCAAACTTCGTTTTGAAAATAAAAACAATCCTAATATTTGTCTGTCAAATATTATTCGTCTCTATGACGAAGAATCAGAAAATATCCGTGCTGCACGCAATGCCATTATTGTTATGGAAGAAACTCACGTCCTTGCAACATATATCCTCACTAATCGTGCGGCAATAGAATCATATATGCGGAAAAAATATATCATTAAGCAAATCCATGCAAATGACCCGAATTTCAGAAGAGCTTTTTATAATTTACACAAACCGGAACAGGAATGGCTCAACGAAATTGCCGATAGTATTCGCCCTTTTTCAAATCCGGTTTCCCGACCGGATCCTGATATACTTCCCGCCCGATATGTCGCATGGCTTATTGATCGTGAAGTACTAATGCTTGTTACAATGCATGGTGCTGATACTGTTATTAAAAAATATACTGAATTACTTGATACGGAATATGGTAATATTCGCAAAGCAATGAATTCACTGTATAAAATGAATAAAAAAGAAACGCTTGATGGTTATCTTAAGAAAAATGAAGATATTCGAAAACAGCTTGGCACGCAACTCGCAGTCCGTCGTGATCTTATTAAATCTGACGAAGCAATTACGGAAAAAATAATAGCCGCAAGTCATCGCGGTGACGCTCTATTAAATCGTTGTATTGAGTTTATTGCACCGGATATCCCGCAGGAACAGTTACTTGATGTTCAGCCGGCAGAAGAAGCCCCCGCCGTTCAGCAACCACCGTCTGAAGTAACAAATGATTATATGCCGCCGCCGAATTCATCCGAATCCGGCTCATCATCCGGTACAACAGATACACAAAACTCTGCAACAGGAGGACAATAATGTATTATCGATATACCGCTCTTACAGTACTCATTATCGTATTCGCAACAGCGCTGACGTTCGCCGCTGAACCTTCTGCTGATCCGATTGGATATTTTAATACCCTGTTTGAAACGCATTTGAATATACTCATTAAAAATCATGCCTCTCCCAGTAATGCCTGTACCGCCGTGAAGCACATGTATGAAACTGAATCAAAAAACATACGCACTGCACGTGAAGCAATTGTTGTATTACGTGAAACCGATAAGCTCATCCCATATATTCGTAATAATTTCGTTACCCTTGAGAACGCACTGCGTAAACACCATACTATTGCATATATTTATAAGAATAATATCGGTATTATTCATGCTTTTGCACAATATTCATCAGCAGAAGAAGCGTGGACTGATGAAGCACTGTATATCCTGCGCACCTCTGTTAAAAGCATGCAGCGACCGGATGCCGGTAATGCCCCTATTCGATATACCGCATGGTTTGTTAATCGTTGGGTTAAAGTAATTGTCAGTGCAAACTCAAAAGATGAAGCAGTCAATGCAATAAATACTCTTCTCTCAAAAGAATATCACCGCCTGAGTGCTGCACTGAGCACCCTTGATGCACGCAATGATGACGGCACACTGAGTGATTATACCAGCCGTGCTGATGATTCCATTAATTACCTGAAAAGTGAACTTGCCCTCAAACAAACATTATTGGAAACGGATACTGAACTCGCTGCTGACCTCGAACAACTTGATCATAACGGGCTGGCATTGTATTATAAAATAATGGAGTACCTCGGGCTCTCAGGTTAATAGCAATGGATACACGTATTGTTTACGGACGACATCCTGTTGTTGAATTGTTCAGTGCAAAAAAACCGCTTGAAAAAATCTTATTGGCGCATTCCGCACACGGTCCAACGGTCAAAAAAATACTTCGTCTTGCACAAAAATACAATGTCCGCATCGAACATGTTTCTGCTGAAGAACTTGCGCTTTTAACGAATAACGGCAATCATCAGAATATCGTTGCTGTTACAAAAAATACTAATCATACTACTTCATTACTCAGTTTTATTGATCACTGCCCTGCACAAGCGCTTGTTGTCGTTTGTGATCACCTTCAGGATTCCCATAATCTTGGCGCAGTTATCCGTTCCGCCGAATGCTTCGGCGCACACGCGGTGATTATCCCACGTGCACGAAGTGTCGGATTCTCTCCAATAGTTAATAAAATCGCTGCAGGAGCAATGGAGCATATTGCTTTGATAGAAGTCGCTAACATTAATATGACACTGCGCGAGTTGAAATCATCCGGTTTCTGGGTTGTCGGAGCAGATGCTTCTGACCCGAAAGCGGATATGCTGAATGATTTCATCCCGCCAAAACGAGTCAGTTTAGTTGTTGGATCCGAGGCAACCGGTATGATGGCACAAACGCATGATTTATGCGATTTTATTCTTAAAATTGAACAATATGGCAGTATTGCTTCATTAAATGTATCCGTTGCAACCGGTATAATTCTGCATAGCATTACGACGAAAATGCATGCCCCTGTGCATACCGCTCATTCAGTATCCGTATAATATATACCTTAAGCCGCATTATAACACCTTCTTGGCAAAACAAATCTTTGTTATAAAAAACCTCCGATAGAATAACTATCGGAGGCTTGTTTAACCATGCGCGTATCAACAGTCGGGTAGTAAGAGTGCTGCACATGGCTGACGATATTAAAGACTGTTTATCAGCACAATATACTCATTCACACCATATATTAAAGTAACGGAAAAAGTGATGCAGGCAAGCAATTACAATGATATTTTAAAAAATAAAATTGGGGCTTGAGTGATTTTTCAGTGATATAGAAAAATCAATGGGAATAGGAATAATTATTTTATATGATAATACGTTTAATGGTATCTTTCAGCGCTGTATCAATCGGCATATCCCATTGCTTCGATAACGTATGCAGATAATTAAGTTCACTTGATTTTAATTTTAAATCGGCTTCCGCCATACCCGAAGCTATCGCAAGTACTACAGACCGTTTCTGCGGATTAGTAATGATTGCATCAATATCAGTATTAAGAATTTCCCGGCGGACAACGGCATCTTCAAGATCCAGATTATATGGTTTTGCACTATGCTGCATTAATTGTTGCGCCGCTTCGGTAATGCGATCCGCATAATCCTCTTCAGCATCAGCAATTTCATTATCAACAATGGATATTTCATATATAACATGCATAAGCGCAAGAATTTCATCTTTCGTAAACCCTTGTAATATATCAATAAGTGAAGCACTTTTGTATGCCATGAATAAGCTCCTTTCCGACCCGGAAATAATTATATGCTCTATATCAAATATATACTATACTGTCTATCATTATTATATCTATATTCTATGTATCGCATGTAATTCAACTATTATATACTGTATCAGGATATAGACGACGGGGGTTTATTAATATCCTTTTGTTTCTTTGGCGGACGAAGATAAATAATGTGGTATGCAAGCGGACCGAAAAAAATAAAATAATAAAATCTTCCTTTATATGCTTGGAATGCTCCAATTAATGAGAAAATAAAATATAGAACATTGATAAATGCAACGCACCCCATATAAATAATAAAATCATCCGATACGGAAAACGTACTCGACGCAGAAATCATATTAATTATCTTAATAGTAATCCAAATAATTGCCCCGGTATTAAGCAGTGAAACCAGGATTTGTGAAAGCAGTGACTGCAATGCATGAAAAGCAGTAAATTTCGATTCCGGTGCAGTAATAAAATAATACACCACTGCAGCAATAAGGCTTATTATCGGTAATGGAAAACCAATAATAACCGCTCCAAACATCATAAAATACGCAGCCATGGCATTACTGCGTTCTGATTCTGAAATCTCTTCAGGTTGCGGTAAAATCACTGCGCCTTTTTTCGGCATAGAAAACCCCTATTATAAACGAAGGTATTTGCACAAAACACGAATTTTATTTATAAGAGTCTCAATCTCATTGCTACTTTTTTGATAAAATGTATCAATCGCATCGGTATAGATAAATGATTGGTTAAAAATAAATCAGCCTTATACTTTATATTTTTAAGACCATACGTTAACTGATATTGAGCAATTAAATACTTTGCAAAATATTCCATATTCTTTTTTGATTTTTTCTGTATGTTTCCGACATTCTTAAAATAATCAACATATGCCTGCCGCCGTTGTTCATCACTATATATACGCCCGGTAGCGATTGCCTGTTCACGTAATTGCATATAGTACTCTTTATCATTGATAAGCCGGTCTATTTTTTCAATATAGCTTTCCGATTTATTAACATCCGTAACAATAAGCCCGTTTGTCTCATCTGTAATAAACTCATTAATACCACCGGAATCGGAACACACCGGAACAGCACCACATGCCATTGCTTCAAGCGGCAATAATCCGAATCCTTCCTTCAATGATGCATCAATATAAATATCCGTATTATTTAACATTTCTGCAATTTTACTTCGTGAAAGTGGACCTTCAATTAGTGTTACATTTTCAGTATGCTGTGGTAAATACAAATTATTACGTGCAATAACGGTAATGTTAACAGAATCAGAATACTTATTCAACAGCAACCGGATACAATCCTGCGCTATCCAATCTCCCTTCTCAACTGATCCGCGATGGACAATTAATACTCTTACTTTGCCATCTATCATTTTATTATTATTCGTAACATGGAAAATATGCCGATCAATACTATTCGGAAGAATTGTGCTTTTCAGTCCATGTTTTTCCTTCATTACATCATGCAGCCATTGTGAAATAACTATTACATCATCTGCCATAGCATATGACTCTTCAATTTTACTATAAAGAGTCCCATTATAAAAATATGTTTCCTGCCCTTGTACAAAATCTATCAATGGGATATCATGTACAACTGAATATAAATACGCAGTGTATGCAGTATTCCACAATGTTGAAACCACTGCTTTTGCTTTAATCTTTGATTTATAAGTAAATCCTAATTCAGAACCAAGATTGAGGTCTCTAAAAAATTTCATTTCCTGATATTCACTCTCTCCAAGCGTAACAATACCGGCATGTATGCCATTCATAATTAATGTATTAACGATATCAACAACAACATGCGCACCGCCAACAGCCTGACTGATTCCCGGAAGAAAGAATAATACATCATATTCCTTGTTCCTTGGCTGATTTTTAAAATACAATTTTAACTTTTTTTTGCAGTATTTCACGGGATCATTCCTATCATATTTTCGTTTTCGTTTATCATACTGTTTTTTCCAGCGACTCATAAATAACTCCCAATTTTTCCTTCTCGCTTGATTCGCTGATGGAGAATCACCAAAACTAACCCCCATTTTATGATATACATACGTATCAATTGCAATTTTTGCTTCAAATCCCTTTTTATAGGCCTGAAATTGATATTCCGTCTCTTCACCGTATCCTTTCCCATATATCGTATCCATATCACCGACAGCATCATAGCATTCTTTTGTTATCATTAAACAATTACCGACAATGGTACATGCATTAAAACTTTTCCCGCTGAAATGTTCTTCCATTAATGCATTCATTTGGAAATATGAATACCCGATAAGCATCGGCATTGTAATATCAGGGGAATTATTCGAAAAAGGACTTATTAAACCGACTTTGTCTTTTGATTTTTCAATATGACTTATTAATTTCGGTATGGTGTTTTTCGTAATAAAACAATCACTATTGAGTAATAAACGATACGGGGCAACTGCATGTCGAAGTCCGGTATTAACCGTATGAATAAATCCTTTGTTTTCAGATGAGGTTAATACTGTACACTTTGCATATTGTGCTTCCAGTTCTTTTAGAACTGACTGCGTATATGGCTGCGAAGCATCATCAACAAGAATAACAGAATTAATATACTCAGGCGGTGTTTGACGAAACACCTCTCGGACGCATACCACAACCCATTCAGGGCTATTGTATACCGGTATTATAACATCACAACTCATTATCTTCTTTAATACACCATTTCTAACGTAATATTGCAAATCAACAACTAATAACTGTCATTCTATGTAAAAATAAAGTAAGAATACATTGTAGCACATATAACAACAGTGTCAACATAAAATACAAATCACTTGTAATTATCAGATACGATACTCATTAAATCAATATTCGTACACAAGAGCCCATTTACCTCAGACTGATATGTATATACACTAAAAACTATTGATTATATAAAACATTCGTGATATGTATAAGTGTAAAAATATCTGTAAATTCCCCCTTTAAATAATTTTATAAATGATTATACTGTACAATAAACGATAGGTATTTAACGATGAAAATTACATATTTAAATGAGTTTTATTCTCTTATGCGCGCGACCCGTGAATTGCGGGCACAGCTTGTTGAAGAAATAATAGTAGGAAACACCGTGCCGGCAGATGCCCGTATTCGTCTGCAGAATGCACTATCGGATTTAACGGCAATTCCCCATACCGATAATACATATAAACTGCTGCTTGATAAAAATAAAACCATCAGCATTGATTTAACCTATGAAATCGAAGAACTGAAAAAGGATTTATATTTTATACAACATGATGAAACAGAGTTTTACAATTATCTTGCCGAACGGCACCCGCATTTTACTGATGAAGTATCTGCGGGAACTGCATTATTGGATGGTTTGTTTTTTAATGCATTTATTACTGACCGTGACGGCACTGTTAATAATTATTGCGGGCGTTATGCTTCATCTGTTCAATCAATGTATAATGCAGTATTTCTTGGAAATTTTGCCCGGATTAAAACAACCAATTCCATTATCCTAACTTCAGCACCACTGCAAAATATCGGTTTAATTGATATTAGTGTCGGTCCGATTAATACATTCATCTATGCTGCCTCAAAAGGACGAGAATATATTGGCAAAGACGGTATTCGTAATAGCTTTCCAATTCCTCAAGAAAAACAAACAATGCTTGATAGATTAAATAAACGCCTTGAAGAAATGATCAAATCCCCCCTGTATGAAAAGTTTTCACTTATCGGATCAGGACTGCAATTTAAATTCGGTCAAACGACAATCGCACGGCAGGATATTAATAATTCTATCCCCGAACAGGAATCAGAAGCTTTTCTGCATTTAATGCGTGATCTAACCAATGAACTTGACCCAGAACACATCTTTTTTAGAATAGAGGATACCGGTAAAGATATTGAGATTATTCTTACCGTTGACCATGAATCAAACAGCCATGAAGCAACAGACTTTGATAAAGGAAATGGGGTTGCATTCCTTAACGAGGCATTAGGATTAAACCTGTCAAAAGGCACGTTGTTAATCTGCGGTGATACTCCGTCAGACCTGCCGATGGTTTCCACTGCAATGCACTACAACCATAACACATACGCTATTTTTGTTACGACCGATGACAGCCTGAAAAAAACAGTACATAATATTTGTCCGAATTCTTTAATCGTTTCAAACCCGGACGTACTGATTACAATATTACAAAAATTATCACAATAGGGAGCACACCACATGAAACCTGTACAATTAAAAGGCGCTATTTTCGATCTCGACGGAGTTATAACGCAAACCGCCCGGGTTCATTTTAAAGCATGGAAATCAGTTTTTGATGAAGCCGTTAAGAAACATGCGCAAAACGAGAGTGATAAACAACCTTTTACTCATGAAGGTGATTATCTGCCCTATGTTGATGGAAAACCACGGTACGATGGTGTTCAATCATTTCTTGAATCCCGTCATATTTCTTTGCCCTATGGTGAGCAATCCGACACCGGGGATAATGAAACTATATGCGGTATTGGTAATCGTAAAAATGATCGATTTCGGGAAATTATTGCCGCTGAAGGGGTTGAAATATATGAACCCGCGGTTGATTTTATTAAAACGCTGAAAAAAGAAGGGATCAAACTTGGTGTTGCCTCATCCAGTAAAAATTGCCGCTATATACTTGAGAAAATCGGGCTCATTGATATGTTTGGGGTTATTATCGGTGGTATTGTTTCAAAAGAAATGGGACTGCGCGGCAAACCGAATCCGGATATTTTTGTTGCCGCAGCTGAGAAACTTGGATTGAAGCCTGCTGAATGTCTCATGGTTGAAGACGCATTAGTTGGTGTAGAAGCAGGACGGAACGGCAATTTCGGTTTAGTAATCGGGCTGCCTCGTCATGGAACAGCAGAATCACTGCTTGCAAACGGTGCTGACATTGCAGTATCAAGCATGACTGAAATGCCGTACTCACGCGTACTGGAATGGTTTGAACGCGGTATTGTTGATGATTCATGGAATTTAACGTACCATGATTTTAAACCGGATTCTGAAAAATTACGTGAGACATTAACCACCGTTGGAAACGGATACTTAGGCACACGAGGATGTTTTGCCGGTGCGGTTGATACTGATGACATTCATTACCCGGGAACGTATATTGCCGGCATTTATAACAAAATCCCGACAAAAGTTGCCGATCGGGATATTTATAATAATGATTTAGTAAACTGTCCAAACTGGCTGCTTATAGAATTAAAAATCGGGGACGGCGATTATTTACGTATTAATAAAGAAACCATTATTGCCAATACGCAAACACTCAATATGAAAGATGCTATTGTATCAAGGAAAATAACCATCAAAGATACCGACAATCGTATCACGACTATTGAAACGCAACATTTTGCTAGTATGGAAAACCCGCATAGCGTTGCAGTGAAATATACCGTTACACCGGAAAATTATTCGGATACATTAACATTGCGTTCTGCTCTTGACGGCACTGTTATTAATAACGGTGTGCCGCGATATCGTGCATTGAATGCACAGCATCTTGCCCCGGTTAAAACAGAATATTCAAAGGACGGATTTTTACTTGAAGTAGAAACAACCGCTTCACACTATCATATTTTTATGGCTGCAAAAAACACACTTCGTTTTACCGCTTCAGCTGTACAATCCGAAGAACAGGACGGTTTCATTGCAGAAGTTATTACTTTTGATGCACAACAAAACACTGCGTATACCTGTGAAAAATTAGTTTCAATATATACATCACTCGACAATGACATAAACAACCCTGAAACCGAGGCGAAAAATGCAGTAAAAAATATTAAATCATTTGATGAAAGTGCCGCGACACATAAAAACGCATGGCGCTCTTTATGGGATATTGCTGATTATGATATTGATGGTGATCGGTTTGCTCAGAAAACACTACGACTGCATATTTATCATCTTCTCTGTACTGCATCATTGCATAATACCGGTATTGATGCAGGTATGCCGGCACGCGGTTTAAGTGGAGAAGCATATCGAGGACATATTTTCTGGGATGAACTCTATGTATTTCCGTTCTTCAACCTGCATTTCCCTGATATTACCCGTTCATTGCTGTTGTACCGTTATAACAGATTAAATGATGCCCGTGCGTATGCACAAGAAAACGGTTATGCCGGGGCTATGTATCCATGGCAAACCGCAGACGGCGGAGAAGAAGAAACACAAACACTTCATTATAACCCTGTTTCAAAAAAATGGGGTCCTGATTTAAGTCGCCGGCAGCGGCATGTTTCGATAGCAATATTTTATAATGTTTATAAATACTATACCGCATCAGGTGATGAAGCATTCCTAAAAGAGTACGGACTAGAAATGATGCTGGAAATCGCTCGTTTCTGGGCAAGCATTGCTGAACCGGATAATAACGGAAAGTATCATATTAATGGGGTTATGGGACCGGATGAATTCCATGAAAAATATCCCGGAAAATCAGAAGAAGAAGGCGGTATTAACGATAATGCGTATACCAATGTTATGGTAAGCTGGCTGCTGCATTATACTCATACCCTGCTTAATACTATTGACCCTGCTATTAAAGACACGCTACTACAAAAACTTGGCTTTTCAAATGATGAAACAGACAAATGGATTGATATCAGCACGAACCTTCATCTGATTATTAATGATGATGGTATTATTGAACAATATGACGGGTTCTTTGATCTTGCCGAACTTGATTGGGAGCAATACCGAAAACAATATAATGACATACACCGTATGGATAGAATATTAAAAGCTGAAGGAAAGTCTCCTGACGACTATAAGGTTATCAAACAAGCGGATACGCTTATGATGTTTTATACGTTTACTCCGGATACTGTACGAAATGTTTTAAAAACAATGGGAAAACAGATTGCCGATACAAAAACATTTATTGAAAAAAACTTTGATTATTATTACAAACGAACCAGCCACGGTTCAACACTCAGTCATGTCGTGCATGCCGCCGTACTAAAGTATATTGATAATCGTCAACAGGATATGTGGGATAAGTTTCTTCATGCACTGAAAAGTGATGTATCCGACACACAAGGGGGAACAACGAAAGAAGGTATTCACTGTGGTGTTATGGCAGGAACCTTAGACATTGTTATTGAAAGTTTTGCCGGCATTGAAATAACTGATAACGCATTTATTGTTAAGCCCGCATTACCACAGCACTGGGAACATCTTGCATTCACGCTTGTATATCGCGGCAATCATTATGCGTTTGATATTACAAAAGACACCATTACCGCGGAATGCAAAATCAACGGAGCAGAAAACAATATACTGCAGGTCATGGTTAATGAAACTGTATATTCTTTTGATTCACAAAAGAAAATAACAGCTCAGTATTAATCAGCCGACAGCAGCACCACGTCTGATGACAGCAGATTACAGTACACCCGCATGTTTCAATGCAGTATGGTATTCTGATCGAACTGCAGTAAACCATTGCTGATAAAAGCTGCTTTGATAATCAGGATATGTCCACGGCCAGGGTAAATACCGCTGTCCGTCCCACTGCAATGTATTCTCTGCAAATATACCTTTACTGAGATATATTCGATGCTGGTAATTTTTTGTTGTTGCCAATACTAATGAGTGCAAGGTTATATATCCCGGATCAAGATTCACGACCCTCCCCGGCGTTCCAGCTTTACGCTGCAGAATATTTTCAATTCTGTTGGCACGCAATTTCGCTGCAACTATTTTTTCAGGTTGTATCATTCGTTGAAAAGACACAAACTGCCGATATATCGGCTTTTTCTTATTTGATTGCATTTCAGCATTATAATAATTCGTCCAGGTAAACGGCACTGTTTTACTCTGTTTGTCAATGACGCCATATGATCGTTGCAATAACAATAATGCAGCTGATAATTCTTTTTCCGAAAGAAAAAGAATGCCGCAGAAGAGTTTTACCGGATGATGAAAATGAACATGTCCCATAAGTATCTATTCTAATAATAAATGCTATATATGACAACGAGAAATAAGTATCAGGCGATAAAAAACTCACTGATGATAGCCCTGCAAATATCTCCCCTATCGCTTGACAATCTATATTCCCGCATATATCGTTGTACCTGTATATTAAACCACTTTAGGAGTTCACTATGCGTTCAGTATTAATTTCCATGCTCGCCATTATGTTCTGTATAACCGCTCTTTCGGTTATTCAGGCAGATACTTCTCAAAAACCTATTGCCGTCGGTGAAACCGCAACCGGATTTTCATTCGTCAAACTAACACAGATGGATGAACGCATTAGTTATTCACGACACCTGACTGATAAAGTTGTTGTCCTTATCTGGTGGGATAAAGGCTGCAAGGTATGTAAAGCGGAAATCCCCCTCGTAACGAAACTACTCACGGCATATGAGACAAATAACGTTATTGGTTATATTGTTAATGTTGATGTTGATACTGCCCCGGCAATAAAAATTTATAATAAAATGTTTAAAAAAGCTGACCATAAACTTCCCTGTTTATATGATATGACCGGAACAAAATTAAAAATGTCATATAATCCAAGCGGCGCCCGTCCATATACCTTAATTCTCGGACTCAACAAAAAAGTATTATATTCAAAAAGCGGTTTTGACACGAACAACCCTGATACTGAAATAGCATTGATGAAACGTACCTTAGATACATACCTTGCCTCAGATGAATATACACAAGCGAAAGCATTGCACATAAAGAAAAAATAGCAATACGATGCCGAAACGAAACGGCATATACGATGTGCATGCGGAATACTATGGTAAGGATAAAAAATAATGCATACCGGTAATTCACTCAATACGCCTCTGCTGCGAACGATAGTATATGTCGTATTTTCCGGTATTATTCTTTTTGCCGCCGTTCCGCGAACAGCAATTACTTTTCTTTTCACGAATTCAACGAACGGATATCTTGAAGATTGCCATTGCCCCTCAACTCCGTATGGCGGTGTTGTACGGCGTGCCACATATATTAATACCATTCGCGCACAACAGCGCAATACGGTACTCATTGATTCCGGTGATATTATCAATCCTTCCTCGGATACACTGAAAGCGGAGACACTATTTCGTTCGTACGTATACATGGGATACGATGCTATTGCACTTGGTGATCAGGAGTTCACATTCGGTATTGACTGGTTTATGGAACATACCAATAACCTTCCATTTATCTGTGCAAATGTATATCGTAAAACCGAGACGGGACTGCACCAACTTGTACAGCCCTATATCATTAAAAAAATCGGCGGCATGCGTATTGCGTTTATTGGTTTAATCGGAACCAATGTATTTGCTTTTTTTAATCCCGCGATCAAACCGGAAATTGAACAACAACTGCTGATTCGCAATCCCGAACAAACCATCCGATCATTGATACAAACATTGAATACACAAGCAGATATTATTGTCGCCGTTACACATCAGGGAATGGAAGCCGATAAACAATTAGCAAAAAATGTTTCCGGTATTGATTTAATTATCGGCGGACATGATCAAACTCTTACGGAACTGCCGGTAAAATGCAAAAAAACACGTATTGTGCAATGTGGAAAAAATGGAGAGCATATCGGAAAACTCAATACGACTATTATTAACGCCCGCATGAAAAAAGTATTTCTAACACTGATTGAGCTGCGTGATTCATATATGGACGATAAACAAATCCGCTATTGGATTGAACAATATAAATCAGCCTACTTCAATACTGTAAAAAAGAAAAAAAACGAACCCGTTGCTGATAATGCATTACTGGTACATATGTTTTCAGACCCGGCATGCGGCTACTGTACTGATTTAAAAAATATTTATTTTAAAACATTATGGCCACAGCAATACGGAATCACATTCAATCTCATCTACCATGACATACATGACCCGAAAACAAAACCGTTATTAAAACAAATGTGCAAAGCACACAACATCACCATTGATACGCTTGACTATCCGACGATATTCTTCTGGGGCACTGTTTATAGCGGTGAACATGCTATTGATGAACGCCTGCCGGATGCCATTAAATCCGTTGCGGAAAAAATGAATCAGTAAGAGCAACCCCGCAGCAGTATAATTCTTCCATACATATGTAGTCGTATATCCTCGCAGAGAAAGAATATGATAGGGCACAATATATCACCCTGTATGCCTATAATGATACCGCACCAATCAGTATATTCAGCTATCCATGATAAAACCGCATTAACGTATTATCATATTACCCGAAGTTTTAAATTATGATAATTTTTACGTATACGTGATACAATGCTGTAAATACTACAGTATATAATAAATATCTCTTTGAAAATATTCGAAATGAAACGTTCGTACAGATATTTTTATTTTGACAGTAACTGACATTAATTGACAGCAGCATGACAAATCTTCATATTTATCTTGACGGCGGATAGTGCTCCAGTATAATATCGCACTCAATAGGGAGCATACGAATGCATCAATAATGCTCCTGAAAATCCATACATATATCGAGGAATATCATGGCAAAACTTGGTAATTTAATTTTCGGGCAATCCGGCGGGCCGACTCCGGTTATCAATCAAAGCCTTGTCGGTGTTGTTCTTGAAGCATTGAAACATGACGAAATTGACGGTATTTACGGAATGCGCCATGGCGTTGAAGGGCTCATGCGGGAAGATATTATTGATTTACGAAAAGAATCGATAGACAATCTTGAATTGATAGCCCGTTCTCCATCCAGTGCACTCGGATCATGCCGATTAAAACCGAAAGAAGAAGACTGCGAAAAGATTTTTGAAGTGTGCAAAAAACATAATATTCATATATTTTGTTATAACGGCGGTAATGATACCGCTGAAACGGCAAATATTCTTAATAATATTGCACGGGACCGTAATTATGAACTCCGTGTATTTCATATTCCGAAAACAATTGATAATGATTTACGCGAAACCGATCACTGCCCCGGCTGGGGAAGTGCTGCACAATATGTTGCTCGTTCATTCATCGGCAATACTCTTGATAACCGTTCATTACCCGGTATAAAAATTGATATTGTTATGGGACGGCATGCCGGCTGGCTGACTGCAGCCTCGGTTCTTGCACGCCGTCATGAAGGTGATGGTCCGCATCTGATTTATGTCCCTGAAGCCCCGGTTTCAATTGATCAAATGGCCGAAGATATAAAAAAAGTATATGATACCTATGGACGCTGTGTTGTCGCCTGTTCGGAAGGCATTACCAATACCGATGGTGAAATCATGGCAAAAAGTTTAATCAAAGAAGTTGATTCACACGGTAATGTTCAGCTTTCCGGTTCGGGAGCACTTGGTGATTTACTGGTATCGGAAATCAAAGCACGTCTCGGCGGCAACCTTCGTGTCCGTACCGATACACTCGGATACAATCAACGCTGTTTCCCCGGTGTCATCTCCGAAACAGATGCACAAGAAGCACGCATGGTCGGTAAAGCAGCAGTTAAATTTTCTATGATGGGAAATATCGACGGATCCGTTATCATTGATCGTCTGGGCGGTATTGATGCTGAAGAATACAAAACTGAAGCAAAATTAGTCGAACTGAAAAAAGTTGCGAAGTTTACAAAAGACTTACCAAAAGAATACATTATCGGCAACAATGATATATCCGATGACTTCATTACGTATGCTCGACCGATTGTCGGTGAACTGCCGCCAACCGGTCTGCTCGGTAATATCAAAATTGATTAACGATAATTACAATACTGACAATGATTAAGGGATGGGCATTGTTCATCCCTTTTTTTATACACGGCAATACCCACTCTATGCCGGGTATCCGCCCATGCACAGGAAGCGCCCTCCATGAATAAAAAACAAGCATGGCATATACGATGGCTTTACTTTTTATTATTTATTGCTGCCGGCTTCGGTGCCCCATGGATTGGTTATTTCTGTAAACACACTCTTATCCATCCGGATGGCACACCTGCAATTGAACTTATCAAGATCCTTTTTTTCGTTATGCCGATTATCGGGCTCTTTGCGTCCATGTTTTCCGGTGTTATCGCTGATCGCCTGAAGATCGGTAATCATATCATTGCGTATGCATGTTTACTATTATTTGTTATCGATATCCTTATTGCACAATTAGCGGAAGAATGGACTTCCGCCTGGTCACTGACAACAAAGTTTTGGGTTATGTTTTCATTATTTGTTGTCATGACCATTGCTCATCGTCCGATTTCCCCGCTGATTGAGGCGGAAACAATGATATTTTTAAATACGTATAAACGCCGTGAGCATTACGGAATATTGCGGTTGTGGGGAACATTCGGATGGATGGTTTCAACTATTCTGATGGGTATCGGTTTGTTCTTATCCGATAATGCATATGCAATTGTTTATTATGCATCAGCAATCGGATTTTTATCAGTCGGTGCAATTACCATAAAAGGAACAAAAGCAAAACTGCCCTCAAAACCGATTCAAATTCCTTGGGAACATTTACAAAAAGACCATATGTTCAAGCTGTTTCTTGTATTTGTATTTATTTATGGTATTTTCGCAACAGCTTCATTCAGTTATATTAGTTATTTTTTTGACGATGTAATGCAGAATCCTTTGCATATTGGTTTGCTGATTGGTTTATGGACACTTTTTGAAATTCCGATTATGATTTTTTCCCATACATTGATTAAACTTCTTGGCAATCGTTGGCTTATTGTTTTAGGACTGGGATTTACAGCACTGCGATTTATCTTGTATTCGTTTTTCACTCCCGAAACCCCATTTCTGACAAAATTTCTTGTTACCCTTATTCATGGTCCCGCATACGGACTCGGTCATATCGGTATGATTGACCTTGTTGATCGACAGGCACACGGCGATATGCGTCATACGTATATGACCTTATACTCTGCTGCGCTTTATACGCTGGCAGCAGCGATCGGCGGTTTTATCGGCGGATCAATAATTCAGGCATGGGATACCTTATTATTAATGCGGGTATGCGGAATTGGAATTATTATTAGTGCTCTGTTTTTTATCTTTTTTGTTCATGATCAAAAAAACCGGCAAAAAGCCCCCCCCTATTGCAAAACACCCTTATAATCTATAGTAAAATACGTGTTTGTATATAATTATCAGTACCGTATCAAGAGTATAGTATCAAAAACCAAGAATCCGACGGCAGTATTTTTGAATACTCTGTTCAGTAACATACCCGAGTTCAATTAATACTTCACCGATTTCCTTGCCGTCACGATGTGCAATTTTTTCCGCGCGTTTATACTGCGCACGTTTTATCAGACCATAGGATACAAATTGATGCATAGGTACTATCCTCCATTCCGGTATGGTATTGTATGCTGTATATACTATCGGTCAGCCATTTTTTTACATAAACACTCTTCATTATAATGACAACAGCAATAATAGGCAGGGAAACACTCTAATCTGTTTTGTTTTATATCCAATCAAGTAAACCGCCGATGATATAGACAACACCGAACAGCACGACAATACTATACAGTATCAGGAAAAGCGCATTAATCGTATGTATGTTTTTCTGTTTGAACAACTTTCGGTTCAGCCAGTATACTCCCGCTCCGAATGCGATTGTTGCAGCACCGAAACCAATTTGAAAACTGAGAATCCCGATAATAGCCTTAATAATTTCGCCTGATTGAATCCCGCCGGCAAGGATATTCATGGTCTCCCAATTCGGTATTAATCCGACCGCAATACCGATAGTATAGGGTGTCCAGCCGTGAATTTTTTCCCAAAAATGTTTTTTATACTTCGTATACCGTGAAACACTAATTGCGGCCGTTGCTATAAATAATAATCCGGTTATTATACTTAGCACTGCCCTCATGCGAAAAATAATTCCATATGGAGCAATATTCGCATATGATATAAGTCCGATAGTACTATTTATTATCGTACCGGTAATTATCTGTGTTAATCCTGATTTAAAAACATCAAATAACGGCCAATCATCTGCAGCAGTTGTCAGTAAATACGGAACCCGCGTTGCAGCGATAAAACATGAATGCAGCATACCGAAAGCAATAATCAGTATAATCATTAATGGAAACACCGTTTTCATTAACTGCACTGAACGCTCATCACTGATAATCGGCTCTGTTCGCCCGCGATATGTTACTTTTTCAGCCTCCGCAAACAAGGGCCAGCGAATCCCTCCCAGTTTATACAAATTATATAATCGAAACCCGCTGTCACTAATATGCGGCGGGGGAATTTTTTCTCCGGATAATGCAAACTTTTCAGTAATTGATTTAAATTTTTCAAAAAGCCGTGTTTGATTCGTAAGAAATGAATTCAGTAATTCATGGCGATTGGTAATATACTGCTGATATTCTTTTTCAAATCCTATAACAGCATCCTGCTGTTGCGGGGTCAGCGGTTCAGCTTTTTTCGCATAAAATAAAATATCACGAAGATGCTGTTTTTCACTGCGATAATTGGTATATAATGCCATCTTTGTATTTAATACTTCAGGATAGTTTCGGCGGTATAAATTAAGCTGGTACCATCGTATCAAATTTCGTTTTCGCTTATCTGCTCTGTCACCACGACCGGGGACCATGGTATATTTCGTAACATCCTTTGCCTTCATCCATCGTTGAATTTTTGCTTCCCACTCATCCGCCAGCTCTTTTGATTCCGTATGTTTTCCGAGCCCGTCTAAAACAGCGATCTGCATCAGTGTTGCATGTTCCTCTGTTTGAAAATTCGTAATTATTTTCGCCACATCTTTCTCAGCTTGTTTATAATTACCAAGTGCAATATTCATTTCTGCACGGGAAACCCAAATTTCCGGAAATTCATTATTAATAGCAATGATAGAATTAATAACATCAAGGGCTGATGCATACTCATGCTGCCGCAGATATAGTTCAGTGAGATCATCCAAGACCATAAGATTGTCTTTGGTCAGCTCTATACCGGTTTGATAGAGTATATAGGCATTATACGGGTCTTCATATTCAAGATACAGCTTTGCCAATCCAAGCAGCGAAGGAACGTACCCGCTTTGATAATCAATAGCAACGATAAAATTACGAAACGCATTCGGCATATCATTCTTCATAAGATACGCCTTACCCAGCAGGGCTAATACAATACCAAGAGATTCTTGTTTCTCCGAATCAGGGCTGAGGGAACAGACTGCCCGTGCTTTATTAAGGTACTCAATTGCTTTGTCATATTGTCGTATACGACTGCAATTATTTGCAATCGATAATAATACATCAAGATTATTCGGATCAGTCTTGAGCTGCATAACCTTAAAGGTGATTTCATCCTGTATGGTAATATGAGCATAAATACTATTAATGCCACTCACCATGAAAATAAGAATAAGAATGACCAATATTCTACTATGCGGCTTCATAAACACCTCGCTGCGTTTTGTCGATAGTTACTATATAGTATATCATTTTTATGTATGCAAGTACAAACCCATACTGATTCCTGAGTGCCCCTTATGTCAACTATTATTGTATTATTCCGGCACTGTTTATAACAATGAATATATTGACAATAACGCTGTTACCCGTTACAACATACGACATTATTCACGTTGCTTTGATCTGCAAAGGGACGTATCAACATCACGACGGTATATCATGACAAGAAAACAGTTAACCGGACGGCAGAGGCATCGTCCCCGAAAGCGTTATTCCTCTTCGTCATCAACGCAAACCCCTGCACCAGTGCAATCCATGACCCGGCTTTTCTTTACGTCTGACGTTTGTAAAAGCATCACACTTTTTATTGTCATATATATAATTGTTTCAATACTTGGCAGTGTTTTCAATATTACAATCGTTCCATCACCAAAAACACTTGCGCATAATGTACCGAACCCCCGCACTATCTCCGCATCATTGGCAACGGGAATCTCAAATATTTTTATGTCAAAAACACCGGCGAATACGACAAACACTGCTGCCGTAATGACCCCGATTGAACTTGACGCACATTTACGCAATATGCGTACACGATGGAAAATCGAAAATAATTTTCGTGTCAACTCAGACGGTACGACCAATTATGCATTGGATCATTTTTACCAATCATTATATGAAACAAAAAAGAACAGCGCTCGTCATCAAACACGCATTGTTCATTTTGGTGATTCCATGATATTCGGCGATAATATTACGTATAAAATTCGACGGCGTTTTCATACCGATTTTGGTGATGCCGGACACGGGTATGTCTTATTAGAAAAGCCGACGCCGAATTATTATTTCATTGACGTGTATCATGCATCAGGCGGCGAATGGGATATTGACCGAATCACCTCACGCCATCTTGATAATCATCATCTAAGCCTCAGCGGATTTGCATATTCGCCGATCATGGATCATAATACAACGTGGGTTGAAATCGGCACAAAAGGCAAAGGAAAATACAATACCACTGCCGGACAATTTGATATTTTTTATCTTGCGCAGCCAAACGGGGGCACTATTGAAATCATGCTCAATAATGATCCGACAACCATACAACACTTCTCATCACAAAGCCCCGTTACTAATCTTGGCGTTTATACCGTTACCGTACCGGATGGACCGAATCTGCTGCGTATTACACCGGAAAATCAACATCCGGTACGATTGTTTGATGTCCTCATGAAACGACACCAAAGTGGCGTTCTGTATTCCACTATTGCGTATCTCGGTGCATCAGTTTTCAATTTTTACCTTTTTGATAAACAAACATGGAAACAGCAACTATCCGCACTTGATCCTGACTTATTTATCATTCAATTAGGAACGAATGACAGCGAATATACAAATGTCACTAAGCAGCGGTATAAGAATCATCTACTTGGTATTATAACCCGCATTCATCGGGCTGCACCCAATACGGCAATCTTATTTGTTTCTCCCTTAGATCGCGCCCATACCGTCAGTAATACTATCACGTCAATTGATACTGTTGCTGTCATTGTTGAAGCACAACAAGAAGTCGCACGGCAAACGGGCACGGCATTCCTCAATCTCTATGAACTCTTCGGCGGAAAAGGTTCTGCACGTGCACTGCATGAATCGTCTCCGCGTTTAATAACTGACGATTATACCCATCCCACAACCGCCGGTATGCGAATGATTGCTGATTATATCTATACCGGCATTATTGACGGATTTAATGACTATTGCATTGCTCACCATCTTCTGAAAACCCCTGAGGATGCACCGTAATGCTGTTCAATTCAACACAATACATTGTTTTTCTCATTTTTGTTGTTGCCGCATACTGGGCAATGGCGCGCATGCATGTTCTTCGCATCGTTTTCCTTCTTTTAATGAGTTACTATTTTTATATGAGTTGGAATACATTATTAATTATTCTTATCGTTTTCTCAACCGTTATTGATTATTTTTGCGGAAAAATTATTTATTCCGCTCGTTCAAAAAGAAAAAAGAAACTGTTTCTCTTTATCAGCCTGATTGCAAATCTTGGACTGCTCGCATATTTTAAGTATACAAATTTCTTTATTGATTCATATAATTCAATCACAACAACTCCATGGCTGACTCGGATAATACCAATTCTGCTCGGGTTATTCACTGCATATGCGGTTACCTCACTATTTCTCAAAGCAGGAAAAAAGGCTGACACGGAATATACAAAACGTCTATGGATTTCAGGTGCGGTACTTTTCAATGCGGCATTGATAGTACTGTATATAACAAAAAATCTCTTTTTTAAAGAAGGGGCATATCTTCCCGCACTGCATATCATTCTTCCGGTTGGTATCTCATTTTATACGTTTCAGTCAATGAGTTATACACTGGATATATATAACGGATCACTAAAACCAACAAAATCTTTTATTAAGTTTTCTTTATTTGTTTCATTTTTCCCGCAACTTGTTGCCGGTCCGATTGTTCGTGCACGTGAGTTTTTATGGCAGCTTGAAAATGAACCCGTATTTGATGCAAAAGCCGCCTCAGCAGGATTATTTCTCATTCTTATCGGTATGATAAAAAAAATTCTTATTGCTGATTATCTTGCAGTAAATATTGTTGATCGGGTATTTGATAATCCGAAACTGTTCTCACCGCTGGAAAGTCTATTTGGTGTCTATGGGTATGCAATGCAGATTTATTGTGATTTCTCAGGATATAGTGATATGGCTATCGGCTCAGCGTTATTACTGGGATTCAAATTGCCGAAAAACTTTGACGTTCCGTATGTTGCTTCAAACCTTCAGTCATTTTGGCATCGCTGGCATATTTCTCTTTCAACGTGGTTACGTGATTATCTCTATATTCCGCTTGGCGGATCAAAAAAAGGTGCGGCAGCAACTTATGTTAATATTTTTATTACCTTTCTGCTGGGCGGATTGTGGCATGGTGCAGGCTGGACATTTGTCGTCTGGGGATTAATGCATGGCATCGGACTTGCCGTAACTCGTATGGTTCAACGTATAATGAAAAATAAAAAACTCGCCTGGCTGAATATACACGATAAACCGCATGGGTGGCTCTATTGGATTGGTGTTTTTGTTACATTTCATTATGTCTGTTTAAGCTGGTTGTTTTTTCGCGGAACAGACTTTGAGAATGCCATTCAGGTACTAACACAAATCACACAGCTCTTCCATATTAATCCTGGCAGCGGTTTCTTCAAACACATTACACATCTCATAAGCGCTGCACCGAATATTTTTGACCTTTCAAAACCACTGCTACAGCAGCCGCTTATCCTTCCTATTCTTGCATTCGCCTTCGCCGTTCATTTTACACCGCGCAAATGGATTAATTCATTATCTGATTATTTCGTTGCATTACCGGCATACGGTAAAGCATTGGTACTGCTTGCAGTTGCAATATTGCTGTATCATATCGCCGCAGCAACCCCGCATCCGTTTATTTACTTCCAGTTTTAATGCAGCAAATACACTCTTCCTCAATATAATTACTAATTATTTATTAATAAAAGCTTAGAATAATAGCAATCAAATATGATATAGTAATTGTCGAAACTATTAAATGTGGATATAGTAGTAATTGTATCTGCATGAATGTTTGTTTTAATATAATCATTATATACTATTATGGTAATAACTATGAGACAACAATTTATTCTTTTTATTATGACTATTGCCATATTTTTCTTTTCAGTACAACACGTTCACCTCAATGCAAATAATCCGAATACCGTTCATAAAATCGAACGTATTGAAGTCCAATTTCAAAAAACGCTTGATGATAAAAACTTCCATGCCTTCATTGTAAAACACCCGAATACGGAACTTTCCTTTATTGCACTTCAAAAAATACTTGCTGAAGATATTTACGCAAAAAATTGGGGTGGTGCACTCATGATGCTGCATGAATACCGGAATTATTTCCATACTCCTCTCCTTGAACAAAAATGTAATGCTTTATTTGATATATTCAGTGCCGACGATACACCAATAAATATTATTCCGCTGCCGGCGCGTGTTAATTCAAGCGCTGATGATTATTTGCCCTCAATAACCGCTGACGGAAAAAGCCTATACTTTACCAGTATAAATCCGAATGGGCACAATGATGAAGATATTTTCCTCACAACGTTTGAAAACGGGCGATGGTCAGCAGCACAGCAATTGGATGATACTATTAATACTCCCTATAACGATTCCGCGAACAGTATATCACCGGACGGCACAAAACTTGTGCTGTATGGTGATTATCAAGGCGGATATGGAAACGGTGATAATTTTTATTCATCAATGACTATCCGCGGGTGGTCTGAGGTTCGACCGCTTCCCCGACCATTAAACAGTAAGTATTTCGACAGCGATGGAATATTTACGCCGGACGGTAATGCATTTATTTTTGTCAGCGATCGCCCCGGTGGTATCGGTGAGTATCACCCGAAAGATGCTCTTTTCCACGGTGATCTTGCCGGCAATACCGACATATATATTTGTGAATGGGACGGTCAGCAATGGAGTGATCCCATCAATCTCGGACCTGCTATTAATACTCCCTATGCAGAGCGCACTCCTTTTTTGCATCCTGATGGTAAAACATTATATTTTTCAAGCAGTGGTCATGCCGGACTCGGCGGGCTTGATGTTTTTAAAACTGTTCGTAAAAGTCCAAACTCATGGACTGAATGGGAGGAGCCGGTTAATCTTGGCAAAGCAATAAATACCCCACAGCATGATTGGGGGTATGTTGTTTCAACTTCAGGGAATCACGCATACATTGCAGCAATGCGTTCTTCAAGTCAAGGCGGACTTGATCTGTATCAATTATCCGTTCCGCCCGAATTGCAGCCGAAAATCGTTGTGCTTATTCGAGGTACGGTTACCGACCCCGACGGGACTCCCCTGCAGGCAACTATCAGATGGGAAGATTTGCATACCGGAAAATTAATAGGATATGCCGACAGCAATCCGCAAACCGGAAAATTTGCCTTAACACTGCCGGTAGGAAAAAAATACGGTTATTTTGCCGATAAAGACGGGTATCTTGGAATTTCACAAAATATTGATTTACATAATGAAACGACATTCACTGAAAAAGTTATTAATATAATTATGTACCCGATTGCTGATGCAGTTGCCAATAATATTGCAATACGTATTAATAATTTATTCTTTGATTATAATTCCGCAAAACTCAAACCGGAAAGTTATCCTGAATTGCGCCGTCTGGTAAAATTATTAGTTGCCTACCCGGGCAATCGTATTGAAATCAGCGGACATACCGACAATAAAGGTAAAAGCGCATATAATCTGGAATTATCACTTGCGCGGGCTCAGGCAGTTGCTGATTATCTTATAAAATGGAATATTGATGAAAGCAGAATTGAAGTAAAAGGGCTCGGTGAAAACAACCCTATTGCGCGCAATGACACTCCTGAAGGGCGACGAAAAAACAGACGTGTTGAATTTATTCTTTTACAATAACCAGTGCTCATTTCCTGCGGCGGGCAAGCACACGTTTTTTCCGATATTCTTCAAAAAACAACACTGCGGCATCTGCTGAAACAGCATTAATAATATATCCTTTTTTATACCGACGAACCCGCTCCGGCGGTGCTCCAATATTAAATACCGCAAGCGGCTGCGCCATATGCATAATTTCTTCAGCAACATATGAAAACGTCTCAGGACATATTGACGGAAGAAAAAATATATCAATAGCTTCTTGTGTAATCATTGCCGGTAATGTGGCATGGGTATACCGTCCGGTTACTTTCAAATGACGGTCGGTCATGGGAGGATGGACCGAACCAAATATAATTATTTTCATATCACGTTTATTGTTCCTGATATCAGAAAGCATTTCTTTGATAATTGCACGTCCTTTTTCATGTCGAATAACACCGACAACTCCGATATGCAGTGTTGCAGTCTTATGCGAAGTAAGCGATATCGGTTTAATATAATCAACCCTATGCGGACGCACGGTCATTACACGGGGTGATAGTTTTGGATATGCTGTCCGTAAAATATCTTTTGAGGCTTTAGAAAAACAGATAATCTGATTACACTGCTTTAAAAATTTCCCCCATTCTTTTTGCCAGTATGCAATAGTATTGAAACGCGCCCCTGTATACGAATCAGCATTTGAGGTAATGACACGAGTATGCTGACCGCAATATGCATACACCCCTTTTTTCGGAACACCGCTATACTTTCCGGTATCATCAAGCAAGGTAAAAACCGGACTGATTGGAAAATAATCATGCAGCGGCAGAATTATTCGTGCATGTGTTTTCTTTTGAAGAGCACGTATATGCCCCAGTACTGCAAGCGGATCAGTATACGAAACAAGGCTATTAATAATTACAGTATCAAGCCGAAAACCGGTTCGCGTAAAAAATGATACTATCTCCTGCGTGTCCGATATATGAAAATGAGCAGTATACCGCTCATCATAAAACGTAAAACGATATGGAGTGCGCTTCTGTGCATAGGTGTTATACTGAAGGTGATATACAATATTCTTTTTTCGTTGTTCTGTTATCAATTGATGTGCATACTGTCCGGCACCGCCGCCAAGATTATGATCGATAATCAACATTACTTTTTTTTGTCGGGTATTTTGTGCAATAAGCATTGCTGCACTATCACGCACAAGACGAAGCGGATCGGCATTTACAAATTGTTGTATAAGTACAGGATATCGCGGATACCGTTGCCGCAGTTTCCGCGCATTCATATCCACCAGCTGTGCTTTCTCTTTCGATTTGAACGAACCGGTATGTTTGTGATATACAAATAGGTTTGCGGCAATACAATGAGTGTACCCGCGCTTCATCGCCCGCATACACCAGTCGTTTTCCTCACCATATCCGCGCGGATATGCATCAGCATCAAACATACCAATTTCATCAACAACTTTTTTCCGAAATGCCATACAAAAACCGACCCCCGTTGGAACCGATATGGTCTTCTTCACGTTAATCCTGCTGAATTGCGTATCAATAAATCCCGTTGTTTGACCGTTCAACAATGCATTATCACGCAGCATAACCGGAAAACTGCATAGACGCCCCGAATTGGTCATTGGCGTAACACTGGCAATCTTCATATTCTCCTGAAAAGGCGTCATTAAACGAGACAACCAACCCTTCGGAACCTCAGTGTCAGTATTAAGAATAACAAAATCATCTGTTGCTTCCTGAACACCACGATTTACTGATTCTACAAAACCATAATTACGATCATTACGGATCAGTAATATATTTCGTCGTTTCTTTGCTGTCGTACGTAAAAGAGCACGAACCCGTTTATCAGAACTGGCATCATCAATGAGGATTAACCTGAACGGTGAATGTGTATGTGTATAAATACTTTGAAACAATGCCGAAAGAAATGCATACCCGTTATAAATCGGTATAATAATATCGATTGTTTTTTTCAGTGGTTTTATTTTTGGTATTGCCGGCAGAATGATATTTGTTGCACTGCTGAGCGGAAGGGGGCGCTCATCTTTGTCACCAAATACTTTTTTACGGTAATATACTGCTTTACTGCGAATAATTGCCGCCAGTGCCCCAAATTGTCCCCGCAAAATATAGGAAATCCCTTTTCTTATATACGCCGGACTCAGCACCTGCAGGAGTTTTTTTCTGTTATCCCGTGTTGAAAACAAGCTGGTAATTATTTTAAATAATGCAGCAATAGTAATGCTCCCGTACCTGATTTATGTAATAAAACTATACTTTACATAATGAATCATTGTCAATATGTATACTGCAATGAAACCCATACACCATATCAGTATAGTAATATGGTATACATCTGCCCGATTGTTTTTATAATCCCTCACCATTATTACAGCAGCAATCCGTATATTGTATATGCAACACTGTTCTCATAGCGTATTCTATACTGCTGACCGTTAAACATTGCCCCCTGCCGGCAATTAGAATAATACATTTAACAGGGCAAAATATTTTAACTGCGACATGGTATCATCAGATATCAGATCAATACAAAGAGAATTATGAAATTGCAGCAAGATTTTTTTTCAATACAGTAATTATTGAAGAATACTCATCCTTTTTAGTACGTTCCTTTTCAACAACATCAGGATTCGCACGGGATATAAAATTATCGTTTGAAAGTTTTTTCTCTGTTTTCACCAGTTCCTTTTCAATTTTATCAATTTCATTGTTCAGCCGTTTTCTTTCAACATCAAAATCAATTAATCCTTCCAGCGGCAAATACACTTCTACTCCGCCGGCAACTGCTGACGCAGATTGTGCCGGTGCGTCCTTCCCGAATTGAAACACTGTGATTTTTGCCAGTGCCGCAACATATGACTGCACACTCTTAAGAAGATGAAGTTCATCTTCTCTCCCAATAAAATATGCTGTAATTTCTTTATCCGGCGGAATATTCATAGTACTGCGAATATTCCGAATCGCACTAATAACCTGCTCAATCAATGCAAACGCGGACATTGCATCACGATCAATCATCGCCGCATCATAATGCGGAAACGGTGCAATCATTATCGAATCGCCTTGTTTATTCGGCAGACGCTGCCATATCTCTTCAGTAATAAACGGCATAACCGGATGCAGCAGCCGCATTGTTCCTTCAAGTACATGGAATAGTATTGACAACACATCGCATCGTCGTTCTGCAGTTCCGTTGTACAGACTTGTTTTTGAAATCTCTAAATACCAATCACAATATGTATGCCACAGGAAATCATACACCGTTTGTGTATAATCATTCAGCCGAAATGCTTTCAGTTCCGTATCACACCGAGCGGCAGTTTCATAAAATGATGAAATAATCCATCGGTCGGCAATATCCATATTAATCTCAGATACCGGTTTCAGCTTTTCATTATTATAATTCATCAGTACATACCGTGCTGAATTATATATTTTATTCGCAAAATGTTTTCCGTTGAGAAATGAATTTTTTGTTACATCTTTCTGCTCATGCGGATTAAATGCCAGACGGGGATTATGCCCCGGTGAAGCCAACCGCGCCATCGTATAGCGAAGCGCATCTGCTCCGACAGCGTCAATGACTTCAAGCGGATTTATTCCATTCCCCTTGCTCTTACTCATTTTGTGCCCTTTGCCGTCAAGCACCGTTCCGTGAATAATAACGCGCGAGAACGGAATATCTCCCGTAAACTCAAGACCGGCCATGATCATTCGTGCTACCCAGAAAAACAGTATCCCGGAATCCGTTGAAAGAACACTTCCCGGGTAATAGAAACTCATATCAGTATTACTGTCCGGCCATCCGAATGTTGAAAATGGCCATAACCATGAACTAAACCATGTATCAAGAACATCGGAATCCTGCTGAATGTTTTTTGATCCGCAGTGCTCGCATGTTTCCGGAGTTGTTACTGCAACGGTCATCTGCTCACAGTCGCTGCAATACCAAACCGGTATTTGATGCCCCCACCAAATCTGACGACTAATACACCAATCACGAATGTTTTCCATCCAATTTAAATATACTTTCGTCCATCGCGGCGGTGAAAATGTTATTGTTTCGTTCTTCACAACAGTAATTGCCGGTTCCGCTAACGGTTTCATACGAACAAACCATTGTGTCGAAAGATATGGTTCAACAACAGAATTACACCGGTAACAATACGGCACATTATGCGTATGCTTTTCCGTTTTAATTAAAAATTCACTTGCTTCAAGATCAGCAATTATTTTTGTACGTGCAGCAAAGCGATCCAGCCCGCGATATTCCGCAGGAGTGATATCATTCATCGTTGCATCAGGATTCATAATATTCAATGTTTCTAAACCGGCACGCATTCCAATTTCAAAGTCAGCCGGATCATGCGCCGGCGTTACTTTTACCGCACCGGTACCGAATTCACGATCAACCGCCTCATCAGCAACTATCGGAATTAAACGTCCGGTTAACGGCAGCTGTACTTTTTTGCCAATCAGCGCCGTATATCGTTTATCATCAGGATGTACGGCAACTCCCGTATCACCAAGCATCGTTTCAGGACGTGTCGTCGCAACAGTAACCCCCGGTGAACCGTCTTCCATCGGATAATGAATATGCCATAAGGATCCTTGTGTTTCTTTCGGCTCCGCTTCTTCATCTGCCAACGCCGTACCACAGCGTGGACACCAGTTTATAATATAATTCCCGCGATAAATTAAACCCTTCTTATACAGCCGAACAAATACTTCTCGAACAGCCCGCGAAAGCCCCTCATCCATGGTAAAGCGCGTTCGAGACCAATCACATGAACAGCCCATTCGTTTTAATTGCTCAAGAATTGTTGAACCGTGTTTTTCCTTCCATTCCACAACATACCTCAGGAATTGTTCTCGTCCAACATCATCACGTGTTTTATGGTGTTCTTTTTTCAACCACCGTTCAACGACATTTTGTGTTGCAATCCCCGCATGATCAGTTCCCGGCAGCCAGCATACTTCATCGCCGCACATACGCCGCCAGCGAATAAGTATATCCTGAATTGTATTATTTAAACCATGCCCCATATGCAGTACACCGGTTATATTCGGCGGGGGAATAACCATGGTAAACGGCGGACGATCGCTCGGCGTTGAGGTAAAGTAATTATTATGCATCCACACATCATACCATTTTTTTTCAATGGTATCCGGCGAATATCTTTTTGGTAATTCACTCATATCAGCTGAACCTTTTTATTACTATATTTCGTGTGTATCATATGCCTGTTTTTATTGCATTCAACGAATGCATATCATATGAAACTGTATTCATCATATTGAATGCATCTCAATTCATAGAGCACCTATCGAATGAGAACACCTTTACGAATACATACTGCTCTTTGTATAGTGCTGCCGCACGAAACGCAACCTGAAAATTAACCGATTTTTAAATGGAGGGTTGTATCACAATGAACTAATTGAAAATGTGCTTTCATTAAAACTTTATGCATTGCCCAATTATTCAGCGGACAAAAAACTTCAATGATACTATCATCGCCGTATTCGGAAACAATCTGCTGCATTGTTCTCAATAAAAGCCGTGTGCCGTTATTTTGTGAACGGGCAACAGGAATAATATTTAAATCATGTATTCGTATCCATGGCTTTCCGGTTATTTCAGTTAGAAAGTCAACTTCCTGATATGTTGCAAGACCGGCGGACATATCATCTTTTTTCAACACCAATGCTTTAATAGTATTCGCATTAATATCTTTAACAACATTTTTTATAAACTCTTCTTCGAAGTTTTTTCGCACCTGCTGTGAAAACCGTTTGTCGTTTACTAATGAACTCGGACGACCAAAAAGACTGGCTAATGCTTTTATGGTATCTTTATCAAATCCCTCATGCACGGGTTCAATGATATCCGATTGCGGCAGTACAACCTCCGGCAGCATATTGTGATCAGCATAAAACCGCCAATTCCCCCAATTTAATACGGTACGAAATCCGCATTTCTGATATAACCCCATTGCCGCCATATTATCGGTATCAGTACCAACGGAGATGTAACGAAAATCCATTGCTGCAAGTTTTTCTATAAGTGTCTGCAGGAGCGCGGTTCCAATCCCTTTTTCCATCCCGCGATCAGGATCCACCGCAATAAGAATTATGGAGGCGATTTTCTTGCCCAAAATTTTACTATACCGATTATGAGCGCCAAAAATAACAAACCCCAATACGCTTGATGTATCACTATCTTCAGCAACCAAACACGTATTTACCTCATCCGCACGTGTCAGCGCCGGTGATGCCCATACCCGCCATGCAACTTCTGCACTGGTCCCGGTCGGCACTAACGGGTCAACATCAAATGCCGTAAGTGTAAACGCCCGTCGAATAATTGCTTCAATTGAAAGTGCATCCTGTTCCTGATATGAGCGTATTGTAATCATGTATTCACCTGTCGTCTCGCATATACTGCTTTATGCACAATGACATATATTATTATACTTGTAAACATAAGATATACTCTTGTTTATAAAATTACAACCTGTTTATGAAACTTGCAGTATATGCACCGACATGATAGTATATAATAGTGTACAAATACTTTCACAGCATTGCACCGGTGAAAGTCGTTTACCGGCTATCTACCATGCCGTAACTCAAAGGAATATCTATGCAGGCATTATACTGCCTTCAGTGCGGAACATCATTATCACAAAAGTTTTTACATGGACGAACACGCCGATACTGTCCCCACTGCGGATGGATTCATTATATCAACCCGCTGCCGGTTGCTCTTGCTGTCGTTATGAACAGCGATAATGAAATTTTACTCGTTAAACGCGGTGAAGCTCCAAAAGTTGGAAAATGGTGTTTTCCCTGCGGATATATGGAGGGAGATGAATTTCCCGAAACAGCCGCCCTTCGTGAACTGAAAGAAGAAACAGGACTCTGCGGAACAATCAATCGGTTTCTCACCGTTATTGGATCACACAGTGAACTTACACCCGGACAAAATGTTGTCATCCAAGCATATTATATTACTGTAAATGATTTTTCATTACTCAAAGCCGGTGATGATGCACAGGACGCCGCCTTTTTTCCCATTACCGACTATCCGGCGCTTGCCTTTGAAGCACATACAGAAATACTGCGGACTTTCAAAAAGATACTGCAGATATAATACTGCTGCAAGAGTGCAGTATTCCGCATTATGAAAGGATACTCAATAAACGATATGCAGTTTCATGTTATCGCTGAATCACATTCCCGTTTACGCCGACGTTTCGGATACTGGGGGCTTTCCTTCCTAATCAATGGCACTATTCTCTTTGACACCTTTTCACACGGACGATTTCTAATACGCTCCATGCTGCGAAACGCCGTTGACCCGAAAACTATTCGCCATATTATTCTCTCACATGATCATTGGGATCATGTGAACGGTATCTTTGAATTGCTCCGTTATAATAATACTGCAACGGTGTATATTGGCAGTCATTTTTCAAATGAAACAAAACAAAAGCTCTCGACATTTTCAAACCCTATACAGGAAATATCAAACCAACAACTTATTGCCGGCAATATTTTCTCAAGCGGTGAAATGCACGGCATTTACAATAAAGTGCCGATATTTGAACAATCGCTCTATCATATCGGTTCATCAAGCACGATTATTATAACCGGCTGCGCTCATCCGCCTTTAACAACGATTGTGCAGCATATTCAAAAATACATCCCCAAACACCATACGATAACCATCATTGGCGGGTTTCATTGGTATCAACACAGCACTACTGAAATCAATACGGCATTGGATTCATTACACACACTCGGTGTCCGAACGCTTGCACCCTGTCATTGTACCGGACGTTTAGCAACGAAGATAATTTCCGCACGTACAGATTTTAACCTGATTCCGATAACAACATCAATGCGCATTGAACTATAAATGCAAAAACCGATATATTTTGTATAGCCTTGTTATTCGAGAATACGTATAATATACCTATTGTTATAGGAAATAGTATGTACAGCATTGTATAGGTTTCATTTCAGCAACTATTATTGAAGCAATAACGACATACGAACACTCTGCATACTATGTATATTCTCTGATTATAATGACAGCAGATACAATTCTTCACTGATAACAACAGCAGTATAACAATTTCTACTTGATAGACTTGACACATATTGCAAAACAGTTTACCATGTATAGTATGCCACATAGAATAAAACTACCACGAGCAGGGTTTGGCGTACATATTACGGACAAGCCGATAGAACAAGCATTACCCGAATTGGTACGATCGGGTTTTTCTCATATTGAAATAGATATCGGTGCTCCCGTACATCGGCTGGAAACATGGACAGATAAACGCATCAATAACGTCACTGCATTAACTGAAAAGCATGGTGTTACCCTGAGTATTCATACCCCGCATACCATGAATCTCGCTGAATGTATGCCGACAGTTCAGTTTGCACAAATTGAATACCACCATAATGCAATACGGCTTGCTGCTCAATTAAAAGCAAAATGGATGACCCTGCATCTCGGGTTTTATAATGGTCTTGCCTCATGGAAATGGTATCGTTCAAAAACGCTTGAACATCTTATTCATTCGTTAAAAGAGATTATGCAATGGAGTAAATTGTATTCAGTACCGATAGCTATCGAAAACATGCGTTCTCTTCCTGAAAACGGCGAATTTTTCTACCTTGGCGATAATATTGGCGACCTGCAATGGCTTATGCAGCGTGTTACCTTTTCAAACTTTCATCTCTGCCTTGATCTTGCCGCAGCCGCAATGGGAGAAGGAGTGCAAAAGTATCTGAAAACTTTCAGCAATCGAATTACACTCATCCGTGTTCGTGATACATCCGGCATTGTTGATGATTCGAAACATACCCCGCTTATAAAATGGAAACAATTAACCGATGCTCTTATTTCCATGAATTATAGTGGTACAATTGTTCTGGAAACCTATTCGGTAAAACCATTACTCATGTATCAGCGATTTGTCGATTATCTTGAAAAAGGCCGGATTTCTGCAGCACATAAAAACAATGATCGCCCGGTGAATAATAAAAAGTCCGCCGGGAAAAAAACAAAGAAAACTCAGACAGTAAAAAAAACCGCCCGGAAAAAAACAAAACCTGCAGCAAAGAAAAAGAATACTGTTAAAAAATCAACACGAAAAAAAACCGCTGCAGCACGCAAAATAACATCCTCTCGTGTACAGAAGAAAAAAACCCGGCGTTCGTAATATTATGCCGCACATCAATTGACAAGCTGCAGCAATAATGACATCATCACAGTATGCCGTTAACAAAAACAACATCACATAAAAAAACACCAAAGAAAACACCGCATCAAACCGGATCTTCGCTTTCCCGTTCTGCCGGAAAAGTTGGCATTGCAGTTTTAACCTCACGGGTACTCGGTCTTGTACGGGAAATCATTTTTGCGGCATTATTCGGAGCATCCGGATGGGCTAATGCGTTTCTTGCCGCATTTCGCATTCCAAACGTTTTGCGCGAATTATTTGCTGAAGGAGCACTTTCCGCAGCGTTTGTACCTGTTTTCACTGATTATTTAGTTAATAAAAAGAAAAAAGAAGCATGGCGATTAGCGTCCATGGTATTAACAACAGTGCTCTGGATACTTGCCGTATTACTTATTCTTGTTGAACTTTTTGCTGCACCACTCATGAAACTATATGTTCCGGGGTTTTTAAATAACTGGATAACCATTAATGGTGAAGCATGCTCATTATTTGACACAACGGTTCTCTTCCTGCGGATTATGTTCCCGTTTATTATTTTTATATCACTTGCCGCAACAATAATGGGCATCCTCAATGCACATGGTAAATTTTTCATTCCCGCAATGGCACCGGCAATGTTCAATCTCGCTGCTGTTATTGTTGGCGGTGTGTTAATACTCACCGGCATGCCTGCTGAACGGGCAATTTTCTGGTGGGCATTCGGTGTACTTGCCGGAGGAATTACACAAATGCTGGTACAAATTCCGGTATTGATGAAAACGAAATTCTCCTTTACTCCGGCATTTGATTTTACTTTTGCACATCGCGGTCTGCGAAAAATATTTCTTATGCTTATCCCTGCCGTATTCGGTATGGCAGCGACACAGCTGAATATTTTTATTTCATCTAATTTTGCTTCATCGTTTAATACCGGTATCGCCGGCATGTATTATGCATTCCGTCTTATTTATCTGCCGATTGGTATTTTCGGCGTCGCACTTGGTACGGTTACCACCGCAACTCTTTCCCATAATCATGCCCGTAACGATCTGAATAAACTTAAAAACAATCTCGCCCATGCACTTCGTCTCAATCTGATACTTATCATTCCGTCAATCGTTGGTTTACTGATACTGGCTGAACCAATCATTCGATTGGTATATGAACGGGGCAAGTTTACCCCTGCTGATACCCGCATGACCGCGCATATACTGATGGCATATTGTGCAGGTATGATCGGTTACGCATCAAATCGTATCATGGCGCCGGTTTTTTATGTATTTCAGAAACCACTATACCCGGTTATCGGCAGTTTCATTTCAGTAACGACAAATGTTATTCTCTGCGTACTTTTAAAAACAACACTGGGGGTTCCGGGTCTTGCATTAGCTATCGCCAGTGGTGCACTGTTGAATTTTATATGGTTATTTATTATTTTTCAGATACAGTACGGAACATTAAAAGGAAAAGGCATCTATACCACAGCAGCACGTGCAACTATATCTGCAGTCGTGATGGGAGCAGCACTCTGGGGAGCACTGCAATTATGTGGTACAGCAATGGCGCAATCGGCATTTCTGAATGCCGGTTTAACGATACTCTTTATGGGAATCGGCACACTACTCTACTTTTACGGAGCACAGCGCCTTGGTATTCGTGAAGTTGATGAATTATATGAAAATTTCCTCCATCTGATACGCCGGTTCACTCAACAGAAACAAACAACACATAAAACACGGCGATAATAATCTGATACGATGGTTTATCTCTTGACGAACAGACGAAAAAGCTTCATGATATCCGGCACATATGGAATTACCTGTAACACAGCAAGAAAATAACACACCGACACGCGGGAATCGCGGGTTCATCCGAATAGTCTATATCGGTGTTTTTTTAATAGTACTATTCGGCGCAGCCGTTGACCATATCCCGTCATTATTAACCGTTGACGATCCGCTCACTCCTGCTCCGACCGCAATAATATTATCACTGGAAAAAGCACGTATTGATTATGGTATTTCTTTATATAAAAACGGCACTGTTTCAAATTTAGTTATGTTTGCCGGCGATGCATATGATAGACCGACACTAAAATTACTCACCGAAGATATCCCTATTCTTTCCGTATACAACGATATGATAGATTACGCAACACGACACGCCGGCATACCACGCACTGCATTTCAGATTCACGGATTTGTTTCTTCAACCTATGATGAAGCACGTATGACTGAACGTTACTGCAATGAACACACTATTACAAAATTAATAGTCGTTACCTCAAGTTATCATACACGACGTGCTCAATATATTTTCCGAAAGGTTTTAGAACCGCATGGCATTACTGTCATGGTAACCCACCCCACTCCCGAAACAGAAGAACTGAATATCGACCGGTGGTATGCTCATGAAAAAGAATTAATACTCTATTTAACTGAATGTATTAAATATATATATTACCGTATACACTATCATTAATACCAAAAAGGCAATGACATGAAAATTATTGTAACCGGCGCACAAGGACAGCTCGGCTATGACTTGGTTAATTATTTTTCGCCGCATCATGAGGTAACCGGTATTGACATTAATGAATGTGATATCACGAATGAGGTTGCACTGCGTTCCTGTATTGAAGAAATCCAACCGCATTATATCATTCATCCGGCAGCATATACCGCCGTTGATACTGCTGAACATGAACCGGAACGCGCATATAAAGTAAATTGTGAAGCAGTCGGATATATTGCGCAAGCAGCACGCGATATCGGCGCTACGGTTATCATGTATTCAACGGATTATGTTTTCGACGGCAAGAAAAAAACACCATACAAAGAAACAGATAAAACAAACCCAATAAATGTATATGGTAAAACAAAACTTGAAGGTGAAGAAAAACTTCGCTCAATTCTCAAAGAACATTTTATTCTGCGCATTTCATGGTTATGCGGACATCATGGCAATAATTTTCTTAAAACGATGCTCCGCCTTGCTGAGGAACATAAAACGATTCGTGTTGTTGCAGATCAAGTCGGCACCCCAACCTTTACCCGTGCCGTAACCGTTCAAACAGCTCAATTGCTTAATAGTGAACAATATGGCGTCTATCACAGTACCTGTCACGGTTCATGCACCTGGTATGACTTTGCGCAGGCTATTTTTAAACAAGCAGGAAAAACTGGTATTACCGTTACACCGGTCAGCACCGCGGAATTTCCCACACCTGCTGCACGACCACAGCATAGTATTCTTGAAAATGCCGCATTGCAAAAAATCGGGCTTGACGTCATGCCTGATTGGAAAACTGCACTGAAAGATTTTTTTGATACCATGCCTGATGAAATTGCAAATGCATAATACCGGCGCTGATTGCTTGCCGCATCAGTATGACTGATAACAATATACTCTCAGCTTGACTATGCTGTTTTTCGACGTGAACGAAAGCGCAACCGTATAAGAAAAGAATAAAACCCATACCCGGTTAATATCCCTAATATCATTCCTGCGATAACATCAGTCGGATAATGCACTCCGGCATATATTCGTAAAAACGAAACGGCGAGGGCAAGTGTTATTATCGGCAACGAAGATTTCGGTTTTAGAAAATAACAAAACGCCGCAGCTGCTGAAATATTCGCCGCATGTGCTGAGGGAAAACTCATACCGTCATATGCGGCACGAACAACAATGCGGACAAATCCCCAATGAACATACGGACGCGGACGATCAACCATCAGTTTTATTTGTGTACATAACCAATTGGTAACAATCAGCAGGACAATTAATGATATGATAACAACGAACCATTGACGGCGGGCATCCGATAATACTGGAATAATGATAAGAATAAATAATATAAGATGATACCATTTCAGTGTATGGGTAAACAATGCCAGCATATCAAGTGCGTGCATATGCATGCCGGTATTGATAAAGATCATCCCCAGACGGTCAAAAAAAGACAACAGCATATGCATATCACTCACTACCGCCTTCCAGAGTATCAGGGCTGAACCATATTGTAACACTGCGCGGTCCATCGCCAAGTTCAGACCATGCCGGCGGATCCTGACGAACCGCATACCCGCTGTTTACAATATACGGATATATATTATATGTTCGTGCAAGTTCACGTGCTTCCCGTACTGTTAGACCATCAAAATTCGGCATTGTATTTGCACCTGCTTCTCGTACAACTGATTTAGATGTACTCCCTGTTTCCGAAGCGGCTGCCGTATGCGTTTGCATTGTTGTATCCGATAATGCTTCTTCCGGAATAGTCGAAATGTTTAATCGGTGTACCATTCGTGTTGCTATCCGCTGAAAAACCGGTGCACAAATTTCACCGCCGGTAATAATGTCACCCTTCGGACGATAAAATATCAATAAAACAACTGCCTGCGGATGATCCGCCGGAACATATCCGATAAAACTGGTATTCCATCTGTCAGAATAATACCCCCCGCCGCCGGATTTCGCTATTTGTGCTGTCCCCGTTTTTCCGGCAAGATCATATCCGTCAATCGCCGCTTTTGCACCGGTACCATCCGGTTCAAGAACAGTACGTAACAGCTCAAGAGTTTTTTTACATACTGCCGGTGTCATCACCTGCCGTATACGCATCGGCTGATACTGTGTCATAACCGTGCCATTATGATAATAGATCGAATCAAGAAAATGCGGCTGATATAAAATACCGTCAGCAGCAATAACCGACGCTGCTGAAACTAACTGTAATGGCGAGACAGAAATCTCCTGACCGATTGCAACTGACCCCCGAGTGAAGTCCCCCCATTTGCCCGCAGGCCGTAATATCCCCGGTGATTCACTTGGATAATCAATACCCGTGCGGCTTCCGAATCCAAATGAACGCAAAAAATTATAAAAACTATTTTTGGGAATGGAAAGTGCAACTTCAATCATAGCGGTATTACAGGATTCTTTAACGGCATCTGAAAAATGTATTGACCCGTGTTTACGCCAACAATGTATTTTTTTATTGCCAATTGTTTTATAGCCCGGGCAGACATAAGTCGTATCTGATGATACAACCCCTTCCATCAATGCTATCGATGTTGTAAAAACTTTCATAACTGAACCGGGTTCATACGCATCAATCAATGCCCGATTACGCCGTTCCATCGCCGCAAACGTATTATATGTATTCGGATTAAAATCAGGCATGTTTGCACACGCAAGAATGCCGCCGTCATTCGGATCAATAACAATACATGTCGCTGCATATGATTGATTCTTATTAAATGCACGCCGCAATTCATCTTCAACCATCGCTTGAATGTATTTATCAATCGTGAGCTGTATGTCATGACTTGGTATAACGGCAGTATCATCACCGATACGTTTTCGGTCAATATGCGAAAGCAGGGTATTATATTGATATTCAATCCCTTCCATTGTTTTCCCGTCTTTACTGACAAAACCGATAACATGTGATGCAAGACGATTATTCGGATACACCCGTTTATAACGCCGACGATCTCTAATTGCACGTATATTCAACCCGAGAATATCAAGCGCCTCCAGTTCGGTCAGGGTTGTACTGTTTACCGTAACGTTTAACGGAAAATACTGCGCCTCCGGTTTATTTGAATATGCCGTGCATAAGCGCTTATACTTATACCCGACAATATCACACAAACGCTCATACTCAGGCAGGGTAATGTCATGTATACGAAAGTTTTCTAAGAATATATCATACGTCGGAACACTAAACGCGAACATTTCCCCATTCCGATCAAGAATACGTCCGCGCGGATGATGTACATTGACATTACGGACAGCATACCCGCTATTCTTAACGACCATCCACGGACCATCAGTAGCAACGACAATTGCAATAATTCGAATGAGAATAACAAGAAACGTTAAAAGAAAAATACCGAAAACCAGCATCATCCGCTGTTTTGACAAACGCTTAATCGGTATCATTACAATGTTTTCCAATTTTTAGGCGGCCATACAACTGCAACGGCACGACCAACAATATTATCAGCAGAAACTGCCCCCCAATTACGACTGTCATTTGAATTAGCACGATTATCGCCGAGAAGAAAGAATGAATGTGCGGGAACTGTGACAGCATCATACGAAGTGTCCGCTTCCCACCAGTTTGGAAAATGCCGTATATAGTTTTCATCAAGCACTGCACCGTTAATGTATACAGTATTTGAACGTATAGAAATTGTTTCTTCGGGAAGTGCAATAATTCTTTTCACAAAATCCATGTCTTTTTTTATTTTCCCCGGCGGATGAAATACAACAACCGCACCGCGTATATTTGAACCATTATTGTCAGTCAGGTATAATTGCCGTATTTTTTTCGCCGCTATTTGTGATACCAGAACCGTATCCCCGACATGCAAAGTATCACTCATTGAACCTGACGTAATAATATTCAATTGAAATACAAAGATACGCAATAATGCTGCAATGATAACAGCAATAACAAGCGCACTGATGAGAGTAATTATTCCGCGCGTAATTTCCTGTTTTATACTGTTGGCATGTTTATTGTTATCGAAAACAGGTGATGATGTTGATTGTATATCTTCCATAGCACAAGCATAGTACCATATTACGAAACGTCAAGCAATATTGTTTTCCGAAAAGAATTGCCGTAGTGTTCCTATAAATATCAGCGCCGCCCCGGAAGCGGCGTGGGGGTATCGGTATCACCATGCAGTGCCGCATATTCTTCAAGCAGCCGTTTCTCATTTTTATTAACTGACTGCGGAACATCAATATTAATTATCACATTTAAATCCCCGCGTCCGCGTCCCTGCATATACGGAAGCCCCTGTCCTCGTAACCGAAATATTTTCCCCGGCTGCGTCCCCGGCGGGATTCGTAATTTCACTTTTTCTTTCAATGTCGGAACAAATATTTGTGTACCAAGAACTGCTTGCGTATAACTTATCGGAAGCGAGCATATCAGATTCGCACCATCACGGCGGAAATATTGATGCGGTTTAACAATAATACTAACATATAAGTGCCCTGACGGACCGCCGCCGGGTTCATGATCACCCTCACCGGAAATACGCAATTGTACACCGTTTTCAATACCGGAAGGAATTTTCAAGTTTAATGTACGGGCTTTCGTTAATAACCCGTCACCGCCGCATCTTTTACAAAGATTTGTAATTTTTTGTCCGCGACCATGACACGTCGGACACGTCGATTTAATTGAAAAGAAACCCTGTGATTGAATAACCACACCGTGTCCCTGGCACGTCGGACAATTTTGCGGTGACGAACCGGGTTCAGCACCGTTGCCGTGACAACGATCACACCGCTCATGACGTTTTATTTCAACTTTCGTTTCGCGTCCATTCAACACGTCTTCCAGATCAACCGTTAGTTGTATACGAAGATCCTGACCGCGTCGTACACGGGATCGTCCGCGTCCCCCGTGACTCCGTCCGCCGAAAAAGCCGCCGAACAAATCACCAATGCCGCCCAGATCACCGAAAATATCTTCCATACCTTCAAAAATACTAAAATCACTACTGAAACCAAACCCGCCGGGACCGGCACCCATACCATCAAGACCATGATGCCCATATTGATCATACCGAGCACGCTTTTGATCATCCATCAGGACTTCATACGCTTCTGTTGCTTCTTTGAATTTATCTTCAGCAGCAGAATCACCGGGGTTGCGATCCGGGTGAAATTTAACTGCAGTTTTTCGATATGCTTTTTTTATTTCATCTTTGCTTGCAGATTTTCCGACACCCAGTACATCATAATAATCACGTTTTGACGCCATATGCTACCTTCATAAAAACGAGCGGCATGGGTTACTGCTGACACCATGCCGATGTTTTTTCGTTACTGACAGTATATACATTATTGAGCGAGGAGACCGAATATTTATTCAGTATCCCCGCTCATGTGCTTATACACTACTTTTTTTCTTTGTCATCGTCAACTACTTCAAAATCAGCATCAACGACATTATCCTTTTTATCGTTTCCGCCATCCGATTGCCCGGATCCGCCACTGCCGGCAGGTCCGGCAGCATCACCGCCCGGGGCGGCACCGCCGGTGCTCTGTTGCTGTTGTGCTTGTTCACGATATAATATTTCAGCAAGTTTATGCGTTGAGGTATTCAGTTTCTCAAGTGCTTCTTTCATTTTTTCCGTATCTGCTTCAGTATCTTCTGCAATTTTCTTGGCATTGGCAATTTCTTCTTCAATATTTTTCTTATCATCCGCAGGAAGTTTATCGCCATAATCTTTTATTGACTTTTCAGTCTGATAAATAATTGAATCAAGATTATTACGGGCTTCGGTGCGTTCGCGAATTTTTGCATCTTCATCAGCATGAGCTTCCGCATCTTTTCGCATTTTTTCTATTTCTTCTTCATTTAAGCCGCTTGATGATTCAACACGAATTTTTTGTTCTTTACCGGTACCCATATCTTTCGCTGAAACATGAATAATACCGTTTGCATCAATATCAAACGTTACTTCAATTTGCGGAATACCGCGCGGTGCAGGCGGAATCCCGACAAGATCAAATTTTCCTAAGGTACGATTATACTGCGCCATTTCCCGTTCACCCTGCAGAACATGAATACTCACTGCCGGCTGATTATCGGCTGCCGTTGAAAAAACCTGACTTTTCCGTGTCGGAATAGTTGTATTCGCTTCAATAAGCTTTGTCATAACACCACCCAATGTTTCAATACCAAGTGAAAGCGGGGTTACATCAAGCAATAATACATCTTTTACATCGCCACCGAGTACCCCGCCCTGAATTGCTGCACCGACTGCAACGACTTCATCGGGGTTTACTGAACGATTCGGCTCTTTTCCGAAAATTTTCTTAACCACTTCCTGTACCATCGGTATACGCGTTGAACCGCCGACAAGAATAACTTCATCAATATCCGATGCTGACATACCGGCATCTTTAATACATTGTTCACATGGCTGACGTGTTTTTTCAACTAAATCGCTAATTAACTGCTCAAACTTTGAACGTGACAGAGTCATTGCTAAATGTTTTGGTCCGGATGAATCAGCAGTTACATACGGTAAATTGATTTCCGTTTCCATTTTTCCGGAAAGTTCAATTTTTGCTTTTTCCGCAGCTTCTTTGATACGCTGCATTGCCATAGTATCTTTTTTCAGGTCAACACCATTGCCTTTTTTAAATTCTTCGCAAATCCAATCCATTAATACTTGATCAATATCATCACCACCAAGGTGAGTATTTCCATTCGTTGCTTTAACTTCAAATACCCCGTCACCAATTTCAAGGATTGATATGTCAAATGTTCCGCCACCGAAATCAAAAACCGCAATTTTCTGATCTTTATGTGCTTTATCAAGCCCATACGATAATGCCGCCGCAGTCGGTTCGTTGATAATACGTTTCACGTCAAGACCGGCAATTTTACCGGCATCTTTCGTTGCCTGACGCTGTGAATCATTGAAATATGCAGGAACGGTAATTACTGCTTCGGTAACCGGTTCACCGAGATATTCTTCAGCTGTTTGTTTCATTTTCATCAGAACTTTTGCTGAAATTTCCGGCGGTGAATACTCTTTCCCGTCGATGGAAACGCGTGCATCATTATTCGATGATTTAATAACTTTATACGGAACCTGAGAAATTTCATTTTCAATTTCACTGAACCGCCGGCCCACAAACCGTTTAATACTACGAACCGTATTGTACGGATTTGTCACCATTTGATTTTTTGCCGGTTGCCCGACCAGCCATTCGCCTTTTTTAGTCAGTGCTACCACCGATGGGGTCGTCCGGGCTCCTTCAGCATTCTGTAATACCTTCGGATCGCCGCCTTCCATAATAGCAACAACTGAATTCGTTGTTCCGAGGTCTATTCCCATTATTTTACCCATAATGTTTCTCCTTTGTATAAAACCGTTAATATTGGTTTCTTAATTTATTTTGTTGCATTGTTATCGGATTCCGTGCACGGGGATTCGCTTTCCTCGTTTTCCGGATCATCCGATGGTTGGGCAACACATACTCGTGCAGGACGTAGAATGCGGTCACCCATTATATATCCTTTTTGAAAGACTTCAGCAACGGTATCAGTCGTAACCGTGCTGCTCTTTTTCGTCATAAATGCCTCATGGCGATCAGGATCAAACTCTGCTCCTTCGGCAGCTATTTCTTCAACATTGAATTTTTTCAATACATCCGAGAGCTGCTTATGAATAAGTTCAAGACCTTTATGCATTGCATCAAAATCATGCCCCTGCTCTGCTGATTCCATTGCACGTTCAAAATTATCAATCAAATCAAGAAGTTCCAGCATAATACCGGCATAAATAGTTTGTTCTGCCCGAGCCCGTTCATTCACTTGCCGTTTTTTATAATTTTCAAATTCTGCTGCTATCCGTTGTGCACGTTCCCGCCATTCATCGCGTTCAGCTGCTATTGTTGTATTCTCATTACTCAATTGCTTCAGTATCTGTGCAGCTTTGTCCGCTGAAACACGCTCTGATTTTTTCTTTTTTCCTTTACCGGATTTTACCGATTCTCCTTGAGAAATATTTTCTTCAACTATTTCACGTGCACTTTTGATATCAGGTGTATCATTGTGAGCATTTTTCATATGTTTCGCATCTTTCTTCATAATTCTATCCGTCGTTAATACTGTACTCGAATGAAATACTCTTCCTCCGGGAACATCGGCAGGCTCCGACGATCAACCCGAATGAAGAGAATATAAGAACGCTCTTTGATTGTGTCAAGGTACGGAGATATTAAAATTAATGGAAATAGACCTATACAAATGTTTTAATGCCCGTTCTCTGTAATGCTATACATTGCCGTATAGCACGATACTACATTTTTCAACGCAATGAAGAAAATAGGAAAACGTCATTGCACAATACTTATGCCTGCTCTGTTGTTTCATACCGCAACTTTTAGTTGTCAGACGACGTCTAAGGGTATACAGTAATAACCGGATATTACAATTGTTCATGACGTATGATATTAATAAGGTATGATTGTATGAAAATAATCACCTCATCCAACAATAAAGAATTCTCAAGAAAACATCACAGCATACAATACAACAATTATAAAACTCACTCTCTCAGCAGCACCAATAGAAAAAAATCCTGCACTAATAATACTTTATACAAATCATCCGGTATATTCATATCGTTGATTATAGTGCTCGTGTGTATATGTGCAGCAGCACCATTCTTCAATCCGGCATATGCCGGAAAAATACTCATTTATATGGATATAAATCAAACAGACCACCTCCGTGCATATGGTTTAACATACTGGTGTCTTGAGCGGGGCATGAAAGCAGAATGGCTCCTCAATTATCATAACGGCTCATTTGTTGTACCGGATATTCCAGCTGTACGTGAACGTGCTGCCGTATTGGGCGTCAGTTATACTGCTGTTGATGAAAGCGCCATGCAGTCAATTTATGGTGAGATTGCACAGCAAAATATGGAACGCATATATCTTGATACAGCACCGAAAATTGCTGTATACGTTCCGCCAACCCATGATCCGTGGGATGATGCGGTAACGATGGTACTGGAATATGCGCAGATCTCATACGATAAACTGTATGATGAAGAAATACTACTCGGCAAACTTACTGATTATGACTGGCTTCATTTACATCATGAAGATTTTACCGGTCAATACGGAAAGTTTTATGCCTCCTTTCATAATGCTGATTGGTATCAAAAGCGGGTTACGAAGTTTCAGCAAGATGCGCTCAAACTTGGCTATAAAACCGTTCGCGAAGAAAAACTTGCTGTTGCGCAGGCAATTACAGCCTATGTTAATGATGGCGGATTTCTTTTTGCTATGTGCAGTGCATGTGATTCATTTGATATTGCGCTTGCTGCTGCCGGACTTGATATTATTCCTGCCGCAATCGACGGAACCCCTATTACCCCTGATGCTCAACAGAAAATCAATTATTCAAAATGTCTTGCATTTGAAAACTTTAATCTTATTTTTGATCCAATGATTTATGAGTTTTCAGATATTGATATTGATGTTCGTAAAGAAGGTCTCTATTATAACCCCGACACCTTCACCCTTTTTGAGTTTTCTGCAAAATATGACCCGATACCGGCGATGCTGACACAAAACCATGAATATACTATCAAAGGATTTCTTGGGCAAACAACCGCTTTTCAAAAACATACCATTAAAGAAAATGTTACTATACTTGGCGAAACATCGGGAAGTGATCGGGTGAAATATATTCACGGTGATCTCGGCAAAGGCACCTGGACATTTTATGCCGGACACGATCCGGAAGATTATATGCATCTTGTCGGAGACCCGCCGACTGATCTTTCGCTGCATAAAAACTCTCCCGGCTACCGCCTGATATTAAATAATATTCTTTTCCCTGCAGCTCGTAAAAAGGAGCAAAAAACATAATTCATGGATACACGAACACAACATGATAATCGTATTATTCCGCGATGCAAACAACTGGGCATGGAAATCAACTTTAAATACTGCCGCACGATGAATAACGGTCTCCCCTGTCGTGCTGTTTTTGACTGCTGGTTTGTCTGGTTCGATATTGTTTCCTTTATTGATGAGCATTACACGCCGGAGGAAATAGCACACATACGCAGTGATAAAAAAAGCCGTATTGATATTATCCGCGAAACAATCAAACGCGGCAAACAATGAGATAATATATTTATATAATTTCTATTATAATAAAAACACCATTAAGATATGAACGTTGTATTATTACCCCCCCCCATATATAAAGCATTATTTATTACATAATGCTTGCTGATGAACAACGCCGTAATACTGTCGCACACATCTATTGATAAAAAACACTATTTACATTATCCCCGGCAAATCTACCGACCATAATGGTAATAAGTCGCACAGGCACCTTCAGAAGAAACCATACACGCACCAACGGGAGCTTCAGGAGTGCAGGTATTTCCGAACAAGGGACATGCAGTCGGCTTTACTTTTCCGCGCAGCACGTCACCGCAAATACACCCGGCATGTTCTAAAAGCGGTTCGGGAGTATAATCAAGCATTCGTACAGCATCAAAGTCAGCATACGTATCAGCCAGAACATATCCGCTCATCGGTATCGTGCCGAATCCGCGCCATAGTGTATCAGCCGGTTTAAATACCTCAGCAATAACTTTTTGTGCAGCAATATTTCCTTCCGGACGTACTGCGCGTGAATAATTAATAGCAATATCAGTTTTTTTCTCAACATACATACGGCACAACTGAAGAATTGAATGCAGCACATCAAGCGGTTCAAAACCGGCAATACTGCACGGCAGTGCAAACTCATCAGCAAGAAAACGATACGGTTCCGCACCAATAATCGTTGTAACATGCCCCGGACAGATAAAGCCGTCGAGTGCTATTTCCGGATCATTGACAATAACCTGCATCGCCGGAGGAGTCATTTTATGTGCTGAAAGAATGAAAAAATTCCCACACTGCCGCTCATATGCTGTTTTAACCGTAACCGCACTTGCCGGAATTGTTGTTTCAAAACCAACAGCAAGGAAAACAACAATGTGCGCGGGATTGTCAGCAGCAAGAGCAAGTGCATCAAGCGGAGAATATACCGTCCGAATATCACCACCGGCAGCTTTTGCATCATGCAATGAACGAGTTGAGCCGGGCACTTTCATCAGATCGCCAAACGTACAGATTATATTCTTCTTATGTGCTGCAAGCGCAACAGCAGCATCTATGTATGCATTCGTAGTCACGCATACCGGACAACCGGGACCGTGAATAAGCTGCACTGAATCCGGCAACAGATCAAGCAGCCCATATTTAAAAATAGACAGTGTATGACCACCGCATATTTCCATCAGGGTTACTTTCCGCCCGTCAAGCGTTTCTGTTATTTTTTGAGCAAGCGCTTGTGCGGCAGATGATGAGCGAAATTCATCGATATATTTCATGGGTTCATACCAATACGGATATAATCATTCTTCAGCAGCAATAGATTGTCCAATTGCTTCATAGTAGCGAAGTTTTTCTAAAGCTTCTTCTTCATTGAGTTTTTGTATGGCAAATCCGACATGCACGATAACCCAATCACCAATATGCGCATCAACCAGCGACAGATTAACCTCACGGGTAACCTCGGCAATTTCACATATTCCGATAGTATCATGACGACTGATAATTTTCATCGGCACTGCCAAACACATATTGTATTCCTTCACATTAATGTTACTGCAAGTATACTGTTTTTCCGATACAGCGGCAAGCCCGTAATAACGAAGTATATAAGTAGTATGCATAAATCAGTACTGTCATTTCATGAGAATATTTTTCTCGTAAAATGAAGCACGTTAAAAGCATATATATATTATCACTGCTTTCGTATACCGCCGCGTCTTCGGGTAACTGTTTTTTATTAATTAACGAAAACGTAAATAATGTATACGTTTGTCATCATATGAAATAATGACTATCACAGGTATTGCCTCACGACAGTGTATCACCGGCATATTTGATTTGTCCAAGTGCAATACCCCCATCATTGACCGGCACCATACTTGGTATTAAAACACTAAATCCGCTTTGTTGTAAAAGACGATAACTTGCGTCAAGCAATATCATATTTTGAAACACCCCTCCGCTGAGTATTACCTTTGTAATACCGGTATGTTTTTTTATTTTTTGACATACTGTATACAGCACCTGAGCCATTGTCATATGAAAGCGTCCTGCAATTATTGACACGGGAACAGCATGTTGAATGTCGTACTGCATTGCGGTAAAAACATCAGCCATTGCAATAGTCATCGGCATAGAGGTTGTCATTTGTTTGACACCGGCAGCCGCAACAGCAGGTTCCCGGTCAACAGTATGCTCAATCTGAAAACATGAATAGAAATCATGCTCATTCGGTAATGTACTGATATGCGCTTCAAATTCAATAGCTGCTTGCCCCTCATATTCAATAACCGGACGAATACCGCATACTGCTGCCGCTGCATCAAATAAACGCCCTGCTGAAGAAGTATACGGGAAAGATGAAGGCGTATTAATAAGTTTCATAATATTATTGCATTCCCGTAAATCAACTCCACAGGAATGCAGCCAATGATTGCTATCGGCAAGATTCCGATTCATAGTAAGTGCCAAGCGCCAAGGATGCCGTACTGCTGCTGCACCGCCAATAAGCGGAAACGGTTTGAAATACGCTGCACGATGCAGCTGCACCGGTTTCCCGATAAAGAACTCTCCACCCCATAGTGTCCCATCATCACCATACCCACTGCCATCCCATGCAATACCGATACATTCATCAGTGAAATTATGTTCAGCCGCAACAGCGGCAATGTGCGCTTTATGATGCTGGACACCGATTTTCGGCAACGGCATTTCCTGTGCATGTTGCGTACTAATATAATCAGGGTGTAAATCATGGACAACATATTCAGGACGAACACCAATAATTGTTGTAAAATGATCAATTGTTTTTAAAAAATGCTGATATCCCCGTTCAGTTTCAAGATCACCGACATGCTGTGATAAAAAAACATCACGCCCGCGTGTTACCGCAATCGTGTTTTTCAGGTGTGAACCAAGTGCCAGCATTGGGGGCAGTTCATTATTTAAGCGGATCGGATGCGGCACATACCCACGACTGCGGCGAAGCATAAATGGCGCACCATTAAATGAAGATACAACCGAATCATCACACGCAGTATATATCGGCCGATCATTTAAAAGAAAATAATCAGCAATATCAGCAAGCCGATCAAACGCTTCATTATTGCCGGTAACAATCGGTTCATGCGACGGATTGGCGCTCGTTATAATCAAGGGAATATTCTTGCAGTATTCCATAAGTAAAACATGAACCGGTGTATACGGACGCAGTATACCAAATGTATTTAAACCCGGAGCGGTATCCGATGCAATCGGTTTAAAGGATGAAGATGATACAACTTCGTTTTTTTGACAAACAACAATTGGCGCACGCTCTGAATCAAAAAGCATACAATCAATTTCATTCATTATACAATACTGTTGTGCGATCGCACTATCAGCGATCATTACTGCAAAAGGTCTGCCCTGTCTTACTTTACGCATACGCAATGCCGCAACAGCATTCGCATTCGTTGCATCACATATAATATGCACACCGCCTAGTCCTTTTACGGCAATAATTGCTCCGCCGTGTATTAAATCTGCTGTTTTTTGTATCAGATTGTCCGAATGAAGCAGTGTTTTTTTATTATCATATAAACGTAAACGCGGACCGCACACCGGACACGCGTTCGGTTGCGCATGAAATCGACGATCCAATGGATTTTCATATTCATGAGCACATTCAGTACACATGGTAAAATTCGCCATAGTCGTTTTCGGGCGATCATACGGTATCCCCGTGATAATAGTAAAACGCGGACCACAGTTTGTACAATTGGTAAACGGATACTGAAAGCGCCGATCAGACGGATTTAGAAGTTCAGCACGGCACTCATCACAAACGGCAATATCCGGAGAAATATATGTTTTATTCTCAGTCCCTGACGGGGACGGACGTATAATAAAATCTGATTCACTGCATTCAGGGATACTCGTACTGTTCATCTGATCAATATATGCAAGCGGCGGCGGTATACTGATTTTTTTCATACATCGGTGCAGCTGCGCATCAGTGCCCTGCAATTCTATAATAACCCCTGAATCATCATTATAGATAAATCCGGTTAATCCGCATTCATGAGCACAACGATATACAAATGGTCGAAATCCGATACCCTGTACGATACCGTTAATATGTATATGATATCGTGAAATAGTATTCCTCCATGTTTTATTCGATACAGTATACGTGAAACACCAGCAGCTGTTAAGCGTATTAATGAATGATAATACCAGTGCGGTTGCATTGTTCTCAAACTATTTTCGTATGCGTACTATACCGCCAGCAAGATTAATGCGCATTTAATTATATTGCAAAACAAATATTTTTGTGTATATTATATAAGTAGGATATAGGGTTTTATTGTATTAAATGAAGAGAGAAAATCATTTAATGCAATAATTATCTTGGAACATTTGAATGATTAATAACCGTCTTGTAAAAAATATTCGTGCTCATCTTTCATGGCTACGGGAATCAATGTTCGATATTGCCGTATCAGCACTTATCATAACTGATACGACAAATAATACCATTCATAAAATTATTACAGATATAAACACTCCCGGTATGGAAAATATAACACTCCTGCCGGGCACACCGGTGTTCAATACCGCAGCATCTGAACATATCAAATCCCTTCTTCATATATTGAATAAACATGGAATATGGCAGGGAAACGGCAAACAATGGATACAGAAATTTCGCCCGCTCTATGATGAACTGACGAAAGCATATATGCATAACGCTTCAAAACAACATCATGTACCACAAACGACTCGCTTAATACTGACCTATTTACAAACCATGAATGATATTATTATGCTGCCGGTACATGCCGAGGGCATACCATATGTCGGTATACAATTCACTGCAAAACGCGAGGGACGGTTTAGTGAAACAGAGTTTGAAGTATGCCGGTCCTTCAGCCGGAAGGCTGAATACAGTATTGATGCGTTGTATCAGGACAGCGAATATCAAACATTAAAAACATTACACCATGAACATCTAACACTTCATTCACTGCGGCAAAATATTTTTAAATATATTACCGATATGACATTGACCAATGAACAATGTATCAGTGCAATTCTCGAAACCATCGGCCCTGCGTTTCATTTGAGCAGAGTATGTTATAATACCTTCATTGAAGCTGATTGTGTTTGTGTACGTGAATGGTGCGCACATGGTATTCGTCCGTCACTCGGTTCAAAATTTCCGCGAAAATTTATTGATGAATACCAACATCACGATGCTTCTGAAATAACGCTCGATAGCTTTATTGAACAATTTCCCCTGCTGCTGCGAGGAACTGCACGAAATATTGCCGGGGTTTTCGTAAAAACCCTTAATTTGGAAAAAATTATTTTCCTGCCGATTAAAATCGGCACGGTATATGAAGGGGCAATCACGCTTGATATTTGTGCAACCAAAAAACCTCCTCATGTTCAGTGGAATGAAACTATCAGATTATTTATTATTGAGATCGTCAAGATGATTGCATTGCGTGTACAATGTTCCCGTGCAGCAAAAACAGTCTCTGAGGAAGAAAACCGTTATCATCGTCTTTTTTCAGAAGCCCCCATTGCGCTCTGCCTTTCAACTTTGAATGGTAAAATTATTGAATGCAATACTGCAATGAAAACTATTACCGGATATTCACAAGATGATTTTATACGTATCTCAATGAAAAATATTTTCGCCCGTAAAAAAGACTTTAGTGCCGCTATTCAGGCACTGCAAAAACAACACGATACACGATATCCTTCTATTGCATTACAACATAAAAACGGAACCATAATAACAACACATATTAATTGTACTTTAGTATTTATTAATTCTAAAAAATATGTTTTATATACTATTGAATCTATGACATAACAATTCATACGAATTAGCATAATGAAGGAAAAGGTATTACTTCTATGAAAATTAAACATGCAGCACTCACCGGTTTTATACTGCTCTGCAGCGCATTGCTGTGTTTTGTTTATGCAGATTTACTGCCAATGACCATTCGAATCATTAATACCAGTACGCAGACAACGAATATTGTCCGGCAATCAATTGTTCTGCCCCCCGATACGCCACCCGTAACCCGGCAAACAAATACAAATACTGCCGACCCTGCTGCAATAGCGAATACAGCTGATGATATTCCTGCCGACACCCCGGAACAGGACTATGCGGTTATAATATCACAAACCAATATTATACTGCCCCCAACTGAAAATGACATTCAACCGCGTATTGCAGCGGTTATTCGTATTGAACCCCGCAATGTACCGCCGGTATTAGCTGAACGCCTGACAAGCGCTCTTCGGGAAAAACTACGCGAAAGTGATTACATTGACGTCATTAGTGAAAATGATATGAATACAGCACTGAACAATCAGGGATTGAATCCTGATTATTGTGAAGTTGTCTCCTGCGGTGTGTCAGTTGGTCGGATTATTGATGCCGATACCGTTATTATGGGCAATATAGAAAAATCAAATCAAATGTATAATCTTCATACCGTTGTTATCAATGTCTCAAATGCATCAGTTGAGTATACCCATTCCATCAGTGAAGCCTCCCCCGATCTCATTGAAGCCGTTCTTGAACCAATGGCAACATCAATTGTTCAACAAATAGAAAATGATATTATCACACTGCAGCAGCCAATTCCCTCTGCACCGCTTCTTCCGCATCGGCAAATAACGAATCTGCAGGAAGAGCTGCTTGTTGAAATTGATCAGGGAGACACGACTGACGTACATATCACTGAGCTCACCATTTCAACACAATTTAATTATATCATGGCGCGTGTTATCGCAATTGATTTAAAAAAAGACGATTGTATTCTTGATGTCGGGGCAGTGAATGGAGTAACAAAAAATGACAAGATTGCTGTTTCCGTTCCGATAGAAAGAACCGTCATGGATCGCCACAACGGCACAACACATGAAGTTATGACTTTTCAACAGATTGCATGGCTGGATGTTATCGATATTGATGAAACGACCTGCCGTGCTCGTATTATCGGCGGCGGAACCTATGCAAAAAAATCAGAAAATTATTTATTAAATATTCGTAAATACGTTATTGATGATATGGATGAGTTTTATAAGATCAATTTATGTGAAGAAAAATACTAAGAATCAATATCAGTAATTTTTACATTTCGTTCGGAATATCAATAAACACTGTTTTAACCCCAAACTTCTTTTTAACGACTGCCATGAGCGCTTGTACGCCGAACGTTTCGGTATTATAATGCCCTGCGGCACAAAAATTAATACCTTCCTCCCGAACAATTTCTCGTATCGGTTCAGCAGATTCCCCGGTAATATACATATCCAAACCACATGCTGCAGCATCCCGTACATAAAACGCTCCCCCGCCGGAAACAATACCCACCGTTTTTATTTTTTGCGGACCAAACGGATATACCGTCATATTCGATGCACCGACAATGTTCTTTACTTTTTTATACACTAATTCGCGACTGCACGGAGCAGAAAAAACGCCCCATTTTCCGATAGCCTGCCCTTTGGCAACTGCAAATGGTTTGATTTTTTTTAATCCGATGCGTTTTGCAAGTACGGCATTATTTCCAACTATCGGATGTGCATCAAGGCATAGATGATAACCCAATAATGTTATATCATTATTAAGTAATGCATGTATTCGTTTTTTTATACTCCCTTTAATAATACGACTTTCATTATCCCAGAGCATTCCATGATGACAGATAATCATTTGAGCATTGCCGGCAATTGCTTTCTGAAAAAGCATTTCCGAAGCGGAAACAGCGAAAACAATTCGTTTTACCGTCGCGGCGCCTTCAACGTGCAGTCCAATCGGACCATAATCTGAGAAGTCAGCGGCATGCAAATAAGTATTACAGAAACGAATAATCGCATCACGGTGTGCCATGGTTCATTCTCCTATATGTGAATTTAGTACAGCATCTATGATGCATGTAGGCAGTAAAATCGTCAATATAAATATACTCACATTCTATATTGCATAGTTGTGAAAATTTGCTATTATTATATATATAATGATCTGTTATTGTATAATTAACTTTATCGAATGAGGTGATTTTTATGATTACCCCTCGTGACCGAGAATATGCAGATGCTGCAACGGGAGAACTCCGCGGCGCGGCACTGAAAACCGATGAACGGTATATTAAAAAAAATGGCGGCAACGAAGCACTGAGTAAGATTGAGACCCTGCTGCAATCATGGAAACATCCGATTGATTATTCTTCAATTAAAAAAATGCAGTGGATCCCGGCAACAACACGGGTATATTCGCTGCTGGCAATACGAGAGCTGTTTAATCTTGATGATACGGCAGTATATGAAATGGGATGTGATGGCGCAAAGTTTTCTTTTATCGTACGTATTATGACAAAGTTTATTAAATCATCAACCGGAAGCATTGAAGCTGTTCAAAAAAATTGGAGTTCTTTTTTCAGTATCGGTTCATTGGAAGTATCATTCTTTGACATACAAACACAAAACGGCTCCGTCATAATACGTCATATTAATATGCATCCGATTTTCTGCTTATATTTAGCGGGCTTTTTTTCAACACTGCTACAAAACTATTTCCCCGGTAAACACATAAGCGTAACCGAAACAAAATGTTCATTTCAGGGCGACGCCTATCATGAATATACTATGCACTGGGAATAACGATGCACGATAGGCAACCAAACGCAACTGATGTATTTATTCTTGAACAATATATTGATGATATCTGGAATGCTCTGCCTATTCCGATTATAACTATTAATAATTTCGGTGTTATTTCAGAATGCTCTGATGCCGTTGAAAAACTCTTTGAAGAATCAAAAGATTTTATTATCGGCAAACCGATATGCACCTATATGTCAAGATCCGATTACCAAAAAATACAGTCAGTTGCAAAACAGCATGGTTCAATTAAAAACGCTGAAGTACATATTACCGCAGTATCAGGGATACAAAAACTCGTTTCACTGTCAGCAATGCCGCGTAATGATGCTGATGGTCTTATTATTGGCATTTTTATCAGCCTGATAGATATAACTGAGCAAAAAAAAATACATGATGAAGTTATTCGTTCTGAACAAAAATTCAGAAATATTTTTGAATCACTGCATACTGCCATGTTCATGTTTCAGCTTCATGATGACGATTCCCTGATTCTCATTAATTATAATTCAGCTGCACAGCAATTAATTGCCGATACGCCTGATATTCGTATCGGCTCATCATATCATGATATATTTACCGGATTTACTGATGATACTATTGAAAAAATATGCCGCTCCATTGCAGCAGGCGATACATCATGGCACGCTGACAGCATTCCATTCACTACTGCAACAGATAGTATATATTTTGAAATTGATGTTTTTAATACTGATAATAATTATGTCGTCATGGCAATTAAAGATATCACACAACGTACAACTGCTGAAAATAATCTGGCAGAAGAACGCGAACGACTTGCCGTTACGATGACCAGTATCACCAATTGTGTTATTTCAACTGATATCGCAGGAAATATTATTCTCTTTAATCCGATCGCAGAATCATTATGCGGATGGTATAGAAAATCAGCAATCGGAAAACCGATTGATATCATTGTTCGTATGTATGATGAAAAAAATCGTAAGCGGATTACGCATCCCGTTTCAGCAATCATTCATACAAATCGAATGATACCTATTGAAGACAGCATATTGGTAAGTAATGACGGCACTGAACACATTGTTACCGGAGTCGGTGCACCGCTGCGGAATGATACGGGAACGGTTATCGGGACAGTTATCGTGCTCCGTGACATTACCCAAGAACGCCGTATTGAAGAAGAACGATTAAAATCAACAAAACTTGAATCAATCGGTATTCTTGCCGGCGGCATTGCGCATGATTTTAATAATATTATGACAACCGTACTGGGTAATATTTCTCTGGCAAAAAATCTTTCAACCGATAAAGAACTTATTGAAGTACTTGATGAAGCGGAAAAAGCCTCACTACGTGCTAAAGACCTGACCTATCAATTACTGACATTTTCAAAAAGCACCGTTCTTATCAGATCCAGCACGGATATTCGAGAGCTGATAAAGAATGCTGTAAAATTTGCACTTTATGACTCTAATATTACACCAATACTGCACATTGATGAATCATTATCACCGGTTATTGTTGATGAAGATCAAATGAGTCAAATTTTAAACAACCTGATTATCAATGCTCAGCAAGCAATGCCGAACGGCGGCTCATTACACCTGCGTGCACAGAATGTTTCTATTCAGAACAATCCCTCCCTGCCCCTAAAACCGGGATCGTATGTTATCATTGAAATTACTGACAGCGGCACGGGAATTTCGCCGGAAAATATTAATAAAATTTATGATCCTTATTTTACAACAAAAACTGACGGGACCGGACTCGGACTGGCAATGTGCTATGCTATTATTCAAAAATATGACGGATATATCGACGTGAAATCAGAACCCGGTAAGGGAACTTCATTTTTTATCTATCTGCCCACTTCAACCGATATTGACACCGTACAACAACGATCACACCCCGATAATACAAAAAATAAAAAAAGCATTCTTATCATTGATGATGATATAACCATACTTAAAGTAACAAAACGAATACTTATGAAATTAGGATATGCTGTTGAAACTGCACATACGGGAGAGGAGGGTATTCAATTGTATAAAAATGCAGTGAATACTAATCATGGATATGATGTTGTCATTACAGATTTAGTTATTAAAGGAGGAATGGGAGGGAAAGAAACGATTACACAGCTGATGAAAATTAATCCTAAGGTAAAAGCAATTGTTTCCTCAGGTTATTCAGACGACCCGATTATTTCCAATTATTCACAATATGGGTTTTCCGGTGTTATACAAAAACCATATAAAATCCAGGATTTAAGTGATGCTATTTATACTCTTATTCATTAACACAACGGTTATGCCTGTGTTGCTCTCGGAATGGTTATAGTATATATCACTCTTGCAAAACAAGCTAATACCATATAGTATAAGAATATATAGTGCATTTATAAAATTGAAAGACATGCTATGGGAACATTAAAGTTTATATCAAAGCTCAGCAACAAACCACTGACTATTAAAAAAAACGAGAAACGCAGATCTGAAATGCTCCTGCAATTTACCGCACTTGAAAAAGAAGTGCTTTCTGCATCACCTGAACGGTTGACAACTCTTAAAACAAATATTCAAACGAAAATAATCCCGGATTGTACTGAATGTATCTCTGCATTTAAAGGCAGGAACGATACAACGGCAAAAGAAGAACGACTGCTTGCACGCTTACATATTTCGCTCTGTAGTGAATTAATGAAATCAATAATAAAAAAACTCTAATAGATTACTATTTCCACAATAAACCACGATACATATCCGGTTCAATTAGTTTTGACTTTTTATTTTCCGCCGAAGATGAAGCAGGATCATTTTGCTTTTTCGGAGGTGGAGTAATAACCGGCGGTTTAATCGTTGGTGGTTTGTTGCGCTGACCATGTCCGGGCGATGTCGATACCCGCTGCGTATCTTGTACCGGTGGTGTCGGCGGTTTAATCGTTGGTGGTTTGTTGCGCTGACCATGTCCGGGCGATGTCGAT
>CAZBCL010000002.1:188456-260152 GCA_964490645.1 uncultured Spirochaetia bacterium
ACCCGCTGCGTATCTTGTACCGGTGGTGTCGGCGGTTTAGTTGCAACAGATACACTTGCAGCAGTACCGGACGTCATGTTTGCCGGTTCTTGACCTCTACTGGTCATACGCGCCATTTCTTCTTTCAGTTGTACATCCGTCATTGGCGGAAAATCTTTTTCAACTTTCAATATAATCAATGTCATATCATCATGTTGTTTATATTCGCCGACAAAGGCATCTATATCAGTAACAATTAATGCTATTAATGCACGTGCATCTAAATGCGGATTTTCCTTAATAATTTTTACAAGACGCTGAACACCGTACATTTCTTTTTTTTCATTCCACGCTTCAGTGATACCGTCAGTATGTAAAATAATAATATCATTTTTATGCAGCTGAATTATTTCTTTTCCGAATGAAGAACCGGGCAACGCACCGACCGGAACACCATCGGTATCATACGTTGCAGCTGACTGTGTCGCAGCAGTATAAATAATCATTGGATTATGAGCGCCATTGGTATACAGCATAACACCGGTATCATAATTAAAATGGTAATAATACATTGTTGCATATTTCTCACCGACCGTTCCGCCGGCAATACCATCATTAATTGCAGAAATCATTTTTGCCGTATCAGTCATCACCCGTGCATTAACCTGAAATATTGTTCTGATAATGACCATGACCAATGATGCGGCAACACCTTTCCCTGAGACATCCGCAATAACGACCCCCAATGTATTATCTTCTTTGAGATCGAGAATATCATAATAATCGCCTGACAGCGCACCGGCAGGGCGATACAATGCATGCAGACTGAATGCAGGATTAGTCGGATATTCATTCGGGACTAATCCCTGCTGTATGGTCCGTGCAATATCCATTTGCTCCTGCGTCCGTTGGTTCTCCAGCATAATTTCCTGTGCTTCTGATAATGCGACGGTCATATGATTAAACTCATCCGCAAGCTGACCAAGCTCATCTTTGGAATTGACATCAATACGGTATTTTAAATCCCCTCGTCCGATACGACGTGCCCCCAGCGCAAGCGCTTTTATCGGACGAATAAGAAAGTTTGTAATTATCAATGCAGCAATAACTGAAAATAGCACTGTTAATACAATAAAAAAGAGAATCGTGAATTTTATTTGTGCTGTTGTTTCTTCAAGAGATACTAATGAAAACCCGCCGCGGACATAATATGACGGATAGGTTCCATAAATAATCGGAACATAGACATCAAGGATGGTCCGATTATTGTTTTGTATTTTTTGTGTATACAATGGTTTCGTATTATTGTTGATTGCATCATGAATATACTGATCCGCCGCTTGCCAGTACTGGATATCATCAGTCGGTTGCAGCGGCGCTTCACTGAACATTCGGGCATCTTGGATTTTTCCATACAACGTATAATCAAGTTCTTTACGATTTGTTCTGAGAGTAAGGCTTGGAATAAACAGTGTTAATAATTTATCCAGTATTGTCGGCGGCTGATATACACTATCCATTTTTGTTCTCACCGAGTCAATATAATTCATTTCCGTATCAACAATTTCAAGATATTCAATTGATGGTGAATTGAAAATATTCATTTGAAGGATACTATTACGGGAGAGATCATCACTAATTGCTTCATAGAGTGAATTTGCAACTGAGTTAATCGTATTCTCCGCATTTTGAATAATACGACTTTCCAGTTCTTTTGTCTGAAATGATAATTGATACCAGTTTGTACCGAAGATTAATAATCCCGAAAGCAATGATATAATTAATGCAAACTTAAACCCAATACCGACTTTTACCGGACGAAGATGCGTAACCGTATTTTCACGATCTTGTTGTGCCTCCACCGAAAGGTCTTTTGTTGCTTCTTTAACTTCGTCGGCAATATGCTGTAATTTTTCTTTATTGTGTTCAGGCATTTTCCGTCAAATCTTCTCCTAATACATGTAAGCAGTATATGCGGAAAAAGGTAAAAGTCAACGGGAAACTAGCCTTTACCGACAGGTATACTCATTCGAAATTAATAGTGCAGTAATCGGAATTGGTTTTGACTCAGGATTTTCAAGCAGCTCCATAAGTTTATGCCGATCAACAAGACGAATATTAATACCGGCTTTTTTTAACTGCGCGCCTGCATGTGAAAAGGTATTCGTTCCGCGTCGGTAATAATCCGGATACACGGTGATAAATCCGTCATGTATATCAATTGTTTCATACTCTATATGCAGGGGAGTATCTTGTTGCACAATCGGATACAGTTTTAGCATATCATCAATACCCACACGAATACAACCGGCTGATGCCATCTTTCCCATATTCCAATATTCTGTCGTTGAATGAATAACATAACGCATTTGCCCGCCGACATTAATATATAATGCCCGCATTTTATCATAGGGAACAGGACCGCGTTCTTCATCACCGGGAAACCGCTGCGCAACTTTTACTACCTGACCGGCACGTTCACCGCCTAAATAACGAAATACTATTCTGCCTTTTCCATAAATAATTCCACGACCAAGCGGTGAGGGACGATTCGGACGCCCCGGTGCAATTACAAATGAACAGACTGTTACATATCGCTGCAACATAGTATCCCAGCGTTTTACATATAATCGATTTTCAGGAATACGAATATGCACATATTGTTTATACGAGCCTTGTTGTATAGCCCCATCATCCTCCTCGGGTGCGGCAGTATCAAATAAGCGAATAATATCAATAGCATTATTATCAAAATCACTTTCGGTGAGAAGTTTTTCAGTTATTTTTTCAAATGAATATTGTATTCTACTCCGATAGAGACGCAATTCAGGTGATCGTGAATCAAGATAAAAGCAAAGTGTCCCGGTAACATATCCATCAGCAGGTGTTTTAAAAATAAGAGACACCTTCTTTGAATACTGCTTCATTGGAACAAAAATACTGCTGTTTTCCGTTGTAACCCGTACCCCCTGCGCAAGTGCCAAGTTACGTATGGTCAGTTTAATTTCATTACGATAATCCTGATAAAACGGATTTTTTATAACCCCCGTCCATTTACCGCCATGTCGGCGACAGAGAATAAGATTAAGAGAAGTAAAATCTATCTGCTGCTCATCCGGTGTTTTTTCCACGAGATAATCAGTTTCATTGTTTTTTAATGAATATGTTGTTACTTCAGCAGGATTATTTATCGGCAGAACAGATGATAATAACCGATACAGTGGGGTTGCATTTTTATCGGATCCTTGCGCTGTTGAAACAGCAAAAAGTATTATTACCGTAACCGATACCGTGAATAGAACAATAACAACAGCTTTAACAAGATGATCATTAAAAAAATTACGTATAAACATACTGATATTAATATCGGGAATTAATGTTCCAAAATTGAGTACAGATGACTGTTTTATCCATAAACGCTGAATATACTTTTATTTAAAAAAGAACGCATTCTTATAGGTGATTATTGTATTTGATATGCTCTTTATTTATAAAGAAATGTCTACTAGTTTATAATACTGAATCGTATACTCTTCTATTAGAAATAAGATATTACTGAACATAAGAATATTATAATTATTACTCTCTTTGGAGTAATGCAATAGTTTTAAAAGATACATTGTATAACTGTTGTTTTTATGATTTCCTTGAGTATTATAAGGGGGATATTGAAAAGAATTATTATTAAAATGCACGTTTTCTTGCAACGGATGGCTATAGGTATCAATAGCTAAAATAAAAGAACGTACAATAGAAAATGACATGTATAAAGCAAGATACTCATTTGCGAAACGATTATATAGAGTCTTGGTAATATCATTTGTTTGTATAAGTGGTCTTGATTTCAATAGAGCATAACAGAACAATGAAGCCACTTTATGTCTGTCAATATTTCCATCCTTATAACACATCCAAGTATGTAATAATTCATTTTGTTCCTGATAAATCTGATAAACATCGTTCTTGGCATTTCTTTTAAACTGAAGAGTATTATTGCATTTTTTATTTAAATCGTTCTGTACATATTGTTCGCAGATATCCCACCATTTATTAAAAATAAATTGTTTCATCGCTAATTCATACTATAACAAAAGATTAGAATAACGTATCCGGGTATGGGCGAGGGGTTACTTTTTCAATATCAATCTCATTATTATCAAACTTTAATAAATCAGTAAAATCTTTATCAGTAATAACGTGACGTAATTCAGCACTAAAATCATCATCACTGTTCTTCAATACATCTCCTATACTATCCATAAGTGGCTCCTGTTCTCTATGTAACTCTTCATTAATAAGACCATAAGCGCTAATAGTATGTTTGTCAAGTCTTCACTAATTAATTACAACTTCATTTTGCCGTTACATTTTTAAATAAAATACTTGTAAAATACGCATAAATTGTGTACATTTGTACATGTAAAGATATACTTAACTGAGGGGAACATTATCAACTCAAGGAGGAGTAAGATAATGTTTATCGGGACAAATATTTTAGCTCCGGCAATGTCTGTACACAAGAGTGAACATGCGCAATACAGTCAAAGTATTGCTCAGTCACCTCTCCCGGCATCGAAAGGGCATTTAAGTGTCGTCGGTGGAAATATGTCCGTCTTTAATACTCCAATATCCCGACCAAACAATCATTCGCAAATGATTTTCACTATGCCGCATGCCGATTACCGACCGGCAACTTTCATTGACCGAACACGTGATTTTATTACCTCTATTGCAAAAAACGGGGTTGCGTTAACACGAAAGTTTGGAGGAATTCAGGCATTTGCGGAACGCACATATGGTTCTGTTGCAAAACCGGTTCAACATTCCATCGACATGACTGCATAACCGAATATATTATACCAAATAACAGGATTGATATATAACATAAAAAAAACACTCAATCCTGATCTAATGTTTACTGCCGCAGCAAAGTTTGCAGCAGGGTCTAATGCTAAAAATCATCAGTTATATTTTATATCAGCGGACATCACATGAGCTGCAGCGGATACGATAGCGGGATTTAAATCTATAATAAACAAACTACTGATTCCGATTAGCATAATTACTGTTATAACAAATACTGTAATAGTGTTTAAGTAAAATGCTGTTAACACATCAAATATCAGCGGACATCACATGAGCTGCAGCGGATACGATAACGGGGTTTAAATCTATAATAAACAAACTACTGATTCCGATTAGCATAATTACTGTTATAACAAATACTGTAATAGTGTTTAAGTAAAATGCTGTAAACACATCAAATATCAGCGGACATCACATGAGCTGCAGCGGATACGATAGCGGGATTTAATCATACGCCCTTTACTTATAAAAGTATTTATAAGAATAACGACAAACAATGCATCTGATACTGTATAATCATACTTATTAAATAACACACTGATAATCAACTCACCGGCAATAGAAGTGTAAAACGTATACAATACCGGTATTGGCATATAATAAATTCAGATGAATGATGTAGTATAAAAATGAAGGGTTCATGTTAAAACATAATTAAAAACGAGCGATTATCATTCCTATTACCGGGAAAGTGTTTTTTCCAGTTTTTCTATTTCATCGTTCAATCGTGCCGCTTCTTCATATTCTTCTTTATATATTGCCACACATTTACGAATTGATTTATCAATAATATCCGTCGCATCTTTGTTTTCAATCGTTAACAGGTCTAGTAATTTACTCAGCTCCTGTCGATACGGACGTGTTGTAATATTTTTAAGCATTGTTCGAAGCTGACGTTCATATCGTTTTATCAAAGGCATATTCATTTTTGAATCAACCATGCTGCGTACTTCAAGTGCAAGTTTCCCGAAATAATTAATATGCTGATATTCATCAAGATCATTACTGCGAGTAACATCCCGCGTTTTGTATCGCTGAAAATATGCATTCACCATATCATTAAACTCATTAACACGCTTTTTCAGATATACTGACTGCATAGACTTACTGTCCGGAAAGACAAAATCAGGAAGCTTTATTAAATCAGTTCCTTCCCGATCGACAATTTCACGTAATGTTTCATAATCATCAATACCAACCGGCGGAAACGAGGCTATTTGAGCATCACTGCCTGACGGTAATAATGAAATCATAACATTGCTTGCAATAATTTTATATCCGGGGAAAAAGGGGTTTTTCCCTTTAATGTAATAATAAAATATTGCATTCCCTTTTGGCCGTTGAGGATTACCGACTTCAAATATCATTGTATTACTCCATATTACCTTTCTCTATTTTAAGTATATCACAAAACAAACGCTTATTAGCAACTTTACGATATTTTTTTACAACAGTATACAGCTTTCATACATACCATGCCTCATTATTACATACGTATTGTATCGGCGATAATCTCATTTATCTGACCGATTTCATTATCAGTTTCAACGATCTGCAGCATTCAATGATATTTTTCAATGAAAAGCAGTAATTATATCAAAAAAAAGTGTTATTCCTTCTGAATTAAGAAGTAATAATATATATCATGAAAATAAATTATATCCGACACACTCCTGTGCAGCTGATACCCTATCTTCATAATCCATACCTGAACTGCCTTTGTCAGCTGATGACTAGTATTTGATATAAAAATATACACGAAAGCACGTCGTTCGGGTTTCTTTTATCTTGACACGTTAGTGTTGCATGATAAAATCGCCGTCATTATGACAACCGCACGATGTACAAAAAACACCATTAAACGGCGCCGTAAGCTCTATGAGGGTAAAGCAAAGATTCTCTATACAACAGATGAGCCGAAAAAATTAATTCAATACTTCAAAGACGATGCCACGGCCTTCAACGGAAAAAAATTCGATACTATTACCGGTAAGGGCGCTGCAAACTGTGCTATTGCATCAGCATTATTTATCTATCTTGCCAAAAAAGGCATTCCGACTCATTTTATCAAAAAGCTGAGCCCCCATGAGCAACTAATTAAAAAAGTCGATATTGTTCCGCTTGAAGTCATTATTCGAAATGTTGCTGCAGGGTCGTTTTCCCGACGATACGGTGTTAAAGAAGGGACGATTTTAAAAAAACCGACTTTTGAGTTTTCATATAAAAAAGACGAACTTGGCGATCCGCTCATCAACCGCTATCACATTATTGCAATGGGACTGGCAACGGAAAAACAGCTTAATACAATTCGCGAACTGGCTTTCGCCGTGAATAGTGCTTTACAGAAATTTTTTACAAAAGTCGGTGTACGATTGATAGATTTTAAACTTGAATTTGGTCGTATCGGCAGCAAAATCATATTGGCAGATGAGATTTCTCCCGATACCTGCCGTTTCTGGGATAGTAAGACCGGCAGAAAACTTGATAAAGACAGGTTCCGCTTTAACCTTGGTGGTGTTGAAGGCGCATATACTGAAATGCTGAAACGCATCAGTTCATAAGACATATCGGTTCTTCACCACTCTAATAAACGAATCTGCGTAATATATAATTACAAGCTCACAACGCTATCGTAATAATTTATCATAAATCACCGTTGCAGGAGCACATCGTGCCGCTGACAATCATTGAAGTATATTTGAACAATACCATGCATGATACACGTGGAACTGCCATTCTTCACGATGCACCGGATATTGGCATTACAACACTCAGTGCCGTGCATGTTATGGAACGCTATTTTATTGAAGGTGAAATTAATACAACTGATATTACCCGTATCGGTCGTGAACTGCTCTGTGATCCGTTAACACAGGAATTTCGATTTGCACAGGATGAAGAGCATCTTACGCTTCCGCCGGAACTGCTGCCGTGCTGGTCAATTAGCGTACAGTATCATGGTGATGTTACTGATACCGTCGGGAAAACGACAGAACGCGGTATTAAAGATCTCGGCATTACCACTGTTCATATGGTTCGCACCGGCTACCGCTATATTCTTCAAGGAGCGCTCACCGCACCTGAAGCACGAAATATTACAACACGTTTACTTGCAAATGCCGTAATAGAAGACAGCACGATAAAGGAACTGCACTAATGCTGTTATTTTTCAAAAAAAAGAAATCTCGTGCAAATGGTGTTGTTGCACTACGATCGGCTACTGCGGCAAAACTGAAACACATCAGCCGCACCCGCACTCTCTCATTAACGCTTGACGAGATGCGGACAATTCAAAAGTATTATAAACGTCTGAAACGCGACCCGACTGAACTTGAAATCGAAACAATCGCACAAACCTGGTCGGAACATTGTAAGCATAAAGTTTTTAATGGCTTAATTGATTATAATGACGTTACCGGTTCGCGGATCATTGATAATTTATTTAAACATACTATTGTTAAAGCAACCCGCGATATCCGCAATGATTTAAATGATAACGATTTCTGTGTCTCAGTGTTTTCTGATAATGCCGGTATTATCAAGTTTATTCCCGGCTGGCATATGGTCTTTAAAGTTGAAACGCATAATCACCCTTCCGCACTTGACCCGTACGGCGGAGCAAGTACCGGTATTGGCGGTGTTATTCGTGATGTACTTGGTTGTGGTCTGAGTGCTCGTCCGATACTCAATACCGACGTTTTTTGTTTCGCTCCGCCCAATGTCCCGTTTAGCCGTTTGCCGCAGGGAGTTTTGCATCCGAAACGTATTTTCAAAGGTGTTGTTGCCGGTGTTCGTGATTACGGAAACCGTATGGGTATTCCAACGATAAACGGATCGGTTCAATTTGATGCACGCTATCTGGGTAATCCGATCGTTTATTGCGGAACAGCCGGTATTATCCCTGACAATAAAATTAAAAAAGAGATTAATAATAATGATTATATTGTTTCCATCGGCGGACGAACCGGACGAGACGGTATTCACGGTGCAACTTTTTCATCAGCAGAGCTTGGCACAGAATCGGAAACGGAATCTGCATCAGCAGTGCAAATCGGCAACCCTATTGAAGAAAAAAAGGTACTCGATGTCCTCATGATTGCACGAGACGAAGGGCTCTACCGTGCAATAACCGACTGCGGCGCAGGCGGTTATTCAAGTGCGGTTGGAGAAATGGCGGAACACTGCGGCGCACATATTGAGCTTTCAAATGTACCGCTTAAATATAAAGGACTGCAGCCATGGGAAATTTTTCTTTCGGAAGCACAGGAACGAATGGTATTAGCAATACCACCCGACAAATGGGAACGTTTTCATGCACTCTGTACAGAATGGGATGTTGAAGCTACACGCCTTGGAACTTTTAATACATCGGGGAAACTTGTTGTAACATATAATGATACAGTCGTTGGTGAGCTTGATCTTGATTTTCTTCATAACGGATACCCCCGTCTGAAACGGCGTGCGGAGTATTTCCCCCGTAAAATAACTGAAATAACATTACTTGAACCGGACCATTATACCGATACCCTTAAAACGCTTTTATCAGATTATTGTGCTGCCAGTAAAGAATGGATTATCCGGCAATATGATCATGAAGTGCAGGGAGGGACTATCCTGAAACCACTGACCGGTATTGCTCATGACGGACCAAGTGATGCGGCAGTAATGGTCCCGATCCCTGAGCGACCGGATACCGGTATTGCCGTTGCACATGGTATGGCAACACGGCTTGGGGATATTGACCCCTATACAATGGCACAAGCCGCTATTGATGAAGCACTTCGTTCCCTTGTTGCTGTTGGCGTTGACCCTTCACACGTTGCTATACTGGATAATTTTTGTATGGGAAATCCTGAACGACCGGAAATACTCGGAGCATTAGTGAGGGCTGCGGAAGGATGTCGTGATACGGCACTCATTTACCGAACACCCTTTGTTTCCGGTAAAGACAGTTTTTATAATGAATACAATGATAACGGCTCATTGATTTCCATTCCGCATACATTGCTTATTTCAGCATTTGCCCCTATTAACACGAAACATATTGTTTCAATGGATATTAAAGAACCGGGAAATCCTATTTTCCTCCTTGGTGCATTAACAAAAATGCTCGGCGGATCATTATATTTGCAGCATCGTGGGGTTGAAAGCGCTAAGATTCCATTACTGAATGCATCTGCTGCTATTGAAGCATATACGAAATTACATCAGGCAATTATATTAGGATATGTTCGTGCTTGTCATGATATTTCAGATGGCGGGCTTGCTGTTGCAGCTGCAGAAATGGCATTTGCCGGCGGGCATGGAATTGCAATAGATTTAAACAAAGCCCCGAACGCTGACGCAAAACGTGATGATGAAGCATTGTTTAATGAACACCCCGGACAACTCCTCATTGAAGTTGCTCGCGACAAAGAAGAAGAGTTTGTCTCTATTATGAATACCAGCGCCTGCGGACGAATTGGAACGGTGCAGGATGCAACACGACTTATTATTACCGGTTTAACCGGCAGAACACTTATTGATGAAGATATACAACTATTAAAAAAAGCATGGCAGGCACCATTGCAATGGTAAAAAAACGCGTTACTGTACTGATATTAAAAACCGCCGGCACAAATTGTGATCGTGAAACAGTGTTTGCATTTCAACAGGCAGGTGCAGAAGCTGAAGTTGTACATATTAACCGTCTTTTCGCGTATCCGCAACTGCTTGATGATTTTCACATTATAGCTATCCCGGGCGGTTTTACCTACGGTGATGATATTGCTGCCGGGCGTATTCTTGCAAATGAATTGCGCATCCTTCTGCGTAATCATATGAATGCATTTATTGATTCAGGACGATGCATTATTGGTATTTGCAATGGTTTTCAGGTACTGGTAAAAGCCGGATTGCTGCCCGGAGAAAAAAACGACCGTCAAACAGCAACCTTATTTTCAAATGACAGTGGAATGTTTGAATCTCGTTGGGTACATTTATCAGTAGAGAAAAAATCTCCTTGTATATTTACTCGTGAAATGCCGCATACAATTGAACTGCCGATCGCTCATGCCGAAGGAAAGTTTATTGCTGACACTGAAACAATTGAAGCATTGCATCGAAACGGACAGATTGTTTTTTCATATGCATCAAAAAACGGCAATCCTGCAAAACAGTATCCTGATAATCCAAACGGTTCATTGCATAATATCGCCGGCATTTGCGACCCTACCGGGCGCGTACTTGGAATGATGCCGCACCCGGAACGGTTCATTCAGCCTGTACAGCACCCGTGTCATACACGACACACAATACCGGAAGCATTCGGCAGTCTGCTCTTTAAAAATGCCGTCACATATATACGAGAAGAATTATAACTATGTATTCACAACATAATGATAAAAATCACGACGAATGCGGTGTCTTTGGTGTTACTGATAATGACAAAGCCGCTGCATTAACACACCTTGGTTTATATGCATTACAGCATCGCGGACAAAAAAGTGCCGGTATTGTAACCAAAGACCGCGATACGTTTAAGCTGCATCGTGGTATTGGTCTTGTGAGCGAAGTTTTTAATAAACAGGATCTTGCTGCATTATCCGGTCGGTGTGCACTGGGGCATGTACGTTTTGTAAAAGGCTGGGAACATGTAACAACAATTAACGCACAACCGCTTATGGTTAATTGTTCTAAAGGGCAAATTGCCATTGCCATGAACGGCAGCATTCTGAATGAAGAACGATTACGGACTGATCTGGTAAATGCAGGTGCAATTTTTCAGACCCAAACAGATGCTGAAGTCATTTTACATCTTATTGCTCACTCAACAGCACCAACACTGGAAAGTGCCATCATTGACGCCTTGACGCAAGTTGAAGGTGCTTTTGCCGTTGTCTTTCTTACTGATAACGGATTAATTGCCGCACGGGACCCGCACGGGGTTAAACCTCTCTGTCTTGGAAAAAAAGACAATGGCTATGTTATTGCATCTGAAAGCTGCGCTTTTACACTTATTGATGCAACAATAATTCGTGAAGTTCATCCCGGTGAACTGTTGATTATTAATAATAATGCGGTTCATTCACGTAACTATACCCGCCCGCTGCAATCATCGTTCTGTCTTTTTGAATATATTTATTTTTCCCGTCCCGATAGTGTTATTTTCGGGCAATCCGTATACGATGTGCGACGCCGTACCGGTCAGCAGCTGGCTCTTGAATCACCCGTTGATGCTGATTTTATTATCAGTGTACCTGACTCGGGAAATTGTGCTGCTATCGGATATGCACAAACGCTGAATATACCGTTTAATCTCGGACTTATTCGTAATCATTATGTCGGGCGAACACATCTTAAAAACAGTCCCGTTGCACAAACAGTCGGGGTTCGACTGAAACTTGCGCCCATTGCACCGTTTATCAAAGGAAAACGAGTTTGTCTGGTTGATGATTCTATTATTCGCGGCAATACAGTAAAGAAAATTGTCCGTCTTATAAAAAATGCAGGTGCACAAGAAATACATATGCGCCTTGCTTCACCACTTTATAAACGTAATTGTCCATATGGCAGTGATATGGAATACGAAGACGACCGCCCGCTGATTGCTGCAAATCATACCGCTGATGATATTAAAAATTTCCTCGAAGTTGATTCAATCGGTTTCCTTTCCATTGACGGATTACTTACTGCCGTTAACGGCACGAAAACAAAGGATGCAAAAGCATATTGTACAATGTGTTTTTATTCCCAATCAGAATATACTGGTGAAATATCACCGGAACCGGAGTTGTTTGAATAATGGCAAAAAAAAAGATGTCCTATAAAGATGCCGGTGTTGATATTAATGCCGCAGTAAATATATCATCTCGCATCGGCACCATCGCAAAAAGCACGTTTAATAAAAGAGTACTTTCACATGTCGGCAATTTCGGCGGTCTTTTTTCACTGATAAAATTAAAGGAGAAAAATCCGATTCTCGTTGCAAGCGTTGACGGAGTCGGCACTAAAGTACAATTAGCACGAACGATGAACATATTCAACACGATCGGACAGGATTTAGTTAATCATTGCGTTGATGATATTGCAGTGCAAGGTGCACGTCCGTTATTTTTTCTTGATTATATTGCACTTTCAACATTTAACGCTCACTGTATCACGGGTGTTATTGATGGTATCGCAAAAGCATGCAAACAGAACGGGTGTGTCCTTATCGGCGGTGAAACCGCGGAAATGCCGGGCGTATATCGTCGCGGAGAATATGATCTTGCCGGTTCAATTGTCGGCATTGTTGATAAAAATGCATTAATCACCGGCACTGCCATCGCACCGGGGGATTGTCTTATCGGACTTGCATCAAGCGGATTACATACCAATGGTTATTCACTTGCCCTCAAAGCAGTAAAGCGGGGTAAATTAAATCTGAAACGAAAATATACCGGATTACGAAAGACCCTTGGTATGGAATTACTCAAACCGCATATCAGTTATCTTTCATTTATACAAAAAGCAGGACGATACGTCCACGGGTTCGCTCATATAACCGGTGGTGGTTTTGACTATAATATATCGCGTATATTGCCCAACGGCACTGCAGCAATGATTGACATACAAGCCTGGAAAACACCCCGGATTTTTACTCTGCTTCAGGAGGCAGGTATTATAGCGCAGCGGGAAATGTATTCAGTTTTCAATATGGGTATTGGTATGATTGCAATAGCACCGCCGCGTCAAGCAGCACGTATTATACAAACGGCTCACGCAACCGGTCATCGTGCATGGGAAATCGGTACTATCATTAACGCTTCCGCGCGTGCGAACGTACGTAAAAACGGACTTACTACCGGAATGGTTCATCTTAAAGGGCTTGCCCATGACTGAAGACGGGAAACAAAAACCGCTGCGGCTGGCAGTATTTGCATCGGGCGGCGGTTCTAATTTCGGCGCTATTCTCAATGCAATCCAAGCGCACATTCTTAATGCTGAAATAACGTGTGTCATTTCGAATAATCGTTCTGCCGGTGCATTACAGCGCGCACGTGACGCCGGTATTACTGCATATCATATTAATATGCAGCAGTTTGATTCACCGAAAGCATACGATACCGCAATGCTGAATATTTTACAGGAACATACCGTTGAACTGATTATTCTTGCCGGCTATATGAAAAAAATCAGTGATGCTCTTATTAATACATTCCCGAATCGTATCATGAACATTCACCCATCTCTTTTACCTCATTTCGGCGGAAAAGGCATGTATGGCATTCATGTGCATGAGGCGGTCATCAATGCCGGTGTTGCACAAACCGGGGTAACGATTCATTTTGTTAACAATGATTACGACAGCGGACCGATTATTATACAGGAAACAGTCCCCGTTCATGAGAATGATACCCCCCAATCACTACAGCAGCGCGTACTGATAACTGAACATTCGCTGTATACAAAAGCCATACAACTTTACGCTGATGGACGATTGACAGTTTCAGGAAATCAAGTAACAATACAGGCAACGTAAGCGATAGCGATTATCTATCGACAAATATAGTGGAGGTAATCATGAACGTCCTTGTCATCGGCAGCGGCGGGAGAGAACATACTCTTGTATGGGCGCTGAAAAAAAGCACTCAGGTAGATACTGTTCATTGTGCACCGGGCAATGCCGGTATTGAACACATCGCCGAATGCGTTTCTATTCCGGTGAATGATTTTAAACGCCTTGCCGAATATGTTCAAAACAATACTATTGAATTAACAATAGTCGGACCGGAGGACCCGCTTGCCGGCGGTATTGTTGATTATTTTAATGACCGTGGGCTTGCAATATTCGGACCCGATGCCCGCGGTGCACAAATTGAAAGCTCTAAATGGTTCTGCAAACAAATAATGCTGCAGTACGGCATTCCAACTGCTGCTGCACAAAAGTTTTCCGATATTGATACCGCCTTGACCTATATCGCTCAAACACAATTCCCGATAGTTATAAAAGCTGACGGACTTGCTGCCGGAAAAGGCGTAACTATTGCCACTTCTTACAGTGAAGCTGAAGCGGCAGTGCATGAATGCATGAGCGATGGGAAATTCGGTACCGCAGGCACTGAAGTATTGATAGAAGATTTTCTTGATGGTGAAGAAGCCTCCGTACTGGCATTTGTCGATGGCAAACACATTATTCCGATGGTATCCGCTCAGGATCATAAATCCATTGGTGAACATGACACCGGTCCGAATACCGGCGGCATGGGCGCATACTCTCCGGCACCGGTAGTAACACCGGATATTGAGAAAATAATTCATACTGATATACTGCAACGTATGGTTGATGCATTATCACAGGAAGGCATTACCTACAAAGGGATTTTATATGCCGGTTTAATGATAACTGCTGACGGACCGAAAGTTATTGAATTTAACTGCCGGTTCGGCGATCCGGAAACACAGGTTGTTCTGTCACGTTTAAAAACTGATATTCTTATTCCGATTCAAGCTTCCATTAATGGGACACTGAACACGGTTTCCCTTGAATGGGAGGATAGCCCAAGTGTTTGTGTTATTATGGCAAGCGGCGGCTACCCCGATTCATATGAAAAAGGCAAGATTATTACCGGTCTTGATACTATAGATCAGGATGCCGAGCACATTATTTTCCATGCCGGAACAGCATCAAACGACGGAAAGATAGTTACGTCCGGCGGCAGGGTTCTTGGTATTACTGCACGTGCTGCTGATCTGCCGACCGCCTTAAATGAAGTATATACTATGATCAATGCAATTTCGTTTGACGGTGCATATTTCAGAAAAGATATTGCATATAAAGCATTGCAAAGGGAATCACACGTATGAATACAACCACACCAAAAATCGGTATCATTACCGGCAGCACTTCCGATTTGCCAATTATACAACACTGCATAACACTGCTTGATGAATTTGCTCTCCCGTATGAACTGCATGTTATGTCAGCACATCGAACACCTCAAACAACGGCACAATGGGCAACGGACGCTCGCAAACATGGAATACAGGTCATTATTGCCGCAGCCGGTATGGCAGCACATCTTGCCGGTGTTATTGCCGGACACACCATACTGCCGGTCATTGCCGTCCCGCTGAAAGGCGGCATACTTGACGGCATGGATGCCCTTCTTGCAACCGTTCAAATGCCGAAAGGTGTTCCGGTTGCAACCATGTCATTAGGGAAATCCGGTGCAATAAATGCCGCACTTTTTGCCGTACAAATTTTAGCACGGAATGATACAGAGCTTGAAAAAAAACTTGAATCATATAAACTGGCAATGGCAGATGCAGTTGCACACGCTGATGATACACTGCAAAAAAAAGGTATAACCGCATTTACGACAGGGTAAACAACGTGACGGAAACACAAATTTTTGATGCAGATACTATTACCGGAACATTGAAGCGACTGGCAGCGGAAATTTCTGAACGCTGTATGAAATGTACTAATGTTGTTATGTTAGGAATTCAAAAACGCGGTGTTCCGCTTGCACAACGCATCACTGATTATCTGTATACTGAAAACGGATTGCATATCCCGGTCGGCGCATTAGGGGTTACTTTCTATCGCGATGACATCGGTCTGCGCCGCCGAATAAAAGTGCCTCAGAAAACGGAAATTCCTTTTGACGTATCAGGAAAACGTATTATTCTGGTTGATGATGTATTGTTTACCGGACGTACGATACGTGCCGCAATGGATGAAATTATGGATAATGGGCGACCGCAGCAAATTCAACTACTAGTATTAATTGATCGCGGCGGTCGTGAATTACCGATTGCAGCAGACTACACCGGCAAGGTTATATCTGCTGCTCACGATGAAAAAATCATTGTCAACCTGAAAGAAACAGACGGTATTGATACCGTTATCAGTCAACGGAGTATATAATGCATACCGGTCATGAATCAACAACCTCCGGTTTTAAACAAAAGCATTTACTTGATTTACACGATATTACTGCAGAAAATATTATTACTGTACTTGATACCGCTGTTTCATTTAAAAATATTTTTACCCGTTCAATTAAAAAAGTTCCGAGTCTTCGCGGTAAAACGGTTTGCAACTTATTCTTTGAACCCAGCACACGCACACGTATTAGTTTTGAATTAGCGGCAAAACGTCTTTCAGCGGATGTTATTAATTTCAATGCACAAACATCCTCTCTCAGTAAAGGTGAATCCCTGATAGATACCGCAAAAACATTACTGGCAATGAATGCGGACATCATTATTATGCGTCATTCCAGCCCCGGCGCAGCACATTTTCTTGCACATCGTTTGCCGGTACATATCGTCAATGCCGGAGACGGATCGCATGCGCATCCGACACAAGCACTGTTGGATATTTTTACTATTCGAGAAAAACTCGGCTATATTGAAGGGCTGAATATTCTTATTGTCGGTGATATTCTACATAGTCGTGTCGCCCGTTCAAATATTCAAGGTCTACGTAAACTTGGCGCTCATGTCAGTGTCTGTGGACCCTCAACACTTATTCCGGCGCATATTGAACAACTCGGTGTTACTGTTTTTTATGATCTTGATCAGGCACTGGAACAGTGCGATGTTATTAATGTTCTGCGTATTCAGCTTGAACGGCAACAGCAAGGATTATTTCCTTCATTACGCGAATATAGTCTTTTATTCGGTCTTACCGCTGAACGACTTGAACGGGCACAAAAAGGCAATAAAAAAATACTTGTTTTGCACCCCGGACCGATGAATCGCGGCATTGAAATCAGTTCCGAAGTTGCCGATAGTGCGCAAAGTGTTATTACTGAACAAGTAACGAATGGTATTGCCGTTCGTATGGCAGTATTATATCTTTTATGCGGTCAAGGAACCGTACCTGATACCGTGGAGTAATATGTGGATTATCTGATTAAAGGAATAACAATTGTTGACCCGTTTAATGAAACCAGTAAAGTCGGGCATATTTATATAAAAGACGGCTGTATCGCAGAAATTGGTTCGATACAAAGTGTTCCCGATGCAGAAATTATTGATATGAAAGGCGGTCTTGCTATACCGGGACTGGTTGATATGCATGTCCATTTACGTGAACCGGGTATGGAAAGTGCCGAAACCATTGCCAGTGGCACGCGGGCTGCTGCAATGGGCGGTATAACCGATATCGCCTGTATGCCGAATACCACACCGCCGATTGACAGCCCATCAACATTAAAACTCGTTCAGGCATTAGTTGCCCGAGACGGTTTAGTCCGCGTTCATCCGATTGCAACCATTACCAAAGGACGTGCCGGAAAAGAACTATCAGAAATCGGTGATCTGGTAACGCATGGGGCAGTTGCGATCAGTGATGACGGATCGGCAGTTATGAATGGTGATTTGATACGCCGTGCACTTGAATATTCTAAAATGTTTTCTATCCCCGTTATCGAACACTGTGAAGATGTCAATCTTGCCGGTACCGGTGTTGTGCATGAAGGGTATTATTCAACGCTGACCGGATTAAAAGGTATTCCTGCAGCAGCGGAAGAAGTTATTGTTGCTCGGGATATTATCCTCGCCGCATATACCGGCGGGCATATACATTTAGCGCATATTTCAACTGCCGGATCAGTTGAACTCGTTCGCTGGGCAAAAGAACGCGGCATCAACGTTACCTGTGAAGTAACCGCTCATCATCTTGCCTTAACGGATAAAGAAATCACATCTTTTGATACACGATACAAAATGAATCCGCCACTGCGATCAGAGTACGATCGGGAAGCACTTATTGTCGGACTTGCTGACGGTACAATAGACTGCATTGTTACTGATCATGCACCGCATTCACGGGCACATAAAGAAGTCGAATTTAACCGTGCACCATTCGGCATCATTGGTCTTGAAACATTATTGCCGGTGGTACTGGAAGAACTCGTTGACCATCAACTCTTGGATATCATGGATATCATTCGTAAAGTTACCGTTAATCCCGCACGTATTCTCGGCATTGAACGAACCGGATTAAACGAAGGTGAACCGGCAAATCTGACCTTAATTGACATCACCAACCGCGGTATTATTAATGAAGCAGACCTTGTGTCACGTTCTTCAAACTCACCATGGCTCGGCAAACCAATGCGCGGATTCCCGAAAATGACTATTGTCAATGGAACAGTTGTTATGCAGAACAGGAAGCTGTTATTCTAATGAATGCCCGCGTTGTTTTTAATCATGCCCTTACCAATGACTGTTATCATATGCAACTGACCTGTACTGAACCTCTCAACAACGTTTCGCCCGGTCAATTTATTATGCTTGCCGTATCAACCGCATCGGCTCCGCTGTGGCGACGTCCGTTTGGTATTTTTGCTATGCCCGATAGTTCAACGATAGAAATTATATATCAGGTTGTCGGACAAGGCACGGAAATTATGCGCTGCTGGAATGAAGGGCATAAAACTGATCTGCTTGGACCGTTCGGGAACGGATTTACACTGCATAATGAAGATACAACGATAGCGGTTGTTGCGGGAGGCATGGGAATAGCACCAACAGCATCCCTCATACGTCGTGCCGCGGAACAGGGAATAACCGTACATTGTATCTTCGGCGCACGAACGAAACAATACTTGTTTTTCAAGGACACCCTCGCCGATTGTAACGGTGTTATGCTGCATACCGCAACCGATGACGGAAGCGAAGGATTTCATGGTCATGCTGCTGATCTCTACAAAACTATTGCTGATCAATTCCCTGATATCAACCGCGTATATTGCTGCGGTCCCGAAATAATGATGCGTGCAGTTGTTGAAGCAGTTAAAACCAATAAACACAAAATAGTTCCGATTCAGGTTTCCATCGAAAACCGTATGGCGTGCGGGTTCGGCGTTTGCATGGGATGTATTTCCCGGGTTAACGGCGAATATATTCGTACCTGTAAAGAAGGACCGGTTATCGACGGATTACACTGGGATTAATTAATACTCTGCAATTGCCATTAATCTGCTCATTCATTTTCGTATATAATATCATAGTTTTATATTCTGCACTTGTACTGCCTTTTTATATTACTATTCCCTCTCACGTAAAAGCGCTGCAGCAACGATTATCTGCTGCCGGAAAGAGTATATGAAGAACAGTTCATTGTTGTGATGCACTGATACTTTACCCCTATTCACTATATTATGATTTTCAATGGTATGCCGATATATATACCAATAGCATAAAGATTATCAGTATAGAAATGAAAGGCTTTTTAATGCAAAATAATACTGCGGCTGTTTTATTTATTATTGTAGTATGTTTTTTCGGAATACTCACTATATCGGTTTCAGCACAAAACACCAATGACAGCTCACCTATTGTACTGGAATGGAATCTTAATAACGATGATGTCATACAAATCGATAAATATTTTGTTCAAACAAATTATTGGTATGTTAAAGACCCCTCTGTTCTCAGTGAATATGCCCGTGGTGCAATGATACAGGTTGAGGACGGGATTTATCGTATTAGTGCTATACAAAAAAATCATGTAATACTTCATACCGCAACCCTCAACGATACAACATACTCAATGAGCGGTGAATTCTATTCATACGAACAGCTTCCTGAAATCAGCTCCAGTTTTAAACTGCTTCAAATCTTCCCGGCGCAATTTCAACTTCATCGGACCGGTTCATATACCGTACCGGCAAACCGAATAATGCCGAATATACGCAGTATTCCCACATTTCCACCAAAGCCGGTCAGTATTGGCACAAAATGGCAGGCAAACGGAACCGAAGTATGGGAGTTTGATCCGCCGATAACCATTCCGGTTATTGTCAATTACACGGTAAGTGGTTTTGAAGAAAAAGCAGGTGTTCAGTGCGCACGTATTAATGCTGATTATTCAATTTTTTATGAAAACCCGAACGGCATCAACAATGGCGCTCCCGTTCTTTGGGAAGGTGTTTCCGAATTGACTATCTGGTGGGATTATCAAAACGGCATGCCGGTATATCGCGAAAATAAATACGAAGTTAGTGTATATTTTACTGATAGTATTGCCGTCAATTATGCAGGTACCATTACTTCTTTTTATCAGCGTAAAAGCACCGCTGATCGGCAGACGGAACACTCAATCGAGCGTGAGATAGCAGAAACCCTGCCTGCTGATAAACATTATTCGGTATCACAAGATGACCGCGGCGTTGTTATTGAATTCGGTGATATTTTATTTGATTTTGACAGTGCCACATTATCAAAAAAAGCACAACGGAAATTAAGAAAAATAATTCCTGCATTAAAAAAACACAAATCCCTTTCAATACAAACACACGGCCATACGGATAATATCGGTGATGCCCGATATAATATTGATTTATCCGAACGGCGTGCGGCAGCGGTTATTAATTTTCTTATCAACGAGGGGGTTGTTGATTCCCGCAATGCCAGTTATGTCGGTTTTGGTGAAACAATGCCGATTGCTGATAATAAAACCGATGCGGGAAGACTGAAAAACCGTCGTGTTGAAATAATTATACAGGCGAAATGACATGCTGCACGAATTATCAATAACAACAACACAACGAACACAGATGATAAATATTACTGCATCAGTTCAGCAGGCTCTTGAAACCATGGAAATAAAAAACGGGATTTGCGTCCTGTTTATTCCGCATACCACTGCAGGAATAACAATAAATGAAAATGCTGATCCGGCAGTACAAAGCGATAGTATACAAAAAATAAATGCCCTTATTCCCAAGCATGAAGGGTATTCCCATACTGAAGGAAACAGTGATGCACATATTAAAACATCACTTTACGGGACATCATGCATGATAATCATTGATAACGGTTCACTCAAACTGGGAACATGGCAGGGAATATTTTTCGCAGAATGGGACGGACCGCGACAGCGAAAAGCATGGATGAAGGTTATTACTCAATGAAAAACTCAATATTTCATACAGTGCCGTTTATTGTCATTGCAATACTATTTATTATTTGCATTCTTCTTCCCGGCTCGACGCATGCACTTACTGTCAGTAATTATGCACTCACGGAAACGGGATACGGACTAACCGGTATATATTGGCCCGGTGATCCGCGACCATGGTATGTTGAGGATTATTATTTATACTATTGGCGACGCATTAATGATCGTCCGAAAGCAATGAAAATGGGGATTGTTATTCTGCAATATGCATTAAACTCTCCATTTCGACATCCAAGTCAGGCACTGGCACCAATACAAACAAAAGAACAGCATTTAAAATATAAATACTTAATGCGTATGCAAATATATTTGCTCATTGTAAAAAATTACCTGCGCCTTGGATCACGATATGATATGCCGACAGAACGCATGTATTATTACCACCGAGACTTTTATCCGAATCTGAAAACATCACTACAGGCAGCAGGATATTATTATGAACATGCACAAGCATACTGGCCGTATGTTATGCAATATGCTGAATTAGCGGCAGCATATGAAGACCTTTCGTGGCATTACAATTCCTCAGATGGAACCTTTGAATCATTCGACGTGAATCCGAACAGCGTTTATGTTGATCTTGACCGTATAGAAGATGCACAATCATGTATCGTTCGACGTGCGATTGATTGGGACTATGAAGATATTATCACCGAACGGCTCGATAATGTTGCACGTAATATTGCATGGCTTGAGCGTGAGAATAAATAAACATTTCATATAATGATATGATGTTCTAAATATTGCACAGCCTTTTCAATCATTGCGTTTTCTGATTCTTCCCTGAAACCCGGCATCGTCCTTCATCCGAAAAGGATGCTCATTATTTATAGTACCATTATGAAATTATTTGCATTCTCGTGAAATATATAATTAGAATAGTTTTGTTTTCGACACAGCGGCTTATTTTTATATATATAAACCCGGCGATGCACCTGCCACATCGCCGGAACGTTCAACCGCGTATTGACAAATAATACTATTGTTCAATATAAAGAAGGCGACTGTCCGGAAAAACACCTTTTTTCATTTATTTATTTTTCCGCTTCTTGAATTGACACGATACACATCCTCAGTAGAATATACCCAAGCAGTATAATACCATGAAAACATTATTTTCAAAACATACCTCTTTCGGAAAACATATTCATACCGTTTATCATGCTATGGGTATTCAAACCGTAATCGGAAGAATATCACGCTTTTTCTTTCGTAACCCTCAATACGTTCGATTTAGTATTCTCGGTGCTGCAGTAATCACTCTTTGTATTGTTATTATTGCCATGAATACCACTCCCTCGCTTGAAGAATTATTCATTCAATATGAACAGCGAAATTATACCGATACCATTGAAATAGCACGAAAATTAAACATTTCTGATATTCAGCGTCCGGAAGTTTCATTTATTCTTGCCCGTGCATATGAGAAATCCGGTCATCCCGAACAGGCGGCATCCTTCTATAAAAACGCCGCTGCAGCTCGTTCTGCTATTCAGCCTTATGCACAATTGCGCTACGCCGCACAACTGGTACACGCGGGAAAATATACTGATGCGGAAAAAGTTTTTAAATCATTGCGCCGTAACGATAATTTGTATATAGCTCTTGAAAGCAGCAGACTTCAAGCATTAACAGCTCTCAGCAATAATAATGACGCTGCTGCAGAATCATTCATCACAACCGCGATGGAATTATTTGAAAAGGCTAAAAAAGTCTTTCCTAAACGAATATTTCAGATAACATTTTCAGGAACATATTATAGTGAATTACGAATGATTGCCTATACGGCAGCACTGCGGCAAAACAAGTATTCTAATGCCGCACAATATGCAAAAGAAGTTATACGCCGATTTAAAGGCACCGCTGATGCGAGAAAATCACTTGATAATCTCATTGCACTTGAAAAAAAAACCGGCATACCGTATTGTGCCTCACCTGAAGACAGCTATACTATCGCAAAAACTGCACTCACCCTAAAGCGCTATACTAATGCTGTTGCATATGCTGCAACAACTTTGCAAAAACATACAATATCCGATACATTAAAATACAAAGCTCTTTCTGTACAATACACGGCATATTTAAAAATAAATAAACTATCCGAAGCAGTGAAAGTTGCTCAGCGTGTAAAAAAAATACCGGGGAAATCATTTACCGCACGCGGTATCGTTATGCTTGCAACACTGAAACCCCGCCGCGAATCGCAGACACTGTATTATGAGGTAATAAAAAAATATCCGCGCACCTATGCCGCGCTTGATGCCGCTGCACGATTAATAAATAATAACGTAAAAAAATCAAATTATACAGAAGCATATCGTATCGCAGCAGCTATTCTCACGTATCATGCTGACAATACGGAACTGGCACGTTCTGCACTGCTTGCCGTACTACGTATATATGAACAAAAAAAATATTCAGACTGCATTCCACAATTAATTACGCTGAGTAAATACTCCTCTATTGCGCCGGCTGCACTGTACCGGCTGGGTCGTTCTTTTGAACACATCAAACAGCCCGGTGAAGCTTCATCATACTATTATATGATACTGTCACGACACCCCGATTCATTTTATTATTGGCCGGCAATGGATCGCTACCGTGAATGCATTGCACTCACTGCTGATGAAAAAAAAGAGTCTGAAGCGACGGCACACGGTTTGTATAGCCATAAGGATTGGAAACAAGCCGCATATGCATATATGAAATTATTCTATTCCGTCTCTAACAGCCACGACCAAAAACGGTATCGAAGCGCCATTCGTGAATGCTTACGTAAATTGAAACCATATCAATTATTTTATGATACAACAATACAACCGCTGAACTCAAAAAAAAATAAAGACTTTAAAGCTGTTGAAATGTTTTATTCAGCCCATGAATCATATTATGGTGAAATTGCACTCGGTGTTTATAGTATAAACAATAAGTATGCTACGCAAACAAACCGGCTTGCACGAGCACGTTTTTATTCGCTGTATGGTCATACCGGCAGAGCCGTTCGATGCTATGAAGCAATGACATGGCATCTTAACGATGACCCCTGTCTTCATTTTTTACCCCGTTCCTTTATAACCAACCTGTATCCAATACCCTATTCGCATTACGTTTCGCTTTCATGCCGGCGACATAATCTTGACCGGCGATTTGTATATGCGATTATGCGGCAGGAAAGTTATTATATTCCGTCAGTACGCTCATATGCAAATGCATGCGGTTTAATGCAGGTTATTCCAACTACCTACTCATTTATTCGTAAAAACAATGCTTTTATGAAAAACAGTTCTGATAACATTTATGACATTGAGCAAAATATCGAAGCAGGAACATGGTATCTGGGTGATATGATGAAAGAGTTTAAGCGAGATATTACACTTACCGCGATGGGATATAATGCCGGACCGGGGCGTCCGCGACAATGGCGTAAAACATTTCCAAGCAGCGATCCGTATCTTCTAATGGAATTTGTCCCCCTGCAGCAGCCGCGGTATTATACAAAAAAAGTGTATTACTATTACCGAATTTATCAAATGCTGTATCCAAAATAAATGGGTTTTGAATAGATACCCGGTATATTTTTCTCTTGTACTTTGTCGATTTTCTGATATTCTTTTATTATGAACGATGATCGGAATAATATCCCTGACAGCAGCTCACAAAACAATGATTCCATAAAAGAACAATCATCGCCGCTTGATGAGCTTGAAGCACTGGAACAAAAAGAAACACAGACGAAAGCAGCACTGACCCCGGCTGAACGTGAACAGCATCGCCGACGGCAATGGCAGCGAACGCAGGAAGCACTGCTTGCCCGACGACGTGAAGAAATAAATGCGCATGAGTTTATCATTACCCTTCCCAAAAAAAAGCATTCTATCAGATGGCTGCAACGCTTATTTGTTGCCGCCCTATATTCACTCTGTGCATTATTAGCGATTCATATCAATATTGCCAATATGGTATATTATTCCGGTATACTCATCATGCCGGCAGTAAAAATATATCATTATTTTAAAAGCTCAACTGATCATATCGGCACAATGCTCGTCAGCGGAATATCGGTTATTTTTCATAACGCTCTGTACCACGAATTATTTGGTCTGTATTTTTGGATTCTTAGCTATTATTTTATCGTTTTTGCAGTTTTACTTCTCTTGAGCGGCGCGCTGAAAAAACAGCGCTATAAATTTATTACCGGATATATTATTGTTATTTTTGTTATACATTTGTTATTGTATATTAATCTCTTTTTGTAATACACTCCTATAATGATATTTGTTTTCCTGAAAATCCGGTCTTGCCGTTTAAACAAGAATCCGCTATACTTTACGACAGAAACGGGAAATAGAGGAATTGTATAATACTGCTGTCTTTATTAATCCCGTATGATACCTATTATTATGGTATTATAAAAATTGTAATTGAGTATATAGTATGCATATAATTGACATTTATAAACAACGGCAACCAACCATGTTCAAGGAATCACCGCCGGTACTTTCCATTGAAGTTATGCCGCCGCGAAACGGCGGACATATTAATCAACTTTATGAAACGATTGAACATCTCATCCCATTTGGTATACGATACGTCAGTGTTACACACGGCGCAGGAGGAAATCTCCGCGGCGGAACCGTTGCCATCGCAGCGCTTATTAATGAGCGTTATCCGATTGAAGTATTAGCACATCTGACGGTCATCAGCGCTTCAAAACAGGAAATTGAGAATAATCTGATTACACTCCATTATCTTGGCATCAACAACCTTCTTGCATTACGGGGTGATGTTCCGTACGGTGAAAATGAAGACACAATCATTAAACAATCGGATTATCAGTATGCATACCGATTAATGGAAAAAATCACCGAAACGAATCAGGGGCATTATATGTTGCGCCAATCGGATATTGAATTTAAGAATGTTGCAGAGAATGCACATTATTATCAGGGCACGCAAACCGATTTTTCATTTGCCGGCGCTTGTTACCCTGAATGCCATAAAGGAATGGGAACAATTGATCGTGAGATTGAGTATTTAAAACGTAAATGTGATGCCGGAGCTGAGTTTTTTTTAACACAAATGTTTTTTAACAACGAACACTATTGGCGGTTTCTTGATAAGGCCGTTGCAAAAGGAATTACACAACCGATTATTCCGGGACTCAAACCCCTTGCTTCCGCGCATAATGCTGCATTTATACAAAAAATGTTTCATTGCGAAATACCGCCACCATTACTCGCTGCATTAGAAAAACATGCCAATGATACAGCTGCTTGCCGTCAGATCGGCATTGAACATACGATACGACAATGTGAGGATTTACTCGATAAAGATACACCGGGGCTGCATTTCTATACGATGAATAAAGATACTCAAATTACAGCCGTTTTGCGTGCGCTGCAAACCGCGGGATACATTGTTTAATAGAATTATTTGACTATTTACACTTTATCAACATAAACGATATACGTTATATAAGCCCGAATATTCTTCGTGCATTTGCATCCGTTGCACGTTCTAATTCATCGCGCGTAATACTGCGCTGATCAGCAAGAAATTGTGCGGTATGCATAACATACGCAGGCTCATTTGGTTTTCCGCGATGCGGGACGGGGGTCAGATAGGGGGAATCCGTCTCAACTAATAAACGATCAAGCGGGACACTATTCGCAGAATCCGTTAATGACCGGTTGTACGTTATATTTCCCGCAAACGAAATATATGCGCCGATATCAAGCAGTTTTCTCGTCCATTCCGCATCAACCGAATTACAGTGCACAACAATACCGCCGGGGGGTAATAGTGCACAAAGCCGTGCATATACATCATCAATTGACTCACGATTATGAATAACGACCGGCAGCTGACACTCATGTGCAATAATAAGCTGAGCATCAAATAGTTTTCGCTGATTCTCATAATCAGAATAATGACGATAATAATCTAATCCGATTTCACCGATAGCAACAACGTTTGGCGAATCAAGCTGATTTTCAATACGCTGTATATCTTCACGGGAAACCCTATCCGCCTCATGCGGGTGCAAGCCAACAGTATAAAAGACACTATGATGCCGTTGTGCTATCTCACCGGATTTCAAGTTTGACGCAGTGTCAACCGATACTTGAATTATAGTATGAACACCTGCTTCATGCGCACGAGCAATAACAGCATCCTGTTCTTCAGGATCATTGCTGATTAAATCAAGATGGGCATGTGTATCAATCATGATATAAAACGGTATACAGAGCATGCTGCCTTGTCAAGACATACTTATCATGTTCTAAGAGGGCTCTTATTGACAAACGCACAAATGCTGATTACTCTGTATCGTATATTAACGTGTTTTTATACACTGAAAGAGCTGAATAATGGCGGATGAACATTCACACAATAACGAGACGAACTCATTCTATACACGTTTCCGCACATGGTGGAAAAATTTTCTTAAACAGGGACGTGAACATTTAACAATAATGCTTGTCCCGCATAATGAACAATCTATCATTAATTTTCAAATATCCCGATTCGCTATATATTTTATCATTATGGTTATCAGTATACTTCTTATTCTGTCGTTTTTCACCCTTGCCGGATACAAAACAACACGCCGTAAGTTTTCAAAACTTAAAACGAAAGAGCTTGATGTTAAGACTCTGGAAAAATACTATGATAAAAGTATTAATACTGTTGATCGACATATGGATGAATTGAAAAAAAGAATCGAACATCTTGCGATATTAGCGGAGTTTTCATCGAGCGGTGATATATGGGGTCAAGGCGGTTCATCCGAAGAAAACATAACTGACATTTCAAATATTAATATTACAACACTCAATCTCATGGAAATAGAACAGTTTACCCGCGACCTGCAAACGATAAACTTTTATGTCAAACGCCTTGAAACATATCTGAATAAAAAGCACGATATTGTTTTTGAAATCCCCGCTCTCTGGCCGGTCCCTGATGGGGGGCATATAACCAGTGGTTATGGTTACCGAAAGAATCCGTTTAATGCAAAAAAAATTGAATTTCATTCGGGTTTGGATATTGCCGGAATGCCGGGATCGCCGATAATCGCAACAGCAGATGGAAGAGTAGAATATGTCGGTTATAACGGCGGATATGGCAATACCGTGCGCATCCGTCATAAATACGGGTTTTGTACGATCTATGCGCATCTCAGCCGCGCTAAAGTTCATGCCGGGCAACTGATTAAGCGCGGCGATACTATTGGTCTGCTGGGTTCCAGCGGTCGTTCAACCGGTGCACATCTGCACTATGAAGTACGTATTGGAAATAAATGCTTCAATCCAAGCGATTATATTTTTCGTGCAACACTGGATGAATACAGTTATATCCCCCCCTCACATAAATAATCATTCCAAAATCATTCACTTGCAAAGTTCTCCCCATATTGATAGTATTTTCAATTATGACAAAACACATACATGAACATGATCATCTCATCAACTCGATTATCGGTTGCAATGCACAGTTACGCGGTGAACTAACGATTGAAAAAGGGGTATTACGCATAGATGGAACTGTACACGGGACACTGCGTATTTACGGTAAAGTAATTGTCAGTGCAACCGGTATTGTCAATACAGATATTATTGCTAATGAAGTTATTATTGGTGGAGAAGTATACGGGAACATTTATGCTGTACGAATGGTCCGGCTTTTAAAGCCATGCACTCTTCATGGCAATATTGTAACCGGACATCTGCATATTGATGATGGTGTATCTTTCAACGGCAATTGTACAATACAGAATGATATCACCTATGAACGTCTGCTGGAAGCACTGCACCAGTATACACCGCCGCATAAGCATGACCGCACAGGAACAGCTGCAAATAATTCGCCTGTTGAACAAAACCATTCGGTTCTGAATGCAAAAAACGGGACAACTCATCCTGCCGTGCAACACCGGCAGTCTCATCGAACATATCACACAACATGTATCGCATCTATGCATAATAAATATTATCACTTGTATACCCGAACGGCACATCGTCCATTATATTAAATAGTACTTTCGACACTGAATATTAAACTGTTCGCACTCAGCATACAAAACCATTCATTACTGAAAACACCACTCTCATTTTTGAGATCCGGCGACTCCGGTATTTGTACACGAATACTATTGTAATACGCCGACAGCCGACACTGCTCTACTTCAGTATACAAATATACAATAAATACTGCACAATCACTGCACTGCACATGTCTAAAAAGAAATGAGAACCATGATATGCAAAACACATACGAGCGACAATAAATGGATAGATGGACCAATACTCTTGACAGAAAAGAATAATACATAATACTATTTCTATGCACTATCGAACGAACATAATTTCACTCTTCTGGAGCATAATATTCATTGTTTGCGGATTTATATCCTTCTCATACGGCACGGAAGATATCCCGCCATATATTGATTACCGTACGCAATCAGCTGATATTAATCACTCCTCAGCAGTAGTGTCAAACAAAAACATTAAAAGTGTTCATACGTCATTACCCGCCGTGCAGACACTTTTAAATACCGCGTATCCCTCTCCCTGCACAGCCGCTTACGGTCCGAACATCGCCGTCATCGGTGATTCAATAACAGCGGATAATACGTATGTTACTTGGCTGAATAGGTTATGCTCCAAATGTCAATTTGATAATTATGGCGTTAATGGTGAAACAACAACAAAGATACGACAACGTTTACGTGTGTATGAAGGAGATAAACGCAAAAAGCAGATTAATCTTGCCGTTTATAATCAAATTATTATTTTAGCGGGCATTAATAATATTACTGACCCTGAAACGGTTATGCGTGATTTACAAGCAATGTATGATCTTGCGCATCGATACCATGTACGTGTTATTGCACTGACATTACCGCCATGGAAAGGCTATCATACATGGAGCCGACGAAAACAACGTAATACCGATTCTATCAATACATGGATTCGGTCATATCCGAGAGGTGTCGATGTTGTCGTTGATATTTATTCTCTGCTTGAAGACCCGCATACACCGGATATGCTCAACAGACGATTTCAGAATGGTGATAAACTGCATCCACGCGGTGATGGACAATATCTTATTGCCCGTGCAATTCTTGCAGCAGCATTTACCGATCCAATGCCGCACCGCTGATATATACCCACCGGCAACCGTTCCGCACATAAGTAAAAATAATGAGATATACAAACCTCTCATTTACTATTGCAATAAAACAATGATGTATATTAATACCGATACTCCGGTACATTCATCGCACGTATTAATGAGATTTGTTTTAATGGGTGTATTTATTTTCAGTTAAGCCCAACAGGCAGCAGGGGCGATGCACTAAAATATATAACACATGATTATCGTACGTCATACGCAAGAGATAAAAGCATCGTACTAATCCATACGCCATGGTCGAAACAAATATGAAAGTCCGCGTTTTTCTTTCGGAATATCAATATCCTCATCATATTTTTTAAGTAAAAACCGAACAACATTTTGATTTAGATTCGCTCCAAATAATACGGTATAAATACCAATTGTAATTATCGGAGCGCTGATAAATATAAGAGCAGCCGCCTGCATAAGCATTAAAAAAATGCTTAAAAATGGTGCGGCAAGTACTAACAGTAATGACTGATAAACTGCTTTGCCGAGTGTATATGCAGGGAAATCGGTTTTCCCTGTTTTTACCGTATCAGTATGTGATTGCTCAGGTATATCGGCATAGACCCGTTCAAGTGCTTTCTTTCGGTTGATAGGATCACGCCAAATTAACAGCGGCAGCACATAGCGCCCCGAAAGCAGTAAAACCATAATAATTATCATCAGCCCGACATTTACCATAGCAGCAACAAAGTATGGAATACTGCTGCTGCCCAGCATTAATTGTGCGATAAATAAATCAATAGTAAAAAACGAGAACAGCCCCATATAAACAAACATGAAGCCCAACCCGCGCAATGCATAGCGTTTAAATCCTTCCCAATAAACATGCAGCCGCGGTGGTTCATAATGCCGCTGCATGGTATCCCATACAAAATAATGCAGTGCAGCACTCCAAGGACCATGAAAAATAATTATCAATAAATTTCCGTTAACCAGCATTAATATCAGGAACGGAAATAATGCCGTTAGTGATCCTGAAGGAGCATTATTAAATATCGCAAAAATATCATCAGGCACATTATATATAAAATAAAAATCAAAAAACACTACTGCAATAATAAACGGCAGAGCGCATAAAAACCAATATAATGCAGCATGCAGATATCGCCCGATGTTATCATAACAATTCCAAAACCATACCTTCAATAGTGTTGTAAACATTTAAATATGTATCCGTTTATTATTGTAATTTATCAACCGGCACCTCAACCCCATGCCCGGAAGTATCCGGCAGTTCGATACGAACGGTTCCTTTAATAACATTCCAACCAACAACCTGTCCTTCAAGTGTTTCAGGGTCAACTTTTGTTGCAGTATCAGAAATGATAGTGTCTGAAAGAAATCGAACCGTTGTTCCGATACGCGGCATCCCTTTTCGGCATTCACGATACGTATCATTTTCATATTGCAGACAACATAACAAACGCCCGCAATTGCCTGATATTTTGGATGAATTAAGAGAAAGATCCTGATCTTTCGCCATGCGAATGGATATCGGGTGGAAATGTCGAATATATAACGAACAGCATTGTTCATGTCCGCATACCCCACAGCCGCCTAATATTGCGGCTTCATCACGTGCTCCGATTTGTCGCAGTTCAATACGAGAATGAAATTCGGAAGCAAGATCACGAACAAGATCGCGAAAATCAACTCGATGTTCCGAAGTAAAATAAAAAAGGATTTTATTTTCATCAAAAAGATACCGGACATTGGAAAGATTCATATCAAGCCCATGCTTTTTAATTTTCTCACGAGTTGTTTTATATGCCCATGCAGATTTTTTTTCATTTGCACGAATTGTTTCAAGATCCTCATGCGTCGCTAAACGAACAACCGGGCGAATGTCTTTTTCAACAATCGGGCAAAGTGACATATCAGTACATATCTTTTCGATTTTCCCTGCATCATGACCAAATTCAGAGTTCACTATAATTATCTGACCAATTTTAAACTGCAGCGAACCGGAACGGTAATAACTTATTTTTGATTCTCCGATGAGACGTACTGCAACAATGTTTTTTAGTTTCGATGAAGATGCTTTCGATGATGAAGAAACGTCTGTTTTTGCCGCGTTTATCGTTTTGTTCTTTTCATTATGTGACATAGGATAGCTCCGGTTGATGTATCAATTTTACCATTGAACCGATAAGACTTTCAACTGCTAATCGTTTATTAATATTAAATGTTTCAATACGAAACACGGCATGCTCCACTAACTGCATTAATTGATAAAGCCGTTCGCCTTTCTGAACCGGAATTGAACCGGCAAAGCGCATAATAACGTCCCCCGGAATACGGGGAGCATCACTAATGCCGTTTTGAAAGCATAGCACATCAAATAACATTGTCATCATCAGATCAAACCATTGCCGTATCGGTTCAGGAGAACGATTGCCATGAATTGCGGCAGACAGCGCAAATAGTTTTCGTGGATCTTTTAATTGAGTAGTAATAATATCAAGTGTTGTTGTAAGCCAGTGAAGTGTTGTTGCATGATAGTGTTCAGCATATAAAAGCGCTTGTGCAATTGACCCATGAGCGAGCCGCGCGCATTCCCGCGCCGGTGCATCGTCAATGCCATGTATATCGGTCAGTAAGCTATACACGGTTTCTTCCGGTAACGGTTTAAATGAAATTTTCATACATCGAGAACGAATCGTTGAGGGTATACGAAACGGATGAGAACTGATAAGACAAAACATGTTTCCCGGCGGCGGTTCTTCAAGCAGTTTTAAAAATGCATTTGCCGTCGAAAGATTCATACGATCCGCATTGTCAATAATGATAACCCGATTATTGCTTTCATAAGACTGTACCGAAAGGCGTTTCTGCAGCATACGAACTATATCAACAGTAATATCCCGCTCACGATTGCCTGATGAGCCTTTCATCTCATTAAGCATAACATCGTCAATAAGCAGCATATCAGGGTGATTTCGATCACACACACGCTGATATACTTCAGCATTGAACTTGTTTTTTGTAAATCCGAAAAGCGCATCTCCCGCCGGCTGCAGTTGATAGGCAGCAACTACCAGCGCCGCGGTACGTTTTCCGACTCCTTCAGGACCGGTCAGCAGCACCCCACCGGTAAATTGTTTACGGTCAATAAACAATCGTGCCAGCTGCTCCAACGCATCATCTTGTCCTTTAATATATTGCTGTAATACATTTCTCATAATACGTGAAAGTATAATCTATTTATTAAAATTATGCCAGTATTTTATAGTCCCTGAAAAATTGACGGCAGCAGCAAACACATCCTGCTGCTATTTCCGTAGATCAATAAGTATTCCGCGTATATCATCAATCGCGGCGGCAATAGAAAGATGGTCCTGTTCCCGTTGCATAATTTGTTCAGTTAATACTGCCAGTTTGTCATTAATGGTAACACGAACTTGAACGGGATCCTGAATAGTTGAACGCGGATGACGTTTCCCGCTTTCAAGGGCATAGGCATTTAATGCATGAGTAAGAAACGTGCCGATAAGAGTCGTATACCGTTCCAATTCATTGAGCGTCGGCACTGCTTTAAGACGCTCCCCCTGTTTTGCAAGGCGGTCAAGCAATGCATTGATTTCATGTTCGGTGTTTTCTGATTGAACCGTTGACAACTGCTCTTTAAACGAAGTCCCCGACATTTTCTTCTCAGCATCTTTTTTAATAATTGATTGAGAAGAAGCGGCACTGCCGCGTAACGGCGCTTTCGGGCGGTGCCGAAGATTATCCGATTCTTTACGTATCTTCATAATCACCTCGGCGGATATAATTTCTTTTTCATAAGAATTATTTTTAACTTTGTATACTGCGGATCATACCATACATGATCATAAACATATCCAAGCTGTGTATAATATTTCCTCAGTCCGACATCGTGTGCTATGAAACCAAGCCATGCTTCCCGGCAGGCATTCCGGCGCAGCATTGTTTCACAAAAACGAATCATTTGTATGCCAAACCCGCGGTGCCGGTAACGCGGTAATACCGTAAGACGTTTTATCTCACGAACTGAATCGTTAAATAATGCCGGACTTATGTTTACCGTTGCCACTGCTTTATTATTATAATAACCGATATATATATCTGCTGATTTCATTGCACTGCGAATATCTGCTGCGCGAACATGTGCCGGATACTGTTTCCATTCTTCCGCTGTAAGGTTCAGTATTTTTTTATGCGGGGTATATCCGGTACGAAGAAGTGCGGCAATAGTGTCAGCATCTGAAACATGCGCTTTTGTTATACGTAATTTATTGGGTATAGTAATAGCACGATGATGACGTTCAAGTTCCGGCAATGTTGCTTGAAGAAGACGTACTGTCATTTCTTCTATCCCGGCATCTGCCTGAATACAGGTAATACGTTTCGGCCGTCGGCGAGCAAGAGTACGATACCCGGCAATAAGTTTTTTATGAAATGATACCGCTTCTTTCTCAAGGCGGTCGCCGCCCTTTCCGAATTCTTTATTCGCGGCTTTCGCGCGTTTCAGTCCGCGCAATGCAGTATCCATCAGCATTAATGTTATATTCGGTATATTCTCACGAACAACAATACGGTTTAATTTTTCAGTCAGCGTCAAACCAAGACCACGCCCGAATCCCTGATAGCTATTCGTCGCATCCATAAATCTGTCTGAAATAACAATCATCCCTTCAGCAAGATGCGGCGCAATAATTTCATCGCAATGCTGAGCACGATCGGCACAATATAAAAATAATTCAGTGATTGGCGTAATCGCATTATGACGCGGATCGAGAAGAAGCGCGCGAATTTTTTTCCCGATAGCTGTTGCCCCCGGTTCCCGTGTAATGATAACCGGATATCCCCGCTGCATCAGTTCGTCGGCAAGCCGTTGGACCTGTGTTGATTTCCCGACACCTTCCGAACCTTCGATAGTAATAAAAAAACCGCGTTTCATGCTTATAGTTATAATCAATACTCCGTGTTTTTCAATTATAATTTTACATAATACCAATAGCACTGAAAATAATATACACAACTGCTGATATCAGCACAGCGGCTACATCAGATACCGTTATCATATATTTCATCTGCATATAAAGAAAGGCTGTGCCGGTATATAATACAACAGCATTGATCTGCTATTATTCAGATACACTGCGTATAATTCTATTATGCAAAGCATCAGATGAACAAAATACCGCTGCACCTGAGGAATACAAATGCAAATTCGTTTCAAAGCATATTACACAATCATCTTCGTTATGCTTTCAAGAAAATTTTAAAGACGCAGTCATCTGAAAACGCATTCGGGTAGTATTATAGTATCGGATCGCAATATTCCGGCAGAGCAGTAAATGTATACCCCTCATTGTAGTGGTACACTGATACCATATCCACCTATGTATGAAAAACCAATACTGTTTAACCGGATTGCTGAAGCCTGTTTTAATAGGGCTGCATAAGAATAACCGTATCCGGTTCACGCGGTGCTATTGCTGATTGCGGCAAGTGCAATTCCCACAGTTTACGTGCCGCTCCGCGTAAATCATACCCGGTAAATAATTTTTTCTCTTTATCATATACCACTGCATACGGTGCAGCAACAATGGCAGGAAATTTCGGCAGATCGCCAATACCACCAAGACGATATCTGATTGTTTCACGAATTAATGATTCATCATTATATATTTCCGACGGAAAGGTAGTACCGTCAAGTGTATTCATTGTTTTTCCGTCAAACTCATAAATATTAATAACATTATATGCTTTTTGTGAATCCGATTTATTATCAATAATACACGCAAGATACGTTCGTTCTCCGACTGTAAAAATACGATAGACTGCACGGTTTTCTTCAGCCGGCAAACGAATTACATATTCAAAATGTATCGGTGGATAGACTTTATTAACACGCGGATTATATACACGTATGTCTAATTTATTTACTTCGTCACCGGCTTTATTGATAATTTGACGTTTCTCTTCGTATGCGATCAGCAATCCGTTTCGATAGATGGTTTTCCTGATTGTTGTTGAACGTTTTGTTTTTGCGGTATACGCTTTGCCGAAATAATAAGAATCAAGTTCAACGGTTGTAATTTCCGGTCTCTTCCGGTTTATCGTATAATACTTATTTGCTGATTTTTCATAAAATAACAATGCCGTATCATCGCATGAAATAATATTCCACGTTAGCGGTGTCCAATCCTCCGTTTTCTTTATTTCAACAGCATTTTTATATTCTGTGCCATTCGGAATAAAGAGTTTTATTTTATCAGGAGAGAAGAAAACAAGATAATCGCCAACAAAACGATACTCAAATGTTTTACCCCCATACGATGGACCACGTGCAGGCAACAGCCATGTTTTATTCAGCGGCAAACGATCAACATCGGCAATGGCAACACCATCATTCCCTTTTTGGAAATGATCATCAACAACGGAGGTGTTAACATAACTATCCCACATATGACCGCTTGCGGCATTTTTTGCACTCCGGTATACTTCTTCAATCGGTCGTGCTTTCATATACGTATCACTGGTATATATCACCCAAAGATCTTTATAACGAAACTTTAATAAATCTGAAGCAGGATCAAGAAATACATAATTCATAAACATCGGCGCAATGGGATTTTCAGCATTTTTATCAGATGACACCGGAATAAATGATCGTCCGTGTAAACGCGCCGCTTCTAATAAATAATCCCCGGCATCACCGCAGGCATTATTGCCTTCTTCCTTTCGGACGTCAGCTACTTTGCGTTTTAAATATGCATATGCTTTACTATTTACTTCATTCCCGTTTTGCAGTGAATATATTTTCCCGCTGCAGGCAACATACTGCTTCGTAAAAGCAATGGGAAGATCATCTGCATTCGGATCTGCTCTGCCAATTTCCTGTAAATCAAATACAGCAAACGACACTGCAAGACTGCTCAGCACTATAATCATCATTACAATACAATGTTGTATTTTCATATTCTCTCTCCCGTATGATTAGTATAGCATATCACGATCATGTTATTATACAAGACCGATGATTTCCAGGGTATTAATACAGTACTGCAGTCCGATAATAATACATCCTGCTATTAAGACCGGCAGCGCATTTGTTTTGTTGCTGATAATATCAGACATATGAACGATAATCAGCACAATCAGATATACGAATATTAATAAAATATTCAGTACGATAAATACAGAAAATATAAAGGCATCCTCACTGCCGCGAAACACGTATCCCGTCAGCGACAACATCATGCTTGTTAATAAGGCATACAACATAACACGAGCGCCAAGCGTTTTATATACCGATCGTATCGTTGCCGAAGATCGCTGATAGTGCCGGTAATCCCGCTCATGCAATAAAACGCTTGCCAGTGCCTGCTTTTTTTGTTTCGTTGTTAGTACCAATACGACTGTCAGCAGTACCCCGAAAACAACCGGCACAACAATAGTAAGCATAAAAAATATAAAAAGTTCAAGATCCATCAGCTGCCCCAAGGTTATGGTATACTCTTTGCAGTTCTGAAGAGAGCGTATTTATTTTCGGCACATTAAACGGTCTGAAATACAATGATTGCATCATATCTCCCTGCAGCCGATACAAAAACCCGCGTGCAAACAAGTCTGTGCAATACGATGCATTACTTTTTTCGATTGAAAGAATAGAGAGCGTATTTCGCGCAGCACGTTCATCATACAGCAGAGCATTCGGTAAATGTGCATACGAAAGTTCTGTTGTATTCGATATCGGCAGCATGCATGATACCGCAATCGTACACAATGCAATAAATTGTTGAGCAGTTCGGGTTGAGGTCAGATACGAACCAAGCGACGTCTTCCACATACGTTCACAATAATCAAATAATTGATGATACGGCATTATTAATGCAGCAGTAATAACACAATCAAATTGAAACCGGTTTAATTCCTCACAACGCAATTGCACAACAGTATGTTTCTTAATATATAATTCAAAGCCATGCACGATATCCAAACAATCACCACGAAAACCGAGTATCTCTTCAGTTTGAGTATGCGGATCATAGCTGACGGTTTCCAGATGCAGAATATTATTTTCGGTTTGCTGCGCATTCTGTATGCCTGTTTCAAAAATTAATGCCATATCTGCCGTTTCCGTTGCTTAATGATACTGAAAAATATCATAGTCTATCGGAAAAATCAAGTCAGCAGAGCTGCTCTCCCGATAGTATAAAAACAAGCAATTCTGTTTTTTATGAATGTATATCAGCAGTGATATAAAAATACCTTGAAAGAGAAAAGCATTACCACAGATAATTCATCGGATCAACCGGAATACCGTTTGAACGTATTTCAAAATGCAGATGCGGAGTAGTACTTAATCCGCTATTCCCGGTACGACCGATAACCTGCCCCTGTTTTACCGTTCGACCGGTGCGAGTTAGAATACGACTTAAATGAGCATAGCGAGTTTGAAACCCATTATCATGATTAATATAAATCACCTTGCCGTAAGAACCGCCATTGCCGGTATAGGCAACAACACCATCAGCCGCCGACCAGCAGGGATGCCCGCTTGGTGAATGCAAATCAATCCCTTTATGCAATCGCACATATCCTAAAATCGGATGCATACGCATTCCGAATTTTGAACCAAGATATCCGGTTGACGGATTAATAAATTGACCGCGAATAGCAAGTGCTGCATGCATTTCAGGTGTATGCACCAGATGATGACATCCCGGAAGAATAAGCACGTCTCCAATATGCGGCTGCAGCGGCCATAATAAATGATTATTTATACGGACCAGTTTCGTTGCAGCACCATACATATGCGCAATTTTTTTTATACTCTGCCCCTTACGAACATAATGCAGCGTTCCTTTCGTCAGAAGAACAACAATTTTTTCATCAATTCCTGCCGTAGTATTATGCCACTGCGGATTCGCTCCCAGCATTGTTTCAATATCAACCCCGTTTGATTTTGCAATAAGCCAGTAGTTTTCCCCTTTAACAACGGTATGAATAAATACTTGATTATTATTACCGCGAAAATGATTAGTAACCGCACTTAAATAATCGGATTTCGGTATTTCGTTTTCCGGCCAGATCGTCCAATCAGAATCTGTGGTATCTGAACCGATCAGCTGTCCGGCAAAAACAATAGACGCCGCAATAATCCCCGCACAACCGACAGTGATAAGCACATTAATAAAACGCCGCAACGGCGGGTCTTCAATAAATCGGGCACGGCATACTGTAGCCAGTGAAGAAATACAGGAGCTTGTGAAAGCACGAATACTGCTGAATATACCGGTATGACGTGTTTTTTTTAACGGCGGATGTGTATTCTTTACATCATGTGCTGAAGATGATACCGATGAATCCGCATTATTTCGGATACCCGGTGTATTATCTGTAGTATCTGCCGGCATAGTATTCTTTCTATTGATTAGTCCAACCATGTGCTGCAAGTGCACGGAGTTTGGTATATAATTCATTTGTCGTAAAAACCGGTTCAATAAGAACATAATACTGATTAGTATCAGTATGGGCTGATTGTGCGCCGGTATAATCAAATGTATCATCAAATGAACAGTTGATAATGTTTAAAACATTTGAATATACACGGCTGGTGGTATTATTTGTTATCGTTAATTTAAAATCATATGGAAACCCATATGAAAGCGCATTCGTTGAATAATTTACTGCAACGTTTGAAACCATGTTTAAACCTGCACTTCGCCATGATTCAAGTTTGGTATGCGCTGCTAATGTTGCATTAGTTGTTATGCCGCCATTTTTCCCCATATAGACAACACGCTGCTGCACCGGATGAGAATATATATTACCAAGACGATCAACAATTTCAATTTCCAGATTCCAAATACCGGGAATAGTATATACATATCCTTTCATTAACGAGTATTCAGTTGCATGTTCCTGTATATTATATTTTTCATAAATATTAGTATAATCAACCGTATTGGGTTTTCTCAAACGGACAAGGATTTTATTAAACTCTTCATAATCTTTAAACGTAAATTGTTCAATGATAACTTTTTCATACGCATACATTCGCGCCGGAACTTCTCCAACCGTAACTTCCGTTTCTTTTTGTTCATACGGTTTAAGCTGCGGAAATGCCGTACATCCCGCAATACAAATAATGATAAGCACCCCTGCAGATAATATTGTTTTTTTACCGTTCTTCATCTTCATACGTATTCTCACAATCTAAAGAAAAATCCGGCACGCCCGACTGAACCGGAGGCATTATCTCCTAAAACATCATAGCCGAACCGAAATTTGAACCCTGAATGATAACCGATTGTTATAGAAAGCCCGAACTCACTTCCCCATTCACGGGCATTATATTTATAGGTAGTATCCTGTCCTCGCACTGTTTGTGCAAGCATAAGCAGTGCAAATGTCGGTTGTGCATATATACCGAAATAAAAATGCCCGGTATGCAGCGGCATCCATTCGCCAATCAGCGAAAGTCGGAATGACGTAAAAGAAAGTATTCCGGTATTCAGTGGAACATCGGTCAGATCGCTGTTGATTTCCGTTGTTGTTTCATTACCAAGAAGATAATCAAACCCCATTCCAATACGCCAATCACTCAGTGAAATGCGATATTCACCGCTGACACCCCAGTTTAAGCGTTTCGGCAATCCCCCGTCGGAAATATTGGTAACCAGAGATCGAAGTTGTTTTAAATCCATATATGTACCAAGAGCAGAAACAGCAACTAAATGCCGAACCGTATCGGAACGACCGGTATACGGTGTTGTGGTATAAGTTAACTCATCATACATACTATTGAGAAAATCATTGCAGGTATTCTTTACTCTATACAACAATTCATCTTTATCATAAGCACGTACATCTGCTGTTCTATCCGCATCATGATGATACACATCAAGTAAATTTATTTCGAGTTGAAACTCCTCATCAAAAACCCGCAGCACAATAAACAATACCTTATCAGACTGTAATGCACGTCCGACTTCCCGCGCACACTGTGCATCAAAACATTCATCAACGCCAATTTCATGCATCGTCCGATCAATCATTGATTCTCCCGCAACCGCAATATCATCAGCGTTTTTATAGAAAGCAATAATCTGTTCCAAAATCGTATCGGCCAAATCATATTGTGTTTCGGGTGCAACAATTTGCAGTGGTACTATACGTATCACATCCGCCTGCGCAAATAATGAAGCAGTGCATATACTCATCACAAACACAATTAAAAGAAAATATTTTCGCATAATAAAACCCATATTTTACTTATTAATACAAGAATACTATTATACATAGCACCCTATTGCAATACTTAATATATCATAACATGCATGAACTTTCAAAAAAAAATCCCGACACCCGCGGAAACGGGAGTCGGGATCATTAGTCGTATATTGTTTATACGGCGTATGCGAATTACATACCCATTCCGGGCATGCCGCCCATGCCGCCCATTCCACCGGCGCCGCCGGGCATCGGTGCAGGTTCTTTTTCGGGAATATCCGTTATCAGCGTTTCAGTTGTGATAATCATTGATGCAACTGACGCCGCATTCTGCAATTCACTGCGAATTACTTTCGTCGGATCAATAACACCATTCTCTCCCATATTGCCCCATTCCCCCGTTGCAGCATTGAAACCAACACCGGGTTTTTCTTTCATGAGACGCTGGATAATAATTGACCCGTCATGTCCCGCGTTTAATGCTATCTGGCGAACCGGCTCTTCAAGCGCTTTACGAACAATGTTAACACCAATTTGTTCGTCGCCGTCAAGTTTCATGCTTTCAAGTTCCTGTATTGCATGCACTAATGTTGTTCCGCCGCCGGCAACAACCCCTTCTTCAACCGCACTGCGTGTTGCTGAAAGAGCATCTTCAACACGTGCTTTTTTCTCTTTCATTTCTATTTCAGTTGCAGCACCGACTTTAATAACCGCAACCCCGCCGGCAAGTTTCGCTAAACGCTCCTGCAGCTTTTCGCGGTCATAATCACTGTCCGTATCTTCAATCTGTTTGCGGATCTGATTAATACGTGCAGTAATGTCTTTTTTATTTCCGGCACCTTCAACGATCGTTGTGTTTTCTTTATCAATAACAACCCGTTTTGTTCTTCCCAGATCGTCAATAACAACGTTTTCAAGTTTTAAGCCTTTTTCTTCACTGATAACCTGACCACCGGTCAGAACAGCAATATCTTCAAGCATCGCTTTTCGGCGATCACCGAATCCCGGAGCTTTAACAGCACATATATTTAACGTTCCGCGAATTTTATTCACCACTAATGTTGCAAGTGCTTCGCCTTCAATGTCTTCAGCAATAATCAAAAGCGGTTTACCCATTTGTACCACTTTTTCAAGCAGCGGCAGAAGATCTTTCATAACACTGATTTTTTTATCGAATATCAAAATATACGGATCATCAAGAACCGCTTCCATCGCATCAGCATCCGTTACCATATAGGGAGATATATACCCGCGATCAAACTGCATACCTTCAACAACTTCCAACATTGTTTCAATTGATTTCGCTTCTTCAACAGTAATGACACCATCTTTGCCGACTTTTTCCATTGCTTCCGCAATCAGCTCGCCAATGGTTTGATCATTATTTGCACTAATCGTTGCAACATTTGCAACTTCCTGTTTGTTTTTAATTTCATGTGATTGTTTTTTAATACTCTCAACTGCTTTCGCTGTTGCTTTTTCAATACCGCGTTTAATAAACATCGGGTTCGCACCGGCTGTTACATTCTTAAGCCCTTCATGAACCATCGCTTGTGCCAGTACGGTTGCTGACGTCGTTCCGTCACCGGCAACATCATTTGTCTTTGCGGCAACTTCTTTAATCATCTGAGCACCCATGTTTTCAAACGGTTCTTCCAGCTCAACTTCTTTTGCAATGGTAACACCATCATTGGTTATTGTCGGAGGTCCGAACTTTTTGTCGATAACAACATTACGACCGCGCGGTCCTAACGTTACTTTTACTGCATTTGCAAGGGCATCAATCCCGCGCAGTAATTTTCTCCGTGCTTCTTCATTAAATACTATCTGTTTTGCCATAATTTTTTCTCCTTAATTTGCTTGCCGGCCGGTTAACTGACGATGGCAAGAATATCATCTTCATTAAGAATTAAATATTCTGTATCGTTGTACTTAACTTCCGTGCCGCTGTACTTGCCGAATAGCACGACATCACCTTTTTTGACATCAATAGGACGACGTTCCCCGCTTTCAAGAATCGCACCGGGACCGACTTCAATTATTTTTGCCTGCTGCGGCTTTTCTTTCGCCGTATCGGGAATGATAATCCCGCCTTTAACTGTTTCCTGCGAATCGAGCACTTCTACAACAACCCGACCGCCCAGGGGTTTGATACCTGCCATAGGTATGACCTCCTTCAATAATAATTTTTTACGTATTATACATACGGTTATCGCCATTATACAGTGGCTTTGATTATCCGAAATATAGTAGCAGGCTAAAAGATATGCAAGGTCAATCCACTATTTTTTTATTGAAATAGTTTTAAATTAAAACTATAATTTATACATATAAAGGAATTTACTATCGATGAGCAATCTCGCAAAAACAAATATACTTGTACACAATCTATACTTTCGTTTAATGACGCTGGAACGTGAAATGTCAATGAATCCGCGATTTGAAGGACTTCGTGTTGAAGAAATTCACGCCATTACCCTGATCGTAAATCATGGAAAACCAATGCGTTTTTCTGATCTGGTAAAAACACTTGCATTGTCAAAAGGTCCGGTCAGTCTGCTGATTAAACGATTAGTTCAGAAAGAATACCTTTGGAAAGATAAATCGCGTGATGACGGGCGCGGTGTTGTATTCGGAGCAACCGTACGCGGACATGCAATTGCCCGTATACATAATCAAGTACATTTAGCTGCATTGCAAATTTTATTAGGCGGACTAAATGAAACTGAATTGAATTCTTTCTCAGCACTATTAGAAAAATTAGCGATTGAAGATTTAATACGAAATATTCCGATTCCGATTGCATAAAATACTTCTTCACCTCAGCGTTACGTATAGTACTGTTCAATGCAATTATTGCCGTGAAGATTCCTGCATTTTTGTTATTTCTATACGAGAGCGCGGCAGACAATCCGCATGGTATTTCTGAATATACGTCAACAATTCTTCTCGTACCAAACAGCGAAGATCCCATAATTTTGAAGAGTTCTCAGCACTCATTAATGCCCGTAATTCAACCGTTTCTTCTTTTAAATTAGTAACGACTAAACCGCATACCTGTGTATCCCATAAATCCGTTTTCTCAAGAATACTGCGTAATTGTTTTCGTAGTATATCGACCGGAACACGATAATCTGCATACACATATACCGTACCAAGTAAATTTGCAGATGAACGTGTCCAATTTTGAATAGGGTTTTCTATAACATAAGTAATCGGAACAACGAGTCGCCGTAAATCCCAAATACGTACAACTAAATAGGTAAGAGTAATTTCTTCGATACGCCCCCACTCACCTTCAATAATAACAACATCATCAATCTTAACCGGCTGCGTTAATGCTATTTGAATACCTGCAAGTACCATCGCAATAGTTTTCTGTGCAGCAAACCCGATGATAATACCAATAACCCCTGCTGATGCTAATAACCCCACTCCAATTTGCCGAATGGTCTCAAAAGTCATAAGAATTGCCGCTGCAGAAACAATGATTATACTCACGCCAACGATTCGCTGAATAATAGTAACCTGAGTAATGATTGTACGTGCTTTTAAATTATCCTGTACTGAAATATCATACCGCTGCATCATGAGTGAAACGATACCATGTATAATCCGCAGCAATAACCAGGCTATAAAGACAATGATCGTAATAACCATTACATGCCGCAGAACAGGTATTATACTATCGGGAACACCCATTGTTTGAAGAAGAATCAGCACTGTTAATACGGGAAGCAGAAACAATGCCGGTGAACGAACTTTTCTGACAATTTCTTCAAGTGCCGGTTTGTTCGTACGTCGTGCATATCCAATGAGCAAGCCAAACAGCAGCAATAGCAAAAGAATACCGGTAATCAATGCTGCCGATAGAATTATAATCGGAACGACCGCATCGCTGAATTTACTGAAAAACAATCCAACATCCTGTATCTCAGGCGTAAGTATATTAGTCATATAAACACTCCGTTATTAGTATGCATAGTATACTATTGGAACTCTCCCGAATGCAACCATGTTCTTGCCGATCATCTCATGAGAGAAGATCACTGCCTTTGATTATTACTATACAATATTAAACATTCGTTGCACCGTATAGACGATGTACTATGATACAACAAGAGCGGCGCGGAGCACCATTTTATGTACGTATTATGTAATAAATAGCATTGTCTTTCCTGCGAACATTGTATCATCCCGTTACAGCAATATACTGTATCTGCAGCCATCAAATATAAAAACAACTTTACAAAACGCCTGCCCCTGCATATAGTACTCCGGTAGGAGAAATACATCGTATGACATCCGTCCACGCATCACAAAATACTGCTCTTGATTTTATTCACAGTGCTCAAGAACCTTGGGTGCGTCTTGCAACAGCGTTGTGGCTGGATAGAAAATCCCCACAATCAAAAACGATTCAACATTTAAAACAGGAAACCGTTGCTCATCCGTTAATTAAAAGTATTATTAAGGAATGTAAACAATGGCCCGGAAATCCTATAAAATCACATAAAGATGCAAAACTTATCATTCATAAAATAAATATTCTTGCTGATATCGGACTTACGAAAACCGATAACGGTATATCTGAAATCGCAGAAAAACTCATGGCACATCGCAGTGATGACAATGCATTCCTCTCACGAATACTATTGCCATCAGTATTCGGCGGTGATGATAAACCCCATTGGAACTGGATACTCTGTGATTTCCCGCTCATTATTGCCGCATTGTGCCGATTCGGTTATCACAAAGATAAACGGGTTACTGCAACGGTACGAAAGTTAATCTCATTAATTGATCGCACCGGCTGGTTATGCAGCAGTTCTCTTCTAAAGTTCAAAGGTCCGGGAAGACGCACTGACCCCTGTCCGTATGCAACACTGGCAGCACTCAAAGCGCTCGCGCATGCATCGAAAACTGCAGCAGCAGATACTGCCATCCAATCAGGGACTGACATGCTGCTGCATTTCTGGAAAATCCGGACAGAAAAAAAATATTACCTATTCGGCATTGGTACGGATTTTATGAAACTTAAGTATCCGATGATATGGTTTGATATTCTGCATGTTGTTGATACACTTTCGTATTTTCCGGCAGTACGAACGAAACGGGCATTTAAAGATATGTTGAAAATACTTATTCAAAAAAAAGATCCCCGCGGACTCTATACGCCCGAATCAGTCTGGATGGCGTATAAAGGTTATGATTTTTCTCAGAAAAAAAATCCAAGCGCCACACTAACGGCAGCTGTTTTAATAATACAAAAACGGCTTGGAATACTACAATAAAGGTATTGAATTTTGTGTATACCTATATACATTTAAGATATTATGGCAGCTAAAGTATTACTGGTAGATTCAATTGCATATAATCGCAAACAATTTGCACATATACTTACCGTAAATAATTATTCGGTTAAAGAAACGACAAATACGACCGATGCACTCTTAAAATTGCAATTCTATCATCCCGATATTATTCTCATCGGCAGTGCACTCATACAGCAAACAAACAGTGACCTTGATACTATATTAAACCTTGGAAAAGAAAAAACACACATTATCGTTCATAATTTATACCGTGATGAAGAAGGAGAGCACTATGAAGCACAACTCCGCCGTCGTGGTGTAAGCGGTTTTGTTTATTCACCTATTAATGCACAAGATCTGTTAAACGTCATTCAACTTGATTTCAGCGACACTGATCATGATACCCCTAACCCATCATCACGAACGATCACTCCCGCAATGATTGAAGCTTTTACTGTTAAAACGGTACACGATATTTCAAAAACACTCGACTCTGATATTATACAAGGAAAACTTGTCAAAATGGAAGCCGCTTTTACGACAATGGGAGTTGCCGCTGTTATTGATTATTATTACAAGAAGCAAAACGGCTCTATTATGATAGATATGACACCGGAAACCGCTCTTTTCATTGCCGGGAAAATCCTTAATACCATACCGGATACTATTACCGATGATGTTAAAAAAGCAATTAAGTCTCTTACAAAATCTTTTACCGCCGAATCGGTTCGGAAGCTCACTGATGCACAAGATGAGGATAATGTTGTTGTATCCGTTCCGAAAATATATACCGCAAACATTATGAAAGAAGTACAACAAAATCAGGAAATATATATGTGTCCGCTTGGTATTGACGGATCTATTATCAATCTATCTTTTTTTATACAAAGTATTGAATAGCCCCGCTCCCTGATAGTATCGTATACTGAAAGACACAGCACTGCGGTATTATATAATAAACGCTTAAAACACTTATTCAGTATACCGGCATTGTTTATTACAATCCGTTATAGTATTAATATGCGTATTGTATCACTGTTGAAAAACACTGATTATTCCACCGGAGCTTTCCACTGAAGACATAACAAGCGTTTTTGCATGCGAGATATTTTTTTTATTGCCGCTTCCCGCTGCAATGCCGCACTTCGGTTTTCACAATCTTCACGATAAACCAAGGAAACCGGAAGCCGCCCGCGCGTATAGCGCGCTCCTGTACCGGCATTATGGGTTTTCACCCGTTGCTGCACATTCTTTGCAATGCCGGTATATAATGAACCATCACTGCATTGAACGATATATACTGAATACATATGCATATTGTAATAACTGCAATCACAATATGCAATCATATTCCCGAAAAACGTATACCACACGAACAGCATACAATAACCGCAGTAATCATCTGTTGTGTACATTTAAAAACAAGAGAATCCTATCATCAAAATTGTTCCATCAATTTTTGAAGGTATACCGTATAAACGTATTAATACCGCTTATATCTATTTTTTACACGACAAACGCCTACTCTGATATTGACAATCATTGAGCAGTATGATATGTACGGCATGATATTTGGGGTTAAAAGGGCGTGTCAACGCGGGTATCAGAATACTATATCATCATCTGAACGAACTGTATATGAAATACAAAGTATACAGTACAACAGCAGAGGGAAATAATCGGAGGGAATACTATGCCCGCAAAACGTACTATTTTAATGCGTATTAATAATCTTACCGACTGTATTAATATGAACGGAATTAGTAAGGAAGATCTTTATTCTCGTGAAGGAACATTGCTGATATCAAAGCATAAGCCTGTTCCGCGAAAAGTATTTACAATGCCGATTTATGTATTTCGTGATATTGCATACGATACCATCAACGTTCCTGATACCGGTATTCGCAACAACCAATGTGATGAGCGTGATCTCTGGATTGCTAAAGTACGTGATCGTATCGGCGGTAATACCGTTGACAGCATTGACTCGGCAACAAATGACATTATTGCCATTCATGCCAATGAACACCTCAATGCTGCAAAAATAAAACATACCCATGAAATTATTACCGAATTTTATCAAAAAGACCGCTATAAAGTATACAGTGCTATTCAGCTTATGCGCACTGCAAACAGTTATTTATATCATCATAGTTTCGCCTGTTATTTATTATTTGCACAGGCACTGCACGATTTCAGAAAATATATTGATAAAGATACTTTTTGGAATGCATTTAAAAATAGCTACGACAGCGTTAGTTTTAATCCAATCAGTATAAAAAAATACGCTATTGGCGTCGTCCTGCATGATTTCGGTAAAACAATGGTTGATCAAAAAACCCTTAATAAGCGAGGTCCGCTCACCATGAATGAATATGCCGAAATAATGCGGCATCCCGCTCTTGGCGTTAAAGCACTGCGGCATATCAATATTAATAATTACGAAATTCTTGAAATAGTCGGCAATCATCATGCCCATCATAAAGTCTATTCAAATCAATTCCAAAGCCCGCTGGCGGTTATTTGCAATATTGTTGATATTTATGATGCTTGCCGATCTCCCTGCTGTTATCATAAAGCACTGAGTATTGAAAAAACAAAAGAAATTCTTGAACAGGAGTTCCGGCAAAATAAATGGAATCCGTTTATCTATACAACCCTTATGAAAGAAACATTCCCGGCTTTTGAAAAAAGCCTTGCTCTCTATGCAACAAGCCTGAACTAATATACCGATACCTGCATACAAGCAGTGCTTTGCCGCCATTAATTGTTATTAACATAATCCGCATTACAGTATTATGCCGGCAATCCTACTGGTATAGACATAGTATCACTCCCCTGTCATTTCGTTTTATCTAATTACATATATAGTATTTATTATAAAATCCCCGTATACACCCGTATGCATCAGAACAACGATAATGCTCGTATCATGAAGCATTCTTATTTGCATGTTTTTAATCCTCAATAAACAAATAATTCATTTTCGGTACAAACATTAATTAACCTGTTGAAGCAGCTGCAAACTCTTAAAGTATTTTAATTCACGAAAAGGAGCGTCCTGATATTTCTCTTTTACCGCCAGGGTAATAATGTTATAATAGAGTCTTAATTGAATATATTGTATTGAACCCCTTGGAGGCAGTATATATGAAACCCGTATTATATCGTATTTCGTATGCAATACTTTGTATTGTCATTATTTTTTCTATTCCCCTGACATATGCTCAGCTGATGCAGGATGCCGAACCGGTACAAGGACCGATTAGTATTGTAGAGGTTACACCGAAAGGACAAACTTCCTACTTCTATGAGTATTCATACATTAGCGTTACCTTCAATCAGCCAATGGTATCATTGGAAGCACGTCATGATAAACAGGAATCAGGACCGCTGACATTTGATCCGCCGATTGCCGGAAAATACCTGTGGCAGGGTGATCGCACACTTATTTTCTATCCTGAAGAAAAATTTATTGAAAGTCAAACCTATACCTGTACGATTCCAAAAAAAACACGTTCAGAAGTAACAAGAAAAAAACTTAAAAAACCTTATTCATGGAAATTTAATACCCCCCGAATACAAATAGTGAGTGTTTCTCCGAATCAAAATGCAATAAATCAGGATATCGATCAAAACATTAGTATTAGCTTCAATCAACCGGTCTATGCCAGCGTTGTAAAAGCATATGCCCATATTCGATGTAATAACAAAACCATAGAATTCACGATTATTCCCGATAAACATCAGGCAGAAAAAGGACAAAACGCCATCACCTCCTTTACATTAATACCGCATACCCCATATGCAAAAGATGCAATGGTTCGCTTTGATATTAATGCCGGTTTACGTGGTGTAGAAGGCAACCTTGCCCTGAAAAAAACATTTTCCCGTATTTTTCATACATTCGGACCATTTGTTTTTTTAACAAAGGACATATCGATAGACAGTGATGAGTCCACACAAGGAATAACGCTGCGCTTCTCAACACCGATATGCCGAAGCAATCTCGCCTCTGCAATAAAACTCTCTGTTATAAAAGAAGGGTTCGGACCGAATATGACGAATGCACGAAAACGTGCGTGTGCAAGACTTGCTGAATCACAATGGTCATCATTATCTCCCTGGGTTGATCTCTATTTACTGCCATTAGGAAAATATAAACTTACGATTACCGCATGCACGGATGTATTTGGTCAGCCGCTTCAAAGATCTGATGAAAAAAACACTATTACTATTACCGTTGCATCACGCACCCCGTATATACACTATCCAACCGGATACATCGTTATTGAAGCATACGAACAGCGCGTTCTTCCGATACGCTCTATTAATTATGACAATATGGTCGTGTCCGCTCAGTCACTCACTAAAAGGGCAGTTGCACAATACTTTCATTTCTACCAAAATCATTATCAAGGAATGAATGCTTATTTTACATGTCCCAAACAAAACCCTATATTAATTCAATATACACTTCCGCTGGAGCATATGCCCGAACAATGGAGTTTATCCCCCCTTCATCTCGATGCTATTTTATCTAATCAAAAACCACATGCGGTTGGAAAAAATAATGAACGCTTTGGCACACTCTATCTGCAGTATAAGAACTATGACCGCTCTGATGATGCGTTCGTCCAAATAACATCGCTGGGGCTGACCGGACGATTCTCACCATGGAATAATCGTATTCTGGTAACTTCCCTTAAAACAGCCGCTCCGCTTTCAGGAATACACGTCAGTATGACTGATCCGCACGGAAAGGTTCTCTCAGAAACCACTACCGATTCGGAAGGTATTGCAGCATTTCCGAGTGTTATGACACTTCCCACGCAGAAGACAAAAAGTATTACCAATAATGCTTTTCTCTTTTTTGCTGAACACGGCAATGATATGGCATTTATTGCAACAGGGATGACGACCGGTATTGAACCATGGCGCTATGGTATTTATTATGATGATTATTACGATGAGAGCGATCCTGATGATTGTTATACTGATTATGAGTACTATGATGATTATTATTATGATGATGACGGCAATAGTATTCACTGGCGACCATATTCTTTTAATAATTATCTTCCGTCATATTGCTTCACCGAACGAGGTCTGTATCGTTCGGGAGATACTGTGCACTGCACCGGTTTAGTAAGAAATGTTTTTAGCGGCACTCCGGAATATCCGCTTCGCAGTTTGCCATTAGATATAAACGTTGAAACGCCGGTCGGAAAAACATTAACCAATTTTATCGCTATTGCTGATAATCGCGGATACTATCATTTCGACATTCATACTGAAAATACAGCTGCACGCGGAAAGTACACTATATATGTATCATTAAACAATAACCCCTATACCAATATCTGTACGTATCTATCCACATCAGCATCATTCCGCATTGAAGATTTTCGCGAAGCACGTATGGAAGCATCGCTCAGCGTTACGAAAGGTGATATTCGGTATGGAGACTCCTTTACCGCACTATTAAAGGGCAGTACCTTTTCCGGCACCGGATTAGAAGGAAGTCCCATAGATTTTTCTGCTCAGGCAGTGCCAATTAATTATCGTCCTCCCGGAGAATACTGCCGGCCATTCTCATTTGATTCTCCTGATTCATATACAAAAAAACCATTAATAATGAAATCCGATTCACTCGGAAAAGGCAGTCTCTATTCACAAAAAATTAATGTTCACTGGTCCGGTGAAGCATATACTGCACGTATTGATATTATTGGCACTATCTATGGGGATGATGAAGAACAGAAAAGTGCGGTTACTCGGGTAATTGCACATGCTGCTGATGCATATCCGGGCATTGCGCTTTCCGATACCTATGCTTCCGTGAATCATCCTATTAACATTGCCGTTGTTGCCGCCGATAAAGACGGTCATTGGACAGCCGGAAGCAATGCAAAAGTTACTATCGTTCGGGAATGGCAAAACTGCGTTCAATCGCGTGACTTGCATAGCCGACTGCGCTGGAATTGCAACGAAGAATCAGAAACAGTGTATTCAGAAACAATACAGATCGGAAAAAAAACTGACCGCAAATGGATTAAACACCTTATTTTTCCAACACCCCTCCCTGCCGGGAAAGCACTCCCATCAGTTATTACCTATACACCGAAAGGATCCGGCTACTATACAGTTACGGTTTCGATGAAAAACCGTACCGGCGGCACTATTAAGACATCACAGATCTTTTATGTTTATGGTGATGATTATTTCCCGTGGTCAATGGATAATACTGAACGCGTTCGTATTACCCCTGATCGGGAGCACTATAATCCCGGTGATACCGCACGATTATTCATTATGTCGCCCTATGAAACAGCAACTGCTTATATCAGTATCGAACGTGAACGAATTATTACCAATTTTGTTACAACGTTAAAAAGCGGCAATTCCATTATCGAAATACCGATACGAGATGCATATATTCCGAATGTGTATGTCAGTGTCAGCCTTCTTCGGGGACGCGTTAACAATGACGCCTTCACAAACAGTAATGAAGATCTTGGAAAACCGGAAATGAAAATCGGGTATCATAATTTAAATGTTTCATATGACACACGTACGCTGCGCGTTTTACTAACACCTGAAAAAGACACCGTTAAACCCGGAGAAAAAGTAACAATAACCGGTACGGTTGTTGACCATGATAATAATCCGGTATCCGGCACTATTACTTTCGCGGTCTGTGATGAAGGGGTTCTTTCACTTATCGGATATAAAACCCCGAATCCGATTGATGTTTTTTATCAAAAAAGAGGACTCTCGGTTATCAGTGGTGATTTGCGTTCACATATTATCGGGAATCGTAATTATGGTCAAAAAGAAGAAAACCCCGGCGGCAGTGATGCTGAAGATAATCTGAATGTGCGGACGAACTTTCAATCTACTGCTTTTTTCAAAGCCGTTACCGATACCGATGAGCACGGAGCATTTTCATTTACTTTCACCGCACCGGATAATCTGACTGCATATCGTATTATGGCAATCGCATCATCAAAAAAGATGTTCGGCAATGGCGAAAAACGTATGACGGTAAATAAACCGCTTATGCTTATGTCAACAATGCCGAATTTCATTCAAAGCGATGATGTGTTTTCAGCCGGTGCACTCGTCTATAATCAAACTAAAAGCAAACAAAAACTAACCGTTCGGGCACAGGTATCCGGCGGACTTATTATTTCCGGTTCAGCAACAAAAACAATTACCCTGAAAAAAGGAGCGCACACCCATGTACCGTTTACGTTCAAAGGCAATGGACAGGGAGATGCAGTTGTTACTTTTTCAGCATACAATAAAACCGTCAACGATGCTTTCCGAATCACCATCCCTGCGCATGAGTTAGCAACGGTTGAATGGGTAAAACTGTATGAAACATCAACACAAAACACAACCAAGCATTCCATCATCATTCCATCATCTGATATCGCACGGAATGGATACGGCAGTATTGAAGGTACGCTGGCGCCGTCCATTATGTCCGGGATGAAAGGATCGCTGCACTACTTGCAAACTTTCCCGCATGATTGTCTGGAACAGCGCTTTTCAAAAATCTATCCTTTTGTGGAAATGGGAGATTTCCTCTTTGAACGAAACCTGACGACCCAGTCCAAGGAAGAAATTAACAACACCATTACAGCTGTTATAAATGCTATTCCTGATTTTGTCGGATGCGGAGGGTATCTTAAATATTGGACAGACAGCAATTTTGAATCGCCATGGTTAACCGCATACGGCGTTCTGGTAATGGCCGCCGCACAGGAAAAGCATTTCAGTATTCCGAAAAAAACATATAATAATGCAATTAAAGCGCTCAATAACTATCTGAATGGAAAAAAGGCATGCGTACCGCAATGGTATATTAACGATCAACAGGATGAAACACAAAGCTATATTGCCTACGCTCTTGCTCGTGCCGGAAAACCCCGAAAGGATATCGTTGAAAAGCTGATTAAAAAAACTGACGCTCTGTCGATAAGCGCTTTAGGCAATCTGCTTCGTGCCGCCGTTCTTTCCGGTTTTACGAAACAGCATTACATGCCGGTGCGGCAGGCGCTCCTGAATTATATTATTAATGACGGTTCAGTTGCTCATTTTGAACACCCGAACCAAACATGGTGCTGGTATACTCATGACAGTCCGGAAAACTCAACTGCCATTGATTTACAAGCATTCGCTGAAGCAAACGTAAGTCTTCCCGTTGCACCGCAGGTTGCTCGCTGGCTGGTTGATGTATCCGAAACAAAACGAACAAACCTGAATACACAAACGGCTGTTAATACCTGTCTTGCATTGTATTGGTACACAAAACGTGCTGAATCAAACCCGGTTAATTTCACCGCAGCAATACAACTTGATAAGAAAAAACTCGCAGCAACATCCTGCACTTCGATCAATGCACCGATCTATACTGATTCCATGCCGCTTTCTGATTTTAAATCAGGAAAGAAAGTTACTGTTTCCGTTAATCGAAAAGGAAGCGGTCGGTTATATTACAGTATTGCGCTCTCATATAAACCATCATTTGACCGTCCGGCATATGATGCGGGTTATTCAATTGAAAAATGGATAACCGACTTGAACGGCTCCGCTGTATCAAGCCCGTTTTATGTCGGGCAAGAATTAATCGTTCGCCTGAAAATAACCGCACACCGTGAAGGACATTTTATCGCACTGACAGATCCGCTTGTTCCCGGCTTTCGTATTATTAATCCGAATCTGCAGGCAGGTAATCCGGCACGGACACAAGATAATACACAAAGCTCTGCCGACGCCTATTGGTGGTGGGGACAATTTGATCGAAAAGAATACCGCTTTGAAAAATATTGTGCCTATGCCTCGTATTTACCGGAAGGCGAATATACAATGACATACCATATTAAAGTTGCAACGCCGGGGACATATTCATTTGAGGCAGCACATATCGAAGATATGTATCACCCGGCATTATTTGGTACCGGCACACCGGAAAGGATAACCATTCTTCCCGCAAAGGAATAGCACATGAAAAACACACGAAATGCATTCCTCCCGATAATAATGAGTGTTGTACTTGCAGTGCTTATTATTTTCCCATGTATCCATATATCGAAAAAATTGAATATGCCGCTCGATCAGAGTTGGTATACTCCGGTACATCCTTCAGGATACACTATTCGCGCGGAGAACGGTGAAATACTATTTGAACAAGTCGGTGATCGCAACGGCATCCGTATTCCCGTTACCCTGCATGATATTCCTGATATGTGTATTGCAGCGCTTATCGCATCCGAAGATAAACGTTTTTACAAACACCACGGTATTGACTATCAGGCAATTATAAGAGCTGCTTTGCATAATATCACTGCCGGCGCAGTGAAAGAAGGGGCATCAACCATTACCATGCAGACAGTTCGAATTATCTATACTCTGCCGCATACCTATGCCGGTAAAATCAAACAAGCATGGCTGGCACTGCGCGTTTCCCGCCATGTACAGAAAAAAACAATACTTATAAAATATTTAAATCGTGTCCATTTCGGCAGACAAACCTATGGTATCGGCGCAGCAGCACGGGTATATTTTTCTAAAGACACCGCACATCTCAGTGAATCAGAATGTATTGCACTTATCGCATTAATTCGCGCTCCGGCAAAAAACGATCCTATTCGTCATCCGATACAATTCCATCGGGCATATTGCCGTGTTATTAATGCACTTTCCGCTCAAGGATATCTTACTCCCACACAGGCGAATGATCTTGCAGCATATTCTCCGCAAATTCGCATGACGGCAACAGAGAAAAAAGCCCCGCACTATGCAGATTTTCTCAGTCATACAAAATCAAATTCCGTATTGGAAACAACTATTGACATCGCACTGCAGGAAAAAGCTGAATATTTATTACAACAACGCACATACAGTTTACACACACGGCAGGTTTATACAGGTGCTGTTGTTATTCTTGATGCACAAACCGGTGCCGTAAAAGCATTAGTCGGATCATCCGACTATCATTCACCGTTAAGCGGGCAATTCAATGCCGCCATGGCAAAACGACAATGCGGTTCAATTCTCAAACCATTAATATATGCAATGGCATTCGATCGCGGAGCAAGTCCCGGCGACGTAATTATTGACGAGGAACGATCATTCGGGAATGAATTTGAAAATTATCTTCCGAAAAATTATGACCATATCTGGCACGGACGCGTAACTCTGCGACAGGCATTGCAGCATTCATATAACATCCCTGCAATTGAATTACTTGAACAAATTGGCATTAACACCTATCTTACCACATTGCATACAGCGGGTTTTACCTATCTCGATAAAACACCACGATTTTACGGCTACGGTCTTGCACTGGGTGTCGGAGAAGTCCGTCCGATTGATATTGCCGCCGCATATTCCGCATTCGTTAATAATGGGCATGTAGTTCGACCGCGTTATTTGAAAACTGACCCTATCGTTGTAACCCCGCCGCTTTTCTCGGAAGAAAGCGCATGGCTGATATGGCATATACTCAGCGATCGGAATCGTGCCGATATTACTGCAGCACATCTTCGTGTTCCATTAGGATACGGATATAAAACCGGAACAACAAAAGATTTTCGTGATTCCGTTGCTGTTGTATTTGATGCACAATATATTATTGCTGCATGGATAGGAAATCCTGAAGGAAATTCAATGGCAGGAGTAAGCGGCAGTCTCGGTGCGTTGACACTTGCAGGTAATCTTGCCCGTGAGCTCCCGCCGCATGCCGGCACCATTCCCGCTCCACCGACCATTATTACACAAAAGATTACTCCAATCCTTGGGCATAAGGGTGCTGAACAACCTGTTCCTCTGCGCGAAGTATTCGATATCATTCACTCGCCGCAATGGAAATCAAATAATGCCATGCCTAAGCTCCTCGCACTGCAGCCATCAGCGCTTAATACAGTATCACAATCACCGCACAGCAATACACCATATGTCCATATCACCACACCCCTGCCGAATGCAACATATGTCATTAATCCGACAATAAACTTGGATAAACAAAAAGTAGCTATTTCTATTGATTCCTCAGATCATTTTAAATCCTATGTTTATATTATTAACGATACCGTTATAGAAACAACAGATACAACGGTGTTCTGGAAAATCACTCCGGGGAATGTTGCCTGTCTTGTATATGGAGTATTGCCGAATAATGAACGAGTATACAGTACCACTATTTCCTTCCGAGTCCTATAAGCTTTTTCAGGTATACTGATTCCTCTTATTTAATTATTCAATATTGACGACCGGTGAGATTGTTATTACAGTAAGCCAATGATACAGTCATATGATGCACGAACGACCGCGCAGGCACTAATACCCCATGTGCCGAAAACAGTTATAACCCTAATCAGAAAACTGCATACCGCCGGGTTTGAAGCATATATTATCGGCGGTGCTGTACGCGATCTAATTATGCGGCGCGCAACCGACGATTTTGATATTGCCACGAATGCACGACCTGAAACAATACGAAAACTCTTTATTCGTACTATTCCAACCGGTATACAACACGGAACGATAACCGTTCTTCTGAACACCATGTCCTTTGAAGTAACAACGTATCGTGCTGACGGTCTCTATTCGGATGGACGACATCCCGATAGCGTTGAATATTCCGACACCCTTTCGGAAGATCTCAGCCGCCGTGATTTCACCATTAATGCGCTGGCGCTTGATCCGATCAATGCAGTATTAATAGATGAACACAATGGTCAAAATGATATTCAGGCACATTCTATTCGCTGCATTGGCGATCCGAACACCCGTTTCTCCGAAGACGGATTGCGGCTGCTGCGAGCATGTCGATTTGCTGCGGTGCTTGATTTTTCCATCGACGATACTACACTCTCCGCGATGGAACACTGTTACGAAAAAGCACGGACGGTCAGTTATGAACGTGTACAAGAAGAAATAAAAAAAATGATGAAAGCTCACCGTCCTTCTGTCGGCATTGAATATATGCGCCGTACCGGTCTTTTGGATATCTATCTTCCTGAGCTTGCCGCAACGGTTGATGTCCGGCAAAATCGTTTTCATAAATATGATGTTTATTATCATAGTTTGTATACCTGTGATGCCGCACCGCAAGCCATGCCGCTGCTGCGTATCGCTGCATTGTTTCATGATATCGGAAAACCGCGCACAAAACGCATCAGTGATGTCTTAAGCATGCAAGAAAAAGAAGCCCTGCAGGCACAGGGACAGCAAACCGGTAATGGTGATGCAACGTTTTACAACCATGAAGTTGTCGGGGCACGATTAGCACGTACAATACTGCGCCGTTTAAAATTCAGTAATCAGGAAATTGAACTCATTACCAAACTTATCCGTCTGCATATGTTTTATTATACCCGCGACTGGACCGATGGCGCTGTCCGACGGTTTATGCGGCGTGCCGGGCTGGATACTATCCCATTGTTATTTGAGCTGCGGGAAGCAGACCGCATCGGCAACGGAACAAAACGCGGACGCTCCGGTGCATTGCGCGAACTGCAGCGCCGTATTGATAAAGTCATTGAAGAAGAAAACGCTTTTAGTTTGAAACACCTTGCCGTTAATGGAACCGATATTATGAACTATAAACATATTCCGCCAAGCCCTCAGGTCGGTCGTGTCCTGAATTATATTCTTGAACTCGTTCTCGATGAGCCCGAATTGAACACCCGCGAAGCATTACTCGCTCTTGTTGAGAAACTTGATATTGATTCAATCCCTGATATGAAAAACAATACAAGTAATAATTAATATCCTGAAATATCGTTTTTTCATTTACTTATTATACCGTTCTTGTATATAATACAGTGAAACGAACACTCATGCCGTATTGATTCTAAAGTCGGCATGTATTTGGAGATATTCATGATACCCGTTGCAATATGCGGAGCCAGCGGTTATGCCGGACAAGAACTCGTATCACTGCTCAGCAGGCATCCGTCAGTTAAAATTACAGCCGTTACCTCAGAACGCTATGCTGAAAAACCATACGGCGATATTGTGCACACTATGCGCAGCAGAACAAATTTGCTTTTTGAAAAATTGCATATTGAAACAGTGCTGCCGAAAGCCGAATTGTTTTTCCTTGCATTACCGCATGCCTTATCACATGACATTGCCCCTCAATTGATACATGCGGGAAAACAAGTTATTGATATATCGGGAGCATTTCGGTTAAAAAACCCGATTCATTATCCGAAAGTATACGGTTTTGAACATACCCATCATGACCTGCTTGCGAAAAGTATATACGGACTGACAGAAACCAATAAAAGCGCCATTGCCGGTAATTCATTTATTGCCAACCCGGGATGTTATGCAACCGCTACATTACTGGCATTACTGCCGCTAACCGCCTGCATTGGAAACGGAGAAGGTATAATACTCTATATCGATGCAAAATCCGGACTCTCCGGCGCCGGACGAAAAACCGATCAAACTCTTCAGTTTTGTGAAGCCGATCATGACGTTCGTCCTTATAAAATCGGTGTCCATCAGCATGTCCCTGAAATAGAGCAGGCTTTGCGCATGCGCTCCCCGTCATTGCCGAACATTACTTTTGTGCCGATGATCGTTCCGATGGAACGGGGGATTCTCATCAGTGCCTATGTATCCGGCTGGAATACCGATATGTCAATAGATGATCTCAAAGAACACTATATCAAATTTTATACCAATGCTCCGTTTATTCGAATACTCGGCGGCAATCGCATTCCACATACAAAAGGCGTAATACATACCAATTATTGCGACATTAATATCTTTCGCGATGAACACTCAAAGCAAATTATTATTATTGCCGCTATCGACAACTTAATTAAAGGAGCTGCCGGCTCAGCAGTACAAAATATGAACAGTATGTACGACCTTGATGAAACAACCGGTTTACTATGAGCACAGCAATAACTACGGTACACGGCGGTATTTGCGCACCACAAGGATATCGTGCATCAGCAGTTCATGCCGGTTTTTATCCGCCGCCGCGCCTTGATCAGGCACTTATCACCAGCAATCCGCCGGCTACCGCCGCCGGTATGTTTACCACCAGTCAATTCCCTGCAGCCGGTGTAACCTTATGTAAGAAACGTATTAATAATCCGATTGCCGGCATTATTGTAAACAGCGGTAATGCCAATGCATGGACTACCCGCGACGGATTGCAGTGTGCGGAAGATATTTGTGCTGCAATCGCCACACTCCTGAATGCTCCGGCAGAAAACTTTCTGCATCTTTCAACCGGTGTTATCGGTAAAGACATGCCGCCGGTTGAATCGTTGCATGAAGCTTTTAATACTCTTGTACACGGATTGGGAAACTCTCCCGAACACGCTGCACGGGCTGCACACGCAATTATGACAACTGACACCATACACAAAGAAACTGCACGACAGATTATAACCAGTACCGGCACTATTACCATTGGCGGAATGACAAAGGGCTCAGGAATGATAAGTCCGAATTTGGCAACCTTATTGACATTTATTACCACTGATGCTGCTCTGACGAAAACAGATCTGCAGGAATGTCTTTGTAATGCTGTTGATGTATCATTGAATTGCTTAACCATTGACGGTGATATGAGTACAAATGATTCGGTTATTCTTCTCGCAAATGGTGCAGCAGGTCAGCCGCCACTGAACGAAAACGATAAAGCTCTTTTTTGTGAAGCGCTCAAAGATATATTAACTGAACTCACGATACTCATGGCACACGATGCTGAAGGTGCAACAAAATGTATTATGATAGATATTATTAATGCCGACAGCAACGATGCTGCCCGAACAGTCGGACTGGCAGTTGCAAATAGTCTTCTTGTAAAAACCGCTGTTCATGGGAATGACGCTAATTGGGGACGCATTCTTGCACGGCTTGGAAAAACCTCGGTCCATATTAATCCATATTCAGTACGAATTCTTTTCGCTGATACCATTGTCTTTGAAAAGGGTCATGCTGTACCATTTGATGAGAAAAAGATGAAGAATTCTCTTGCTGATACCGATGAAATAGCTATAACCATTGATCTCAATAACGGAACGTTCAGACAGCGTATTTTTACCTGTGATTTATCGGCTGAATATGTTAAAATAAACGCATCATATCGAAGTTGAAACATCATGAAACACCAAATTGAAAAAGCGGAAGTGCTGATTGAAGCACTGCCGTATATACAACAATTTCGCGGCACCTCAATTATCATCAAATACGGCGGCAGCGCCATGGTTGACGAAAAGCTTAAACAGCATATCGTCCTTGATACTATACTCATGCGCTATGTCGGCATTAATGTTATTGTTGTTCATGGCGGCGGACATAAAATTACTGAATATATGCATAAAATGGATAAAAAAGCAGTTTTTCTTGATGGTATGCGTGTAACTGACGCTGAAACGATGAACATTACCGAAATGATCCTCACCGGATTGGTCAATAAAGATATTGTTGCACGAATACATAAACACGGCGGCAATGCAGTTGGTTTATCAGGAAAAGACGGACGCCTGATTGAAGCGAAAAAACTTATTCATGATACCCATGATTATGGATATGTCGGCGAAATAACAAAAATTAATGCGGAGATTTTACGCACTCTTGACAACAGCGGTTTTGTACCGGTTATTTCTCCGATTGGTATCGGAACTGACGGGGTTACCTACAATATCAATGCTGATATTGCCGCCAGTGAAATTGCCATTGCAACCGGTGCTGAAAAACTTATATTCCTGACTGACGTTCCGGGAATTTGCACTACCCCGAACGAACCAAAATCATTGATTAATACTATCAATCATGATACAATCAATACACTGATAGCCGATGGCAGCATTTCCGGCGGGATGCTTCCTAAAGTAAAAGCCGGTTTACGAGCATTAGAACACGGTATTAAAAAAGTCCACATCATTGACGGGCGTATCAGCCATTCAATACTACTTGAACTTTTTACTGAATCAGGTATCGGAACGGAAATAGTGTAAGAGTCAGAAGGATACAGCATGAAATATACGGAATGCAAAGCGAAAGATAAAAAATATATTATCGGTAATTATCCGCGTTATCCGCTGATGATAAAATCAGGACACGGATGCACCGTAAAAGATGATACCGGGAAAGAATACCTTGATTTTCTGTCAGGAATCGGTGTTTCAGTACTTGGACATCAGCATAAAAATATTATTAAAGCAATCACCACTCAAACGGGGAAAATACTGCATACCTCAAATCTTTACTACTCACAACCAATGGTTGATTTTGCTGAAATGCTCGTTCATAATGCATTTTCATCAAAAGTCTTTTTCTGCAACAGTGGGGCTGAAGCAAATGAAGCAGCAATAAAACTTGCACGGCTTGTCGGATTGCAATACGGAAAAACAAAAAATAAAATCATTACGATCAAAAACTCCTTCCACGGACGGACGCTGGGTGCACTTGCCGCAACCGGACAAAAAAAATTCCATGCGGGATATGCTCCATTACCCGGTGGTTTTATCGCTGTTACCGCAAATGATACTAAAGCTCTTAAAAAAGCAATTGATAAAGATACCTGTGCCGTTCTGTTTGAATGCATTCAGGGAGAAGCAGGCGTCTATCCGCTTTCAAAAGATTTTGTGAAAACAATATATACTGCATCACGGAAAAATGACGCCATTATGATTATTGATGAAGTTCAAACAGGATTCGGCAGAACCGGAAAATTATTCGCCTATCAGCACTTCGGCATCAAACCGGACATCATGACTCTTTCAAAAGGCATTGCCGGCGGTTTGCCGATGGGTGCTATGCTCGCACGGCCGCATCTCGCAAAACTTTTTGAACCGGATAAGTATAATGCTCTTACCGGTTCTCCGGCAACAGCACATGCATCAACCTTTGGCGGGAACCCTGTGTGCGCTGCTGCGGCACTGGCGGTATTAAAACAATTAACCGTAAAAGGATATCTAAATAAGATTACCTATCTTGGACGCTACATGAAAGACCGCTTAAGCCGACTGAGCAAAAAAATTAAAAGTGTTATTACTGATGTGCGGGGTATGGGTTTTATGATTGCACTTGATATTTCTCTTGATGCTCCTTCGGTTCGGAACACTGTTCAAAAAAAAGGACTTTTGATTAACAGTATCGGTACGCACACCTTACGTATGCTGCCGCCGCTTATTGCCGGTAAAAAAGATATTGATAAAGCGATTTCCATTCTTGATGAAGCGCTGGGTGATGTTAAGATACTGACACGGGGACGATAAATGCGCTCATCTTTTTCGCATACAGATTGTATTAGTCTCGCAGACTTTTCTCAGGATGCTATTTGGACTATTTTAAACCTTGCCCGCGATATAAAACGTCGTCCGCGAAAATATCATTCACATCTTTCCGATAAAACACTTGCAATGATTTTTCAAAAAGCCTCAACCCGTACCCGCGTATCATTTGAAGTTGGCATGTTTCAGCTTGGCGGGAAAGCATTATTCCTGTCAAACAATGATATGCAATTAAATCGTGGTGAAAGCATCAGTGATACCGCGCAGGTCCTGTCCCGATTTTGTGATGGAATAATGATTCGCACCTTTGATCATACTGATGTTATTGACCTTGCTGAACATGCAACGATACCGGTTATCAATGGGCTCACTGACCTGCTGCATCCGTGTCAAATTCTTGCTGATCTGCAAACGATATATGAACATCACGGCACCCTTCAAAATCAAAAAATCGTTTATATCGGCGATGGTAATAATGTTGCTCATTCATGGATAAATGCTGCCGGGCGTTTAGGATTATCACTGACACTCTGCGTTCCTGAAAACTATGACCCGGATACGAAAATACTGGAAAGTGCCCGACTTTCCTGTCAGCAATCCGGCGGCACAATTACTTTGACCCGTAATCCGATGGAAGCTGCTGAAAATGCGGATGTTCTTTATACGGACGTCTGGGTTTCCATGGGACAGGACGATGAACGCACCCGCCGCTTGCATGACCTTGCTGCATATCAGATTAACACCGCATTACTCGAAAAAGCACATTCGGATGTTCTTGTTATGCATTGTCTGCCGGCGCATCGCGGTGAAGAAATTACCGCAGAGGTAATTGACGGACCTCATTCGGTTGTATTTGATGAAGCGGAAAACCGCCTGCACGCTCAAAAAGCACTCCTTGTACTGCTTATGAAATAATAACACCTCTCTTTCTTCTCGATTATTTATTATACTAATTTTCATTATTCTCCGATAATAAAACCATAAAGGAGATATCGCTATGTACAAAACTGTCTTTATAAGCAGTATTATTGCAATGCTTCTTATCATCGGATGTAAAACCGATGTTGAACTGACACAGCAGGAAATGCACAGTACGAAACCGATTACCCCATCCGCACCGGCAATATGCTGGAGCGGTGTTGGTCCGGCTGTTGATACACATTCAATCCCGCATATAGAACGGCTCATTGATGATTTCGATAGAATTCGTGATAATTGGGAAACAACTTTTTCAGCAGGAAGCTCTTCGCATTTCGGACTTATTTCCGTCGTGCCCGGCAACACTATTAATCCGACAAAAACAGCAGCAGGTTTTAAGTTTTTAATTATTAATAGTAAAAAACTACACGGTCAAAATGCTTATGCGGGTATTATTCTGCGTAAAGAATTTGATTTTTCGGAATACTCAGGATTACAGTTTCTTATTCGCGGCACAGTTCAAAAGAAAGCACGTGTACAAATATACGAACGTTCATTGTGTAATGGACAACCTGTTCATGAAGTATGGTATCGCGATTTTACCATAACTCCTGAATGGCAAAAAATATCCGTCAATTTTGATGATATGGATGTCGTCGAATACTGGGAACAGGATTATGTCAGCGACAATAAACAAAACTTCAGATCAATTGATGCAATAAGTTTCGGTGTTGAAAATAACTTTACGATTAATCATCAGGATACAATTTCGGGAAACATTGAACTTGATGAGATTTGGCTTTACTAAGCAGTTATAAAATCAGTTACAATCCGTTTACCAGATTTTCAACATATGTTTTAAACTCTTCATTATAATAATCGTCAACATCAGTGTAATATTCCCGTAATAAATATTTTGCTTTTTTAATTTTTGCTGATGCAGCGGCGGCATCCCCTTTTGCTTTATAGCATAATGCTTGTTTATATGCCAGCAATGCCATATACGCCCCGTAAATATTTTCATCAAGCAGCTCCGGTGTAGCTTTTGCCGCATTTTTATAAACCGCAACAGCATCATCATATTTACCGGAACGGTATAATGCATCAGCTTTAAATACCTGCTCCCGTGCGGCAACCCATGGCTGCAACTGCGGACACGGATCAGGATTATCCTGCATATTTTTCCAGCCGGTATAATAATTCATGCTTTCTTCAGATGAATCCATGATACACCCGCGCGGTATGTCATACAGATCGGGTATTAAATAAACCATGTGCCCCATCTCATGTGCCATAATATATGACCCGATAATACGGTTCCAATCCATTTGCGTTAAATTATATGCAGTATATTGGCTCTGGAAGTATTCATCACTGCAAAGCATTTCAAAAAGATTTATCATAATCGTTCGTCCGTCAAATACCGGACGGCGCGGTGATACAAATGATGACCCGCCTACCTTCGCAAACCGTAATGCTGCATGCGGCCATGGTTGTGTTGCAACATCATACACAATAAGGGTATTACAGATAATAACATCATACTTATCCTGCGCTGCCATTACCAGTGTCCAATTCATATAACTATTATAGTCTTTTCCCTGTTCTAAATACGGTCTGCCATCCGGTTGACGAAGTTCAGTCAATTTTTTTACTTTTTCAAAATACACCGGCAGTGTTGCTTTTGCGAGTGCCGGATATGTTTTCATCTCTGCGAGTTCTTCTGCAGTATAATAGTCCTTTAAAAACTTCTGAATATCCCATGGCTTCCATTTATTGGCTTTAAAAAAACGCACAACATCCTTAACATACATATTAGGATTGTTTTCACCGAAAATATCGATGCGTTCGGATACTGAACGCCGATACTGCGGTGATTCTTTATCAAGATAGGTATTAAAAAAATCCTGCACATCTATTCTGCCTTCATTAACAATCGAAAAACTTTTTGCCTGAAACTTAGTATTGTAGGTGACTAATGCTTCATCAATTATCATTTCAAGATCATTATCCGAAATTGCCGGCAACAGCGGATCATGCACATAGACAATATGCAATTCCATAGCATCGCCGCCTGATGCAGCCACCGATACAATTGCCCAACAACTCAGTGCCATGAAACCAATAGCGATTATTATACATCGTATTTTTCTCATACAAACCCCTCGTATACTATTTTATGTATATACTATAGTACGAAAATCAAACCTTATCAATCATAAATTAATACAAACACACTGCAGTGTCATTGTATTCTGCCCCTGCTGTATTGTTTATATACAACAACACCATGACAATGGGGTATCCTCTCTTCCCAATTATAACAAGGCTTTTTACACAAACAATACGTACAAACAGATCAAACTGTATCTCCTATACCTATTCTCTTCCTTCATTGTCAGTTTTATTATTTCCATACTAACATTATCGTGTTGACCTTAACAGTGATATTATTACTTTAGTATTAGACAAAAATATAAATCGTTTGACAAAATAAACAATTTATCTACAATGCACTACAGTGGAGACAGCCTATAATGAATGAAATCGTTGAAATAGCGATAAAAAAAATTAAAATTAAAACACGTATACGAAAAGACCTTGGTGATATTGAACCATTAAAAAAATCAATTATACGACTGGGGCTGCTGAGTCCGCTTATTGTTTCTGATGCCTATGAATTACTTGCCGGCAGACGACGACTTGAAGCAATAAAACAGCTTTCATGGAAAACCGTTCCGATAATTATCGTAAAAACAAAAAGCCGGTTAAAAAAACTTGATATAGAACTTGAAGAAAACTTTGCCCGAAAAGATTTTACCTATTCTGAAATTGAAGAGGGGCTTGAACAACGACGCCGGCTCCGGCGTAAACAGGAATTACCGTTCATTGTCCGTTTCTTTGTATCCATACTTGATTTTTTTGCACGTATTCTCCGTGCACTTTTTCGTAAAAAAGAAAAAAACGAATAACACAGGATTATATCATGACCACTACTCGACTTGAATTCACCGCTTGGATGGTCGGTGAACATACTGCTGCATACGCCGCATTGCAAAAACATGCCGCTCACATTACAACGCTTTCTCCCGTTTGGATGAAACTCAATGAAGACGGCTATACTATTAATAAAGACCCGCAGCATTATAATCATGAAACGGTTCGTACTATCATTGCACAATTCGGTATTCGCTGTATGCCGCTGATCAGTAATGTCGGTAAATCATTTTTTGAATCCGCATTAGTTACCCGGCTGGTACATAACCCTGACAACCGTAAACGGCATATTGAAAACTTACTCACTGAAACCGAACGCCTTGGCTGGGATGGCATCAATCTTGATTATGAATTCCTTAAGACAAGTGATAAAGATGCCTATACTCGGTTCGTTGAAGAATGCTGTACTGCATTTCATCAGGCAGGCAAACGAATATCCATTGATGTGCATGCCAAAACCAATGAAACAGGATGGTCTGCAAGTATTGCACAAGATTGGAAACAGCTTGCTGCAGCTGTCGATGAGTTCCATATTATGACCTATGATTTCTGCGGTGCATCATCCGCACCGGCTCCCGTTGCCCCGCTCGGCTGGAATGATGCCGTTATCACGTATGCAAAAACAATGGTTCCGGCAGAAAAATTGTATATGGGTATGCCCGCATACGGCTACCGCTGGGACAGCGGTGCTAAGCCTATTGACTGCCCGCTGTATGAAGTTGAAAAATACATTCATACATACACACCAAAAATTCTCCGGCCGCCTATGCATGATAATTATGTCAACGGTGATTCACCAATGATAGAATTCACCGATGATAACGGCAAACACAATACTATTTGGTTTGAAGATAAACAGTCATGGACGAAGAAAATTGAACTCGCAAAAAAACACGGTTGCCGTGGAATTTCAATGTGGACTATTGGTCTTGAGACTGAAGCTCTTTGGAATACTATTAACCAAATCTGCTGATTTTCATCGTTTCATCGTTTCATCGTTTCATCAAACGCAAAACAACACACGCAAGCAGAGCATGCATTTGCTTTGTATCTGAATTGGAGTAACTCGGACAGGTATAACACCTCCAAGAGCGCACAAGTAGAGTATGCATCTCTTTGCGCCTGAATATTGTATATCAAACATTGATTTATTCTCTGCAGTGATACCTGTGTCATTGCCGTATCGTATTGAATAGTAAAAATGTATCTTTTGTCGCTTACGGTACATTAAGAACGACAAAAAAGAGCGTAAAATAGTAAAATAGATCGAATTTTGTAATTGTTAGCGGTTTTTACAGAAGCTCCGTCAATGCATGGAACGAACATATTCGGTTTTCTTCATGTTCATGGAGACATAATCATGTCTCCATGAAAGTATCAGTTTTATTACTACTGTATATTACTGGTATGTATTGCTGCTTAACCGACACTGCCCTTGATAACATAACCGATAGTAATCCATATAATATTACATAAATACAAATAATTATTGACAGAATGATATATAATACCGTAATCTTAAAGCAAGGAGATATTTGCAGTTTCACAATCACTTTCAATATACACATAAAAATGAAAATCCGAAGGGAGTGGATTATGAAATATTCTTGGTTTATTATCAGCATTATTATTCTGCTAAGTATTACAGCAACAGCGAGCGCATTAAAACTACCAAATGGTGAAACCATTGATAATTCATTGATAGAAGAATCAGATAAATATAATAACGGAAATCTTCGCTCCCTAACTCTTAAAGATGACGTATCAATAACTGTTGCTACTCCCACCGGACAGTTGAAAATAGATGAAGTAAGCTACTATGAGAACGGCATGATGAAAAGCTGCTCACTTTTCAAATCACAAAAGGTAGACACTCCCACCGGGCGACTGAAGGTATATGCGATTGCTTGGCATACGAACAGCACGATGAAAAAGTGCTCTCTTTCCGGATATCAGATGGTAGACACCCCTGCAGGACGGCTGATGATAGCAGATAAAATATGCTGGCACGAGAACGGAAAAATACATACGTTCACTCTCTCAGAACCGCAGATGGCAAATACCCCCGCCGGACAACTCTTGCTAAATGAACTTGCATGTGAATGGTACAATAACGGTAATATGAAAAAGTGCTATCTTTCCGCGCCGCAAGAAGCAAACACCCCAGCCGGACAACTGATGGTATATGAAATTAACTGGTATGAAAACGGTAATATGAAAAAGTGCTTCCTTTACAGATCACAGAAAGCCGATACCCCTGTAGGACGGCTGATGCTAAAAATCAATGATGATGAAGATTCATATGATATGAGATACACCCTTGAATGGTATGAGAACGGAATAATGAAATATTGCGCTCTTTTCGAGCCGCAGATGGTAAATACCCCCGCCGGACGACTGAAGATTCTAAACAATCGTGATTATTATTATAGACACGCCCTTGAATGGTATGAGAATGGTATAATGAAATATTGCACTCTTTCCGAGTCGCAGATGGCAAATACCCCCGCCGGACGACTGAAAATAACCAATGAAATTTATTACTATACGAACGGCATGATGACAAAATGCACTCTTTTCGAAACACAGATGGCAAACACCCCCGCCGGACAACTAATGATTACAAACTATAGCTATAAAAATTACAGGGAATATTCCCTTGAATGGTATGATAACGGCATAATGAAAAAATGCGTTCTTTCCGAACCGCAAAAAGCAAACACTCCCGCCGGACAACTGAAACTGACACACATTAATCTGGAATATAACTATACATATCCCCTTGAATGGTATGAGAATGGTATAATGAAAAAATGCGTCCTTTCCGGGTCACAGCTCGTCAACACTCCCGCCGGACAACTAATGATTACAAATAAAAGCGATAAAGATAACATGGAATATGCTCTTAAATGGTATGAAAACGGCACGATGGAATACTGTCATCTTTCCGAACCGCAGATGGCAAATACTCCCGCCGGACGGCTGAAAATTAAAAAC
>CAZBCL010000002.1:260252-263959 GCA_964490645.1 uncultured Spirochaetia bacterium
TCTTTCCGAACCGCAGATGGCAAATACTCCCGCCGGACGGCTGAAAATTAAAAACAATAGCGATGAATATAATATTAGGTGGTATACAAACGGTACGATGGAATACTGTACTCTTTCCGAACCGCAGGAAGTCAACACTCCTGCAGGGCGACTAAAGATAGAAGATAGTGTATCGTGGCACGACAACGGTACGATGGAATACTGTACTCTTTCCGAACCGCAGATGCTCAATACTCCTGCAGGGCGATTAAAGATAGAATATAGAGTATCGTGGTACGATAACGGTACGATGAAAGAGTGCACTCTTTCCGAACTGCAGATGGCAAATACTCCTACAGGGCGACTAAAGATAGAAGATGATGTATCGTGGTACGATAACGGTACGATGAAAAAATACACTCTTTCCGAACCACAGATGCTCAATACTCCTGCAGGGCGACTAAAGATAGAAGATGATGTATCGTGGTACGATAACGGTACGATGAAAAAATGCTATCTTTCCAAACCACAAAAAGTAAATACACCCACAGGGCAACTGAAGATTAAATATAATGTATTTTGGCACGAGAATGGTCAGATGAAAGAATGTTATCTTTCCAAACCGCAAAAAGTAGATACCCCCACCGGACAATTGAAGATCGAATATGATGTATTGTGGCATGAGAACGGAAAAATGGACACATGCAATCTTTTTAAGTCAGTTTCGATAAACACCCCCGCCGGACAGTTAAAGGTAGATGAAATTAAATGGTATAAGAACGAAGCCCTGAAAAACTGTGTTCTTTCCGAACCACAGGAGATCAATACCCCCGTTGGGCAGTTGAAGGTTGTAAACAATGATAATGTATATACCATTGAATGGTATAAAAACGGCACGTTGAAATACTGCGCTCTTGCCAAACCACAGAAGATCAATACCCCCGCGGGGCAGTTGAAGGCAAATACAGTATTTTGGTATGGTAACGGCGTGATATACGGTTGCTTTCTTTCCGAATCACGACTAATAGATACCCCCACCGGATCACTAGAGATAGATAAAATTAATTGGTATGACAATGGTATAATATACGGTTGCTCTCTTTCCGAACCACAGTTGATAGATACCCCTGCCGAACAGATGAAAGCACTATTTATCGCTTGGCATAAGAACGGAAAAATACATGTATGCAAATTCAATGAAAGCAGTTTTATTGAAAATCAGTCTTTTGAATCCGATACATATATCGGCTGGGATGAAGATGAAGTATTTCTCGGTGAAATGGAATGGGATGATGACACTAAACAATTCAATCAAGTGAAATAAAATTGTATTTGTGAAGAAAACACTAACAATTACTGAATTCGATCTATTTTATACTCTTGTTATAGTGCCTAATGTACCACGGGCAACAAAATTATATTCATTTTAACTATTCAATACGTCACGGTAATAACATATGTATATCTTTCTATTTCCCCTCGTCAATGCATGGAACGAACATATTCGGTTTTCTTCATGTTCATGGAGACATAATCATGTCTCCATGAAAGTATCAGTTTTATTACTACTGTATATTACTGGTATGTATTGCTGCTTAACCGACACTGCCCTTGATAACATAACCGATAGTAATCCATATAATATTACATAAATACAAATAATTATTGACAGAATGATATATAATACCGTAATCTTAAAGCAAGGAGATATTTGCAGTTTCACAATCACTTTCAATATATCTGTAATATGAAAACCCGAAGGGAGTGGATTATGAAATATTTTTGGTTTATTGTCAGTATTATTATTCTGATAAGTATTACAGCAACAGCAAACGCATTAGAACTGCCAAATGGCGAAACCATTGATGATTCATTGATAGAAGAATCAGATAATTATAATAACGGAAATCTTCGCTCCCTAACTCTTAAAGATAACGTATCAATAACTGTTGCTACCCCCGCCGGACGACTGAAAATTATAAACAATAGTGATATAGATAATATTGAATGGTATACGAATGGCATGATGGAATACTGTACTCTTTCCAGACCACAGGAAGTCAATACCCCCGCCGGTCAGCTGAAAGTTGAAAAATACTTATCTTGGTATGAAAACGGTGCGATACGCTACTGCACTCTTTCCGGACCACAGTTTGCAAACACTCCTGCCGGACGACTAAAGGTAGAAAATGATGTATCGTGGTACGATAACGGTACAATAAAAAAGTGCTCTCTTTCCGGACCACAGTTTGCAGACACCCCCGTTGGACGCTTGAAACTTACAAATGGATTTGGTGAATATGTCCTTCAATATGGTATTACATGGTATAAGAACGGTATGATGGAAACGTGTACACTCTCCGAAGCACAATTTATAGATACCATCGTTGGACGGCTGAAGATAAAAGATGAAATTTATTTCTACGAAAACGGACTAATGGAAAGATGCTTTCTTTCCGAAGCGCAAAAAGTTAATACCACCGCAGGAGATCTGAAGATAGATTATGAAATTAGATGGTATAAGAACGGTATGATGAAAATATGTTGGCCTTCCGAACTACAGGAAGCAAACACCCCCAGCGGGCGGTTGAAGGTACTTGATGCACCATATTGGTTTAAAACCTTTATCGATGTTGATGGGCTTGATCACAATCCTGAAGAACATGCTATTAAATGGCACGATAACGGCACGATTGAAAATTGTTATCTTTACGGGCTACAGATGGCAAATACTTCTGCCGGGCGAATAAGGATAGAAAATGGTGTATCGTGGTATGAAAATGGTAGGATAAAACTATGTTCGTTTGCCGGACCACAGCTCGTAAGCACTTCCGCCGGACAACTGATGGTAAGTGGAAGATACTCCCATCGTTGGTATACAAATGGTATAATAACATACTGTGACCTTTTCGGAGCACAGTTCGCAAATACCCCCAGCGGACGACTAAAAGCAGACGAACTTACTTGGTATGAGAATGGTAAAATATCTGAATGCGATCTATCAGAACCGCAGGAAGTCAATACACCCAACGGACCATTAAAGCTGGATAAAATCACTTGGTATGAAAACAGCAAAGTATATAAATGCGATCTATCAGAACCGCAGGAAGTCAATACACCCAATGGACCATTAAAGCTGGATAAAATTGTTTGGCATGAGAACGGCAAAATATCTGAATGTGATCTTTCAGAACCGCAGGAAGTCAATACACCCAACGGACCATTAAAGCTGGATAAAATTATTTGGCATGAGAACAGCAAAATATATAAATGCGATCTTTCAGAACCGCAGGAAGTCAATACACCCAATGGACCATTAAAGCTGGATAAAATTGTTTGGCATGAGAACGGCAAAATATATAAATGCGATCTTTCAGAACCGCAGGAAGTCAATACCCCCGCCGGAAAATTAAAACTAAACAATACCTTGTCGTGGTATGAAAACGATGTAATGTGTGAATGCTCTCTTTCAGAACCGCAGGAAGTTAACACTCCTGCAGGGCGACTGAAAGTTGAAAGTAGCTTGGGATGGTATGAAAACAATAAAATGAAATACTGTTCTGTTTCCACACCGCAAAAAGCAAATACCCCTGCCGGAGTACTGAAAATAAATGAAATGGGATGGCACGAAAACGGAAAAATACATGTATGCAAATTCAATGAAAGTAGTTTCATTGAAAATCAGTCTTTTGAATCTGATACGTATGTCGGCTGGGACGAAAACGGAA